>DAOTUI010000070.1:0-53446 GCA_034437035.1 Chloroflexaceae bacterium
GATATGTGCCAGCCAGACCGTGCTGAGCCAACCCAGGCTCAACCCCTGGTGATTCCCATGGGCCGGGAAGTGCTGATCCAGGATCTGTGGCAGCGCCAGGCGCTCCATATGGGCCAACAGCAGCGGCACATCATCCACCCGTTCGGTGTGTATGGTCAGTTGCTCGTTCATAGGACGAGCCTACCCGATTTTGCGAACACTGTCCAGATTTAAGCGAACGGTAAGTATACCGGCCCAACAACCACACCCAGCACCAGGCTGGCCGCATAGAACACCGGGGCAACTGCCAGAAAATCCGGTCGGGCGGCAAGCACCACATTGCCCACCTGGGTCGCTCCATCCGCCGGTACGCCCAATGTTAACAGCCCGACGGCCAGCATGTAGAGCGTTGTCAGCGGGAATGTCATCTCACATCCCATAGCAATACCGCGCACCCAGGCACCCCGGGGCAACCGCTCGCGCACACAGCGCACCAGCGCCGCCCCGGCCGCCACAAGCATCGTCCACAAGAACCCGGCCAGGAAAATATTCCAGGCCCGCTCCGGCGCGGCCCAGTAAAATGCAGACCCGGCGACCAACCCCAGGAGTGTGCTGATACCCAACCCGGCCAGATGAATGGCCGAGATCCGCAAACTGCGACCCGCCCTGCGCACACTCAGTTCCGACTCAAACGTTGCCATAACAATGGCCCTTCCTAGCCTGACCTCCCGGCCAGAAACTCTCTCCTGGTACCCGGTACTATCGTACCATCATTTGCGCAAGGTCTCAAATCTGTGCATATGGTTTACACCCACCGGCGCTGCCCCAGAGTCCTGGCATATGCGGGTTGAACCCGCGAGGCGCAATCCCCTTTCAGGTCAGTGACAGGACTTACGCGGTGCAGCCTATTTCGGTCGGTTGACCAACCCAAAAGCCGGATTCGCCTGCGGCAGCATGGTACTTTTTTGCCTTTTTTCACAAAAAATTCACAAAGTGATTTTTTTGTAAAAAAGGATGGTCTCTTCCACCCTGCCGGAGGCTGAAGTACCTTCCGGGGCAGTGACCGCGTAACTCGTGTCAGTGACACGAGTTACGCGGTGGACGTGCAAACCGGACGTTTGATTGAAATGCGTGGCCCGATTCGCCTGCGGCAGCATGGTACGCTATTATCTTTTTCACGAAATTTCTGCACGTTGTGCAAAAATTTCGTGAAAAAGGTGGTCTGTTCCACCCTGCCGGAGGCGAAATACATCTCCAGGTGGAGAACTGCGTAAGTCCTGTCAGTGACACAAGTTACGCGGTGCAGCCAATTCCGGCATGTTGCCGGACCCGAACGCCGGCTTCGCCTGCGGCAGCATGGTACTTTTTTGTCTTTTTCACACAAATTTTTACACCTCGTGCAAAAATTTATGTAAAAAAGGATGGTTTCTTCCACCCTGCCGGAGGCGAATTGGGCTGTTCATCCAGGCGACTCTGCCTTTCATCTGATCAAACGGAACGTTTGAACGCCGACCGCGTAACTCGTGTCAGTGACTTAAGTTACGCGGTGGGTCTGCAAACTGGGCGTTTGAGCACAGTAATGGCCGGCTTCGCCTGCGGCAGCATGGTACTTTTTTGTCTTTTTTCACAAAAAATTCACAAAGTGATTTTTTGTGAAAAAGATCTGGTCTCTTCCACCCTGCCGGAGGCGAAACTCGTTCTGCATTGGATGACACGCCTGACGTAAACACCCACCGCGTAACTCGTGTCAGTGAATTGTATAGTGAATTGTATAACGCCTGTTCGCAAAGACCGAAAAACTCCCTTTACAAATACAAAACAGCAAGAAAAATCGGTAGCCAGCAGTGAGTGCTGACTACCGATTACCCAACATAATCACTCACGATCAGTGATGATCAACCGATCTACCGATCCCTACTCGCGCTCGTCCAGCGGCACATAGGGCACATCCTCCGGCCCGACGTACTCGGACATGGGGCGGATCAGGCGGTTGTCGCTATACTGCTCATAAACGTGCGCCGTCCACCCGGATACACGACTGATGGCAAAGATCGGTGTAAAGAGATCCAGCGGAATGCCCAGCGTGTAGTAGAGCGAAGCGGAGTAGAAGTCCACATTGACCGGCAGGGTGCGCTGTGACTGCACCAGCTTGCGAATGCGCTCACTCATCTCGTACCAGCGAGTATTGCCGGTCGACTCGCCCAGTTGCTTCGAGAGCTTCTGGAGCCAGGAAGCACGGGGATCATCAGCCTTGTAGACGCGATGCCCGAAGCCCATAATCTTCTTCTTGGCCGCAAACGCGCCGTCCATGTACTGCTCCACCCGGTCCACATCGCCAATCTCCAGCAGCATGCGCATCACCTGCTCGTTGGCCCCGCCGTGCAGCGGACCCTTGAGCGTCCCAATGGCCGAGGTGATCGAGCTATGCAAGTTCGAGAGCGTACTGGCGGTAACACGCGCGGCGAAGGTACTGGCATTCAGGCCATGGTCGGCATGCAGAATGAGCGCCGTATCTAGAACCTTGGCCTCGGTCTCGGTTGGCACCCGGTCAGTCAGCATGTAGAGAAAGTTGGCCGCGTGGCTCAACTCCGTGCTGGGTGTAACCGGCCAGAGCCCGTTGCGAATCCGCTCCCAGGCCGCAACCACCGTCGGCATCGAGGCAGTCAACCGCACCGACTTGTTGACATTCGCCTCTAGCGAGTTATCGCCTTCGTCCGGGTCATATGTTGCCATAACGGAGACGGCTGTCCGCAGCACACCCATCGGTGAGGTCTTCTTGGGCAGCGAGAGCAGGATCGAAATAACATCATTGGGGATCAGGCGGTTCTCAGCAAACTTCTCCTGGAAGCGCTCGAGCTGCCGCCGGGTGGGGAGTTTACCATACCAGAGCAGTGCTGTGGTCTCCTCAAATGTGGAGTTGGCGGCCAGGTCGTTAATATCAAGACCACGGTAGAACAGGCGACCATTCTCACCGTCGATATGGCTGATACCGGTACGGGCGGCAACCATGCCTTCCATGCCGCGATTTTTCTTCTTAACCTCTTCTTCGGACGGAATATTGCCATCTTTAAGTGTTACCATCGTTACCCTTCCTTTCTTTCAGCGAAAGTGTATGCGTCTACCATAGACCTGCCGAAAACGGAGCAGTGCATCAGGCATACGCATCCGGTTCCGGGTTCAATCTCTGCGCCGCTTCTCATAACTGGCGCATAGGAACAACCACTACAGAGAGAACAAACAACCAGAGAACAAAGACTATCACCAGAACCAAAAAACCGCGAATGTTCTGCTGCTGGTTACCTCCCCACTGAAGTTTCCAACTGAGCGTCCATTGCTCTATCGTGTGAACCAATTCAAGATTTGGCTCCAGTATACACCTCAGGGTTACAAACTAACTTGTACAAACCCTCACAATATCTAAACGTAGATAGCTACACTACGTGCGGAGTGCCCGCACAAATGCGGCGGTCTCCTCCACCATTTGCTCCGGCGGCAACCCGGCAATATGGTTGATCAGCGCACTCCCCACAATCGCGCCGTCGGCAACCTGCCCCACCTGCGCCACATGCGTAGCGGTACTGATCCCAAAGCCTACCACCAGCGGTAGATCAGTCTGGCGGCGCACCCGACCGAGGAAGTCAGCCAGACCCTGGGACAACACCTGGCGCGCGCCCGTGACCCCGGTCAGCGAGACACAGTAAATAAAGCCGCTTGCCAGCCGGGTAATCTGCGCAATGCGCTCGTCGGGGGTTGTCGGTGTCACAAACATGATCAGATCAAGACCATGCGCGGTTGCGGCCTGGCGCAGTTCATGTGCTTCTTCCGGCGGCACATCCGGCACAATCCAGCCATCGCCGCCCGCCGCTGCCAGTTCGGCACAGGCTCGCTCGACGCCATAGCGCAGCAGCGGGTTATAGTAGCCCATCAGCAGTAGTGGTGCGCGTACTCCGCGTGTGCGCAATGCGGCAACCGTCTCCAGGCAAAAGGCCAGCGTAACACCCTGTTCCAGCGCGCGCTGCGTGGCCCGCTGAATGGTCGCGCCATCGGCCAGCGGATCAGAGAAAGGTACACCCAACTCGAACATATCGGCACCGGCGGCTTCCATAGCCGGTACCAGTTCAAGTGTACTATCGCGTTGCGGAAAACCCACCGTCAGATAGGGCATCAGCGCTACCTGACGGGCTTCGCGCAGGCGCGCAAAGGTTACGGTGATGCGGCTCATACGTCCTCGCTGATATATTTACGCTATCACCCGTGCAGCGCGGCCGAAACAGCCCGCTGATTTGTCGTGAAGGATAATAATCTTATGATACCACAATATGCTACGCCGTGCGTCATACAGTGTCACCGCCGGCGCAATTTGCCGGGTGCAATCTGCCCTGTTCCGGCCGGTTCGGGTCGCTGATCCCTGTATGATAAGGATACCCTGTGCTATAATATGTACAATTCTGAGGTCGTACTGTTTTAACAGGGCAATTGCATTTAAATCACCATGGAGCATGCCGTTCTGAAGCACACGCTCGCTACGTTCATGTGATGTAACGGCATTCGTTTCACCGCTATGGTTGTTTTCACTGCTGTCTTACGCAGACGCGCATACCGTAGCGGGGTTGTTCCGCACGATAAGTTTGGTGTGGCTCGTGTCTGTGATGGCGGCGTTTTGCCGCATCAGGATGCGGCAAAACGCCGTAAAGGTTTATATGCGATTGCCCTGACTGTTTTAAGGAGGCAGAGCGATGGTCGCAGTCCGCAGGCAACTCAGGCGGCTGGCAAAACTGAAGCACCAGACCCAAGCCTGGCTTGACCACCACCAGGCCATGCGCCGATGGCTCCATATTCTACGTCTGGGCCTGTTCCAATTTGGGATGGGACTCTCCCTTGCGCCCCTGACCGGCACGCTCAATCGGGTACTGATTGACGAAGCACGCATTCCGGCCGTCGCGGTCGGCTTTCTCATTGCGATTCACTACTTTATCTCGCCCGCGCGCGCATTGATTGGCTTTCACTCCGATCAGGAACGGGCCAGAGGGAACTGGCGTACACCCTACGTAGTTCTGGGCGCAATGCTGACATATGGTGGGCTGGCGACTGCGCCATTCTCGCTGATTCTGCTCAGCGGCAATGGTGCAATCGGGTTCTGGCCGGCAATGGTCATCTGTACGATGATCTTCCTGGCCTATGGTATCGGCGTGAATATCGTTGAGACAATCTATCTGGCGCTGGTCAGCGATATTACCGCCCCGCAGGAGCGCGGACGGGTGCTGGCCGTGTTATGGATTATGCTGGTGCTGGGCACCATCGTCAGCTCCGTTCTGGTCGGGATGTTCCTCATTGACTACAATCCAATGCGGCTGATCCGGGTGATGCAGGGCTCGGCGGTGATCTTCGTAGCGCTGACATTTTTGTCATTGTGGGGGCAGGAGCGGTTGCGGCCTGACGGCAAAGTGGCTTCGCAGCAAGATGCCATCCGCGTGCGACACTCGCTGGGCGAGTCATTGCGTATGCTGGCCGGTCAAAAGATGATGCGGGGGATCTTCGCGCTGCTCTTTATCGCTACTGCCGCCTTCGCCACCCACGACGTGCTGCTGGAACCCTACGGCGGGCAGGTGTTGAATATGAGCGTTGCCGCAACAACCCGCCTGACAGCATGGTGGGGCGTTGCGATGCTGACCGCGATCACGCTGGCCGGATGGCTGCTCTGGCGGGGGCGCTCACCCGTGCTGCCGATTTTTCTGGGGTGTGCCAGCGGCATCCTGGGCTTCCTGATCATTAGTTATGCCAGTGATGCCGCGCTGGTCGGGCCGTTTCGTGCCGGGGTCTGGATGATCGGCATGGGCCGGGGCATGTTCATCGTCGGCAGCCTGGCGTTGATTATGACAATTACCGATCGCGGCCATGCAGGGCTGTTTCTGGGTTTATGGGGCGTTTCGCAGGCACTGGCGCAGGGCTTTGGCACCATTAGCGGCGGTCTGGCGCGTGACATCGCGCAACACTTCACCGGCAGCGTTGTCATTGGCTACACGACCGTGTACACAGCCTCGCTGGTAGGTTTAGTTGTGGCACTGCTGCTGCTGCTGTCAATGCGGCTTGGTCGTCAACTGCGGGCCGGCAAGGTGCAGTCGCCCTGGGCTGGTTTGCAGGATGTTCCCGCTGATCAGATCCTCTTC
Organism: Chloroflexaceae bacterium; assembly: GCA_034437035.1. Taxonomy (GTDB): domain Bacteria; phylum Chloroflexota; class Chloroflexia; order Chloroflexales; family Chloroflexaceae; genus CAKZQX01. Next base: position 6,147 of record DAOTUI010000070.1, read on the forward strand.
TAAGCGCGTTCTCGCACAGGTTCATTCTCCACAATTCGCCACATAATATAACTCAAACCCCCGCAGATACCGGCGTATCTGCGGGGGTTTGTATATGCCATTTGGAGTGCGGTAGCCATGCTGCCGCACTGCATCATTTACACGAGTTACGCGGTCACTCGTGTGGAAGCAGATATCGCCTCCGGCAGGGCGGAACTAGACATCCTTTTTCACAAAAATTCGGTTCTGTGAGCCGAATTTTTGTGAAAAAGATACAAAAGTACCATGCTGCCGCAGGCGAATCGGGCTTCCATCTGGTCAAACGTCCGGGTTGTATGTCAACCGCGTAACTCGTGTAAATGACACGAGTTACGCGGTCGTTGACCCGACAAGCGATTCCGCCTCCGGCAGGGCGGAAGAAACCTTCTTTTTGCACAAAAAATTTGCACTTTGTGCAAATTTTTTGTGCAAAAAAAAGTACCATGCTGCTGCAGGCGAATCGGATTTTCATCGGGTCAAACGTCCGGTTTGAACACGCACCGTGTAACTCCTGCCATTTAGAGTGCTGTAGCCATGCTGCCGCACTGCATCCGCATTACCTCCTGATAGCACACAGTCCCGAGTTCTGGATACATTTGTCAATGACTCTGGGTAGCCGGCGGGATGACATTTTTGTTACCCTCTGTACAGGCCACACACCTGACGTTGTTTGCGCAGGTAAGTGGCATACCCGGCCGATTGCCGCCGGCTGATCATCCATGGCGCACGCTACGACCTGGCACGCTGCATCAAATCGCACAGTAGATCTTAAGGAGGAGAATGATGCAAAACAACCGACCCCATATCACCCTATTGCTGGTAGCATGCTTGCTGCTTCCCGGGCTTTTCCTGGGAGCCGGCACACCGACCACCGTATCGGCGGATACCCCCAGTGTCGCGATCAACTTCCAGCCGAGTTCAGCGTCCACCCCCGACGGCTACCTGGTCGATAGCGGTGCGGCCTTTGGTGATCGCGGTAATGGCTGGTCCTATGGCTGGAGCAGCCCGAACGACGAGACCCGCGACCGCAACCTGTCGCGCTCACCGGATCAGCGCTATGACACGCTGAACCATATGCAAAAGACGGACGGCCTGAACTGGGAAATCGCCCTGCGTGCGGGTACCTACGAGGTGCATCTGGTCGCGGGCGACCCCGGATACTACGACAGCGTCTACAAAATTGCGGTCGAGGACACGCTGACTGTTGATGGCACGCCCGACGGTACCACCCGCTGGTTGGAAGGAACTGTCACCGTAACGGTCACGGATGGCCGGCTGACGGTCAGTAACGCCTCCGGCTCCAGTAACAACAAGATCAACTACATCGAGATTACGGCAACTGACGGCAGCAGTATAACCAACCCAATTACGCCGCCCAGCGCAACACCCGCAACCCCAACCGACCTGGTCACTAACGTTGCCGCTGCCAGCGGCGATACCTATCCGGTAAAAAGCCTGCAGGAAGGCACCCGCACCTTCATTGATCGCTCCTACACCGTCACCAGCATGCCCACCGGCTTTGCGGGGCAGCCCTTCATTCGCACCGCGAATGATGATAAATGGGCCACAGTGCCCGACTTCTTGCGGTTTGAGTTGACGGCCGGCGCCACGGTGTATGTGGCCTACGACAGCCGGGCACAGGCGCTCCCGGCATGGCTGGCCGAGGGCGGTTGGACTGAAACCGGCGACTTGCTGGGCACCAGTGACGTAGAGCGACGGCTCTATCGCAAGAGCTTCCCGGCAGGGCTAGTGGTCCTGGGGGGCAATGCGATGGCCCCGATGCTGGGCGCGGAGAGCAACTACAACGTGGTTGTGATCGCTGAAGATGCGCCCGCCCCCGCAGCTACACCGACCGCAACCGGCGTTCCCTCCGACGTTCCTACGGCGACGGCAACCGGCACAGCCGTACCATCGGCCACGGCAACTGAGACGGCCATACCGTCGGTCACGGCAACCACGACCACGGTGCCGACAAACACACCGGAATCCGCCACGCTGGATCAGACTGGCACCCAGTGGGCATTTCTGGAGTGGAGCCTGGACAACCCGACCTACTCCGGCAATCCGTTTGACCTGGTTGCCGCCGCCACCTTCGTACATCAGAACAGCGGCGAGACCCGCACCACGGAAATGTTCTATGACGGCGGCGATACCTGGAAGTTCCGCTTCACCGGCACGCAGGCCGGCACCTGGACCGTGACCACCAGCAGCAACGATGCTGATCTTGATCGGCACAGCGGGACTATCGAGATTAGTGCCGGCGACTTGCCCGGCTTCGTCGTGGCTCAGAATGGACAATGGGTGCGCAGTGGTACCGGGCAGGCATTTGTGCCGCGCTACGCGATCCAGGCTGTACCCGGCCGGTTGAGCAGCAGCGAGATCGACCGCGATATTCAGACATTCATTCGGGATGCGGGCTTCACCGGCTTCCACATCTCGATGGGCTGTTCCTGGTTTGATGCCGGCACCAAAGAGTGCGACCAGGCCGACAATACCGACCCGGACCGCGCTACCTTCCAGATCATTGAGGAGCTGATTACCGAGACCTATGCGGCCGGCGGCGCGGTGCATCTCTGGATGTGGGGCGATAGCAGTCGGGACCAGAACCCGACGCAGGGCATGGACGGGCTGAATGGGACGGCGGCGCGCCGGGTGCAGCGCTACATTGCCGCCCGCCTCGGACCGCTGCCCGGCTGGACGATGGGCTATGGCTATGATGTCTGGGAATGGGCCGACAGCAGTCAGGTGCAGACCTGGCACGACCATATGCAGGCGCATCTGGGGTGGGACCATCTGCTGGGCGCACGCTACAAGGCCGAACAGATCGGCATCTGGACGGACGCACTGGAGTATGCCGCCTACGAGCAGGTAAAACCCACCTACGACGACCTGCGGCAAGCCTTTGATCACAAGTCCACCAAACCGGCCTTCTCGGAGGACCGCTGGCGCAACCTGGATAGTGGTAGCCGGGACTTCTCGGAGGACGAACTCCGGCGGGTGGCCTGGAATGCGGTGATGAGCGGCGGCGTAGCCGGCATCTATGGCAACCTGACCGGCGGCCAGGGCTCGGATGATGGGTCCAAAGCATTCGGGAATGCCGACCAGTTCCTCACGCTGGCGCGCTTCTGGGAGGGGCGTTACACGCTGGGCGTTGCACGCTGCAATGACCGCACCGATGCGGTTTGTTTGCAGAGCGGAGACGCCTACAGCTTCTATGGCGAAGATGTGAGCAGCATCCAGATTGATGGACTGTCGGGCCAGCGCGGCGTGGCGGTGGATACGCGCAAGAGCTACCAGGAGATTACCTTCACGGTTGATGGCAGTACCTGGACCGCACCCTACCGCTCCGACTGGGCAATTGCGATCGAACCCTGATCGGTGTTGAAACGACGCGAGGTTATGGACCGGGGCACACTGCGGTGTGCCCCGGTTCGTTCTCTCTGCGGGAACGTACTCCACACTTTGTTGCGCGCCTACCCATGCTCCGCAACCGCCCACGCCTCTACGCCGCGGGTGGTAAATGAGAAGGGCCGGATCTGCACTCCAGCGTTCGTCAGCAGGCGCTCCAGCTCTAGCCGCCGCTCAAAGGGGCAGGCGAAGATCATAAAGCCACCGCCGCCCGCGCCGGTAATTTTACCGCCCCACGCACCATGCCTGCGCGCCATCTCGTAGACCTCTTCCACAACCGGCGGGGCAATATGCGGCGAGAAAGCCTTCTTGACCTCCCAGGCATCATGCAGGAGCCGCCCGAAGTCCGCAATGCGTAGCGCCCGCAGCAGCTTCGTCGCCTCGTCCACAAACGCTTTGGTCTCATCGTGGTAGCGTAGTGTATCCCCCTCCACCAGTCGGCGCACCTGATCTTCCATAAGGTGCCGCGTAAGCAGCCGCCGGTCGCCGATATAACCCAGGATCAAGCTACTCTCCAGTTCCAGCAGCGCGGCCTGGTCCGTAATCACCGGCTCAACAATCACCCGATTCTCACCGAAGTGGTAGACCGACATCCCGCCGAACGCGGCAGCATACTGATCCTGCCGTCCACCCGGGATGCCCAGGTCTTTGCGCTCGATGCGGTAGGCCAGTTCAGCCAGGGTATGCGGATCGGCTTCGGTGGTGATGCCATAGGCCGCATAGAGCAGCTTGAGCATACTGACCACCAGCGCTGAGGAGGAGCCCAGGCCACTGCCGGGGGGCACATCGCTAAACATCGTAATATCTACGCCCACCGGCTCGATATCATTATCCGGATGGACAACCGGCACGGCGTCCAGCACCGCCTGCGGCAGCGGCAGGTGGCCCTCCCAGCGTCGCCCGCTCACCATCCGGCTGACCTCCTCCAGGTCGAGGGAGCGAACGGTGACACCGGGCGTTGTACCGGGACGGAGCATACAACGGACAAACAGGTTAATCGTGCAATTCAGCACCTTCCCGCCATGCTCCTCGGCGTAGGGACTGACATCGGTACCACCGCCAAAGAAGCCAATGCGCATGGGCGCGCGGGCCTTGTATATCTTCATACGCGCTCCTCATTCGTTCATTCGATTGTGACTGGCTGGTAAAACGCTGCCCAGTATAGCACAGGAAGAAGCAGGCGCACGGACGCGATGCAATGGTGACACAAAATCCAGATCTCTCAAGATGCAATAATCGTCGTCGCGTGCGTTCTTATCAATGCAATAATGAAGAGGAGTTACGCGGTACGCGTTCAAACGGACCGGTTGCGCTCGATAACGGCGTATTTCGCCTGCGGCAGCATGGTACGTTTTTGTCTTTTTCCGGAACATGTGGCGCTCCGAGCCACATGTTCCGGAGGTAGTGCCCCAGAGTGAGTGATGGGCAGCATGGCTATTGCATCAGAAAGCCATATACTTCACCACTACCACTACGAGCGTGGCACCACCCGACATAATTGCCGACTGGAGGGTATCACTACCACGCAACGCCTGAATGCGCGGCAGGCATACGTGCGGTACCGGCAGGAACAGCGTGGAACCGGAAGTACCACGCTGTTTCTGCGGTCAGACTTCGGTGCCGCTGATCAGCAGCGCAACTTCGGTCAGCGGCCGGCATGGAACTTCCCCCTCCCTCGGTGAAACTGCGGTACAGGGGCCGTCCGATCTTACCGGCACACGAGTAAGATGTTTATCAGGAAAATCCAGAGAGAAAGACCAAACAAACCAGGAACACAGAACAAAATGAGGTCTGGTAGCGCTGCGTCGGGCGCGCTCTGTTTCAGGTTCCTTTGTTTTGAATTCTCTATATGAGAGGTTACTTTTTTGTAAAAATCACCAGGTTTATACGTTTATTTTACATTTCCACGGAGAAAAACCACCATACTGTCATACTGTGAATTGTCCGTTATGCCGTCAAAAGAAAAAACTCGTTAAAATACCAGGTGTAGTACTTCTTCGGTGAAACTACGGTCGGGTTTTGGTAAGATATTTTGATTTGCTACCCGGCGTGTTTACGAAACCATAACATCTCTCCGGCATGCGCGTCGTATTACAGCGCATCGTTTACCTCTAATATATATATTTCCAGATCTTACTAGGAGAAATAGTAAGATCTGTCATCTCTTACTCATCTGAACCCCTTTTCAAAGACGATCCTCCCTCGTACAATCAATATAACAGATGTCGGACGCCGTAGTCTGACCGTAGTACGACCGCACCTCCACCGCACTGCGGCTTTGCTATGCTCAGAGTAACGAAATAATGCATAGCAGCCCGTGAGTACGGAAGTTATATATTCAGGAGGGTTACGATGGTACAGCAGATGATTGGACACCAGCCCACCATTACCAGCAATATGCGCTCTGCACAGAGCTATGAGGTACCGCTGACACACATGGAACTGAGTGTGTTGATGAAGCACTGTGCGGTTGAGAGCGAGCGGTTCTACCGCGGCCGGCAGCACGACACGCGCTACAGCTATGAGTTGTTCCGTCGGGCGCTGGTGGAGCGGAACGAAGCGGCCTGGGAGCAGCTTTACCATCACTACAACAACCTGGTCGAGGGATGGGTCCGCCGGAGCAGCGCGTTTACCAGTAGTGGTGAGAGCAGCGAATACTTTGTAGTGGGTGCGTTTATGAAGTTCTGGCGCGCAATTACGCCGGATCGGTTTGACTCGTTCCCCACCCTGGCGTCACTGCTGCACTACCTGCAGATGTGTGCCGCCAGCGTGGTCATTGACAGCGTACGGGCGCAGTCCTGGGCGGAGGTCGTCCCGGAGGAGGTAGCCCGGGCGGATATGCTGTCGCAGCACTCGCCGGATGAGGAAGCGATGCATCGTGTTCAGCGTGAGGAGTTCTGGCAGTTTATCGATACGCAACTGCAGAGCGAGATGGAGCGGGTGGTCGTGTACTGTTCGTTTGTGCTGGGATTGACGCCACGCGCGATCTTCTCCCGGCGGTCGGATTTGTTTAGCAGTGTCAACGATGTATACAACGTCAAGCGCAATGTGCTGGGACGGTTGGGGCGCAACGCGCAACTCCGGCAGATGATGGGAGCAGGGGTATAATCCGTCAGACGCGAGTCAGTAAAATCTCAGCTATATCATAAAAGCTGTGTAAAAACGGCGTCCGACTGCGTTCTCTTATGTGCCAGGGTGCAATTCCCACGAGACATATAGGAGCGCAGTTATGAAACAAAGGCGGGAGCGAAGGCGGGGCGATGATGCTGCCCCAGTGTTAAGTGGTGCTGCTTTACTTGCCGCCGTTGATGGCGAAGCTGATGCGGAGACCCAGGAATATCTGCGGACCCATCCGCATGTCGCACACGAGGTCGAGTTGATGCGCCAGGTACAGGGCTATTTGCACGCCCGACTCTACCGGCTTTTCTGCCCATCCAGCGAACTGCTCATCGAGTATCGCCTGGGCTTTCTTGACACGGAACAGAGTGCAGCAATTGCTGAACACATTGCCGCCTGCCCGCACTGTGCCGAAGAACTTGGATTACTGGAAGCAACTGTAGCATGTGGTTGAATATATAAACGGGCCGGGGCGCAACCGCGTCATCCGGCCCGTTGTGGTGACAGGAATACGGCTCGCTTCCTAGAAATTATCAGCCAGGTAAGCTACCAGGTCCGAAATGCGCACAGAGTAGCCCCACTCATTATCGTACCAGGTGACAATCTTGAAGAAGTCATCGCCCATACCGATAGTGAGTGGCAGGTCTACAATGCTGCTGCGCGTATCGCCAATGAAGTCACTGCTGACCAGTTCGCCGTGACTGACGCCCAGAATACCTTCCATCGCCTCACTCTCGCTGGCTTCGATCAGGGCGTTGTTGATCGCCTCCACGCTGGTCGCTTTGTTGAACTGCACTGTGAAGTCAACCATCGAGACGGTTGGCGTCGGGACACGGACGGCAAAGCCGTGGAACTTACCCTTCAGTTCAGGAATGACCAGGGCGACCGCCTTGGCTGCGCCGGTCGTAGTCGGCACCATGTTCATCGCGGCAGCCCGCGCACGGCGCATATCCTTATGCACATTGTCCTGCAGGTTCTGGTCCATCGTGTAGGCGTGAATCGTCGTCATCAGACCGCTCTTGATACCAAACTTGTCGTTGAGTACCTTGGCGACCGGAGCCAGACAGTTAGTGGTGCAGGAGGCATTCGAGATGATATGATGCTTTTCGGGGTCGTAGTTATCTTCATTCACACCCAGGCAGATCGTGATGTCCTCATTCTTGGCCGGGGCGCTAATAATGACCTTCTTTGCACCGGCTTCCAGGTGCGCCCGGGCCTTGGTGGCATCGGTGAAGCGTCCGGTGGACTCAATCACGATATCGACACCCATCTGGCCCCAGGGCAGTTTAGCGGGATCGCGCTCCTCCAGCGCGGCAATGTCGTAGTGGGTGTCTTCGTAGTCAACCGTAATTTTGTTCCCGGAAACCGCGACCTCGCCCTCGAAGGGACCATAGGTGGAGTCGTAGCGCAGCAGGTGAGCCAGAGTTTCGTTGTCCGACAGATCATTGACGGCAACAACCTCCAGTTCAGGATGGTGTTCGACAATCGCCTTGAAGCTCTGCCGACCAATGCGACCGAATCCGTTAATTGCGACTCGTGCCATGGTTCTTCCGACCTCCTTATTCTTGCAAATCGTTGCAACAGCACAACGGTCTGGGTGCCACGGTGTCCGACACAGACGGCGTGCCGCTGTACCCAATCCTCACACTACTCGATAAGTTTGTGATGACCAGCACGGAAAATTTACCTTGCCATTATAGCATGTCTGCCGGGCATGGCAAACCGGGTGATAGGACGGAACGTCAAAGGTATGCTACAATACCTCGCATACGGCGTGCTTAAGGTAAACGAAACGCGCTGCTCAGGTTGCGCGGGCCTGGTGTGAGCCGGCACCGCCGCATACCTTATCCAGAGATATTAATCCCAACGCTGGGAAGCCGCAAGTTCGTATCGTAGCTATCTGGAGTGGAACATGCTGCTGTTAATCGGTGTGCTGCTGCTAATAACACTGACGGGCATCTGGGGAATGTGGCGTGGTGTCTTGCGGAGTCTGTTGGCCATCGTCGGCACGCTGCTGGGAGCGGTGCTGGTCGAACTCTGGGGGCCGACCTGGGGAGAACAGTTGCAGAGCCGGCTCAATACCGATGATCCGACGGGACTGACCTGGGGCGCGACTGCGCTGGGCTTCCTGGTCGTTGCGCTGATCCTGGGGTATGGCAGTTCACTGCTGCTGCCGCGGAGCAGCAAGTTGCAGGTGATCGGTGCCGGTGAACGGCTGGCGGGCGCCCTGGTTGGAGCGCTCAATGGGTTGTTGATGTCCAGCTTTTTGCTGCACTATGGCATTGAAATGGGTTCGCCGGAATTCCGCGCGGCGGTACAGGCATCGCCAATCCTCACCACGCTGCAGGAGTGGCTGCCATGGTATGTCCTGGCGGTTGTACTTACGATGAGCTTCTGGATTATCGTACGGGCAGTTGTGCGCCTGATTACCTCCACGGCTCGTCCGCCATCCGAGTTTGCGGATCGACGCGAGGACCGGCACACGGAATCAGCCAGACCCGCCGCATCGGGCGCGTATGGTGCGCCAGGGAGTCAGAAGCGCCAACTCTCGGGCGTAAGCTCAAAGATTGACCAGGCACTCAACAACGACCGGCGCCGGGGCGGATAATCACTGGGCATATGCCTGACAACCAGAACCCGACTGGCGCACCAGCATCTCATTTTTCGGGCCGCGGTGCGCTTAGAAGGATATTGCCTGATCCTTCAGCGTGGTGCCCGGCCAGAGTTTAATTCCCCGTTCCAGGCGATTCTCATCGCCGAGGGTGCAGTTATCGCTGATAATTGCCCCGTCGGTAATTATCGTATGCGAGCCAATGCGGTTGCCCCGCCCCAGCACACACGAACGCAGCGATGAGCGCTCCCCGATCTCGTTATCTTCCCACAACACCGAGGCTTCAATGCTCACATCCGCCTCGATCCGGCAGTTGGCCCCAATTACGGTTGGCCCAACAATGCCGGCGCCCCGGGCAATCTGCACATTGGGGCCAAGCATCACCGGCCCGACAATATGCGCACTCGGGTGGATATCGGCGCCATTCTCAAGCCAGACGCGGCCGGCAATCTCCTCGCCCCGGAAGTTATGCTGCACTTTCCCGATGAGAATATCGTGGTGCGCTTCCAGGTAGTTATGCGGTTTCCCGATATCGTTCCAATAGGCTCGCGAGGGGTACCCAAAGACCGGATCACCCGTCTGCATCAGCACCGGGAACAGGCCACGTTCAAACATATAGAATTCATCTGGTGGGACATAGCGAAAAACCTCCGGCTCAAGGATGTAAGTGCCGGCATTGATCAGGTTGGTGGTAATATCCTCCGGGCGGGGCTTCTCCAGGAACCGCTTGATATGTTGCGTGGCATCCATCTCCACCAGGCCAAACTGAGTGGGATCTTCTACGGGCGTCAGGGAAATTGTCAGCTTGCTGCCTTTTTCCTGGTGAAATGCCAGCATCGCCTGGAGATCCAGGTCGGTCAGCACATCGCCGTTAAAGACGAAGGTCGTCCCATCCAGCAGATGCTCAACATGTTTGACCGCCCCGGCCGTGCCGCGCGGCTCGGGCTCCTCCACAATATGCACCTTAAGCCCCAGGCGTGAGCCATCACCCAGCGCGGCCTGGAAGCGATCTGCCAGGTATTGTACGGCCAGAATGACCTCGGTAATGCCCTGATCGCGCAGGCGCAGCAGCATATGCTCGATAAATGGCTGGTTTAGCAGGGGAATCATTGGCTTGGGCGTATTACAGGTCAGGGGGCGCAGACGCGTGCCCAGACCACCTACGAGTATTACAGCTTTCATGGGTTCTCCTCACCCCTCGTATGGTATGCACGGTTAATCCAAAGGCGGGTACGGTTCCTACGGGTAACTATACACGGGTACGCCAGTCATGTAGAATATCCTGAAGAGTCTGTTCGAAGGAAATCGCGGGTACCCAGCCGGTACAGGCATGAAAACGGCCGGGATCACACACAACCAGAGGCACATCAATGGGTCGCATGCGCTCCGGATCAGGTTGAACATCGACCTGAATGCTGCTCAGGGCCAGCAACTGCTCAAGCAGCGCCTGTATCGTCACAGCCTGGCCTGACCCGATGTTATAGACCTGCCCGGCTTCACCATTTTCAACAGCGAGAACATACGCGCGTACAATATCGCGCACGTCTGTAAAATCGCGCTGCGCGCTGAGATTGCCCACTCGCAGCACCGGCGGTTGCACTCCCGCCTCAATCAGGGCAATCTGCCGGGCGAAGGCCGCTGCAACAAAGCGCTCGCTCTGTCGGGGACCAATATGGGTAAAGGGGCGCACCCGTACGACATCCAGGCCATGGCTGGTGTGGTACTGGAACGCCAGCATATCTTGCGCAACTTTGCTCACGCCGTAGGGATTGGCCGGACGCAGCGGTGTATCTTCGTCGATGGGCAGATCGGCGGGCGTAATCAGTCCATATTCTTCATTGGTACAGACGGCCAATACGCGTGCATGGCATTTCTGAGCAATCAGCGCCAGAAAAATATGCAGTTGCGCCAGAATATTGGTGCTGAGTGTTGCTGCCGGATCACGAAACGATTCGGGGACGAACGGCTGCCCCGCCAGGTGAAAAACAACCTCTGGCTGAGCCGTTGCAATTGCTCCCTCCGTCTGCGCCGCGTCACACAGATTGGCACGAATCAGGCGCACCCGGTTACGGATCTGAGGAAGCGCAAGCTGTTCGGCGCGCGAAACCCCCCAGATCTCCCACCCTGGCATAGTGAGCAGATACTCAGCCAGGTGCCCCCCAACAAACCCATTGATGCCTGTAATAAGCGCCCGCATAGCGCTACTATAGCGTAACCTCCAACTCTGTGCAAGATCCAACTGATGATCTTGAGATAACAATGTTGCAAGCGTCGGTCCAGACTACAGGCGAACCCACCTTCAGCACCGGGGAGATCGGGAGGTACATGTCTCCACGGCATTACCCCGCACATGGAGATCCCGCCACCGGCTCGCTGATGCGTTCCTCAGGTTGTGTCACTACCGGAAGAATCTGCGTTTTTGAGATGTGCAATTCATTGACATATATTGTGCAATATGGTACACTGCGTGAAGAAAGTAACAGACAAACAGGTGGCACTGGCGCGCGAAATAACTGACATCCGGCGTCATCCAGGTCATACCGCAGGCGTGGGTTATGGCTTTGTCGATTAAACCGGATAGTATTGATCTGCAACGCATGCAGCTTAAGTGCTTCCTATCCAGATATTGTTTTTTAAGGGAAGGGAGCGTACCCCTATGGCCTCACAAAACTTCCTGACACATTTTTCTAATACTCCACTTTACAATACGAAAGCTGTTGCGCAGGAAACCGGGGTGCCGGCCGACACCTTCCGGGCCTGGGAGCGGCGTTATGGCGTGCCGCGACCACAGCGTACCGAAGGTGGTCATCGCCTTTACTCGGAGCGGGATATTGCAATTATTCGCTGGCTGCGTGACCGGACTGCGGAGGGGTTAACCATTAGCCAGGCGATTGCGCTGATGAGCAGCGGGAGTGATACTAATCTGGCATGGTTGAATACGGCGGTCGATACGGAACCACATACCTGGGAGCGGCTCAACCAGCGGCTTGTGGGGGCATTGATCGATTTTGACTCGACTCGGGCCGACCAGATCCTGGGTGAGGCGTTTGCACTCTATCCCCTGGAAGAGGTGTTTCTCCGGTTGATTGAGCCGTCGATGGTCGAAATTGGTGAACAGTGGCACCAGGGCAAGATTACGGTGACGGCCGAGCACTTCGCAACCCAGTTTGTACGGCGGAAGATGGCTAGCCTCTTCAACACCTACAACATCAACGAGGGCCGGGGTATGCTGATTGTCGGCTGTGCGCCGACCGAGCAGCATGACCTGGGCGCGCTGCTGCTGGCGGTATTCCTGGTGCGGCATGGATGGCAGGTGATCTACCTGGGGCCGGAGGTGCCCCTGAGCGATCTTCTGGATACGATCCAGCGGTTGCAGCCGGATATGGTCTGCATGTCGGCCTCGACCACCGAGACGGCCCTCCAGTTGCTCGAGGTCGGACGGGCGGTGACGGCGCTGCCGCCACCCTATCCGCGCTTTGGCTTTGGTGGACGGGCGTTTAACCTCAATCCGATGATTACGGAGAAAATCCCGGGGGTGTTTCTCGGTAAGGATGCGCAGGAGGCAATCGATACAATTTCGGATATTCTGAACGGCAATCGGTAACATATACCGGCGCTCACCAGGGGGGTGTCGGGTGTGGGGGGCTGGAGGTGACGCCAATGTATCACCCGGCCCCTCTTCCTTTTGTACCGTTTGTTGAGCAGCGCGGGTAAATTTGCTAAAATGGCATGCCTATCGTATTATTTATATGAAATGGCTATTTGTGTATGTTCATGATCCGTAGCCTGGTTGCGTACTAAGAGCGCCGTATACGGCATAATGACCCTGTACTACTGCGAGTGGTTTGCCGGTTGCGTGTGTGTCCGGGTGCGTCTGGTATGCTGCAAGGCAGTGTTTGTCATATCATACTCCTGATGCGCGTGTCTTCCTGCTGTATCTGCAAGGAGTATTTCGGGATCACCATGCGGTGAACCTTGCTGAAGGTGCCTAGAAGGAGAACAGTGTGCCGCTGAAATCCCTTCCTCCGCTTGCATTTTCGCTCCAGGCTTCTGGAGAAAATATCGCCCAACCCCTCCCAGCCGAAGAACAACTCGCACTGCTTTTACGTCAGGCCGATGCAGACACGCATATGCATACCGCCGAAGATCTGCTGCCACGTCCAGTTCTCCCGCTGCATGAGACATATCTGACCTGCCGGCATACGATCCGGCAGCACTCGAAAAGCTTTTTCTTTAGCACGCAGTTTCTGCCGGTTGAGCAGCGGCGTGCGGTGTGGGCGCTCTACGCCTTTTGCCGGACAACCGATGATACGGTGGATATGGCAACCGATGAGCCCGCGCGTGCCCTGGCCGAGTGGGTACGCCTGGTACAGTCGCCCACGCCACCGTTGCATCACCCGGTGCTTCTAGCCTGGTATGATACACGGCGGCGCTATCATCTCCCCGACACATTGATCAACGAACTGTTGGCCGGCGTGGCAATGGACCTGACGATGCATCGCTATGCCACGTTTGCCGATCTCTGGCTCTACTGCTATCGCGTGGCCTCGGTTGTGGGGCTTTTGAGTATGGGCATTATTGGTTCAGCGCCGGGAGCGGAGCCGTATGCCATCAAACTTGGCGTGGCGCTGCAACTGACCAATATTCTACGCGATGTGGGTGAAGACGCGCGGCGGGGGCGGGTCTATCTGCCCCAGGAGGATCTGGAACGCTTTGGGCTGTGCGGCGATGATATCCTGGCCGGTGTGCAAGATACGCGCTTCCAGGCACTGATGCAGGCGCAAATCGCGCGTACCCGGCAACTCTACGCCGAGAGTTGGGCCGGCATTGTGCTTCTGCCGCCCGAGTGCCGCCTGGCGGTGGGGGCGGCCGCCGGGGTCTACCGGGGCATTCTTGACAAGGTCGTGGCGAACCGCTACGATGTATATAGCAAACGTGCGCATCTTACATTTCGTGAAAAACTTGCGCTGCTTCCGGGGATCTGGCGGAACGTGCGCCGGCTTGAACGGACGGCAACCCGCTCCCGACATCAAGCGGCGGCAGCGCAGCCTGATACACCGACAGTGGATGGTATTCAGCCGGGTGAAGAGTGAACCGGCCTTCCCTGCTACCGGCACTGGTTTCATGACAAGCACCATAGCGCGATGTGTGAGATCTGCCAATGAGTCGCTCGACTAGTAAGGTACTATATTCTATGTTCCGCCGTTTTGTTGGGTTTACCCTTCTTCTTCTGGCGTTCCTGCCGGCAGGCTGTGATCTGGGCAGTTCCACAGCCGGTCAGGCCGTATCACCAACCGGTACGCCGCTCCGCGAAGCCGGCGCGCCAACAACTTCTTCTGCACAATCACCAGAAACAACCCGGTTTACAACGACCGCGATGCCCACAATTCAGCCGCAGCCAACCCTGGCGGCGGGCCTGAGCACAGCTATCACCGACCGTGATGCGCTGCTGGTTGAGTTATACCGGCGGGCCAGTCCGGCCGTGGTCAGCGTTGAGGTGCTGACAATGGACCAGGAAGCGCTACCGGAAGATCACCCGTCAATTCCGCCCATACCGCGTGGGCCCAACATGCCTTTTGCGCAGGGATCGGGGTTTCTGTTTGATAGCCAGGGCCATATCATTACAAATAATCATGTGGTCGAGGACGCAAACGAACTTCAGGTAGTCTTTGCCGATGGAAGTAGCATTGGCGCGCAGGTCGTGGGCCGCGATCCCGGTAGTGATCTGGCGGTGCTTAAGGTAGATCAACTTCCCGATGGAGCTGCACCGCTGTCCATTGGCGATGCGCGCGAGATTGAGGTGGGCGAAACAGCCATTGCAATCGGCAATCCCTTTGGTCTGCAGAACACGCTGACGGTTGGTGTGATCAGTGGCGTCGGGCGTAGCCTGATCGGGCCGCAGAGTATGGAGGGAACATTCAGCATTCCCAATGTTATCCAGACTGATGCCGCCATCAATCCGGGCAATTCCGGCGGGCCACTGCTCAATGTGCGCGGTGAAGTTATCGGGGTTAATACGGCTATCCGTAGTGAGAACGGCATTTTTGCAGGTGTGGGCTATGCGGTGCCGTCAAGCGCAATCTCCCGGATTGTGCCGGTGCTTATCGCTGAGGGAAGTTATCGACATCCCTACATTGGGATCAGTATGCGTTCAATTGATAGCCTGCTCGCGCGTGAGTTTGATCTGCCTGCGAGTCAGGGGGCACTGGTTGTAGCGGTTCAGGATGGTAGTCCGGCGGACCGCGCCGATCTGCAAGCCGGGACACGTGAGGTGACATACAACGGCTTCCCGCTGGTGCTGGGTGGTGATATTATCACAGCGATTAATGGCGAGCCGGTCGTTAACAGCGACGATCTGATCAGCTACCTCGCCCTCGAAACTTCAGTCGAGGATACGATTACGCTGACAATTCTCCGCGATGGGCAGCAGCGGCAAGTTGAGGTAACGCTGGCGCAGCGCCCCCGCTGAAACAAGCATGGAGGAGCGCAGACTGCTGCGCCCCTCCCTCCACCGTGTATGAATCGCGCATTGTATGCATAGAACTGCTACGGTTCTCCTATTCCTCCTGTCCATACTAGAGCTTATGCACAATAAGCACGAAACCGCATCAGAATGCGCTAAACATCACCAGGTAAGGTTGTCTTTTTAGCCCATTGGGAAGCCACATCCGCTTATTGTGCATAGACTCTACTTCTGCGTATACTATTAACATACAGGAGTTACGCGGTGCGCATTCAAACGGACCGTTTGCTCTCGATAACAGCGTATTTCGCCTGCGGCAGCATGGTACGTTTTTGTCTTTTTCCGGAACATGTGGCTCTCCGAGCCACATGTTCCGGAAAAAGAATGTCCATTCCACCCTGCCGGAGGCGCATCAGGCCAGTTGTCCAGGCAGACGCCCGGTTTGGAACCGACTGCGTAACTCGTGTAACATAGACAATGCGCCGGATGTTGTCGCCGGATCTGCAGCAAGCAGCATCTGGTTGCAGTATGGTTACATCGATTGTTTATGATGATATGTGTATACACGTTGTGTCGTTACGAAGTGCGCACAAGCATAGGAGGTACGCGATGACCCAGGAACGCGCCAGTTGGCAGATTAAAGATGAGGCGACTGTTGATGAGTTGATCAGCCTGATGAACCTGAGTGCCGAAGAGAAGACGTTGATGAACAGCCTCGCCGGTCCTGCCGCCGAGATTGCCCCAGAGATGACGAATGCATTCTATGAGCGCCTGTTCCAGCACCAGCAAACCGCTGAGTATCTGGAAGGTGTCGGCATGGAGCGCCTGCACTCAATGGTGGCACAGTGGTTTATTGAGTTGTTTAGCGGTACGTACGACCAGGACTATGCCCGGCGACGTATGGCTATTGGGCAGATCCATGTCCGCATTGGCTTACCGGTGCGCTACCCGCTGGCAATGCTTGATGTGGTGATGCCGTTTGGCGAGACAATTGCGCAGCAGAGCAACCGGCCGGAAGAGGCAGTCAAGGCGTTTCGTAAGGTTCTGGCGCTCGATGTGGCTATTTTCAACCAGTCATATGAGGATAATCAACTGCGCCACCTGGCCGAACTGGTCGGTGGTGAGCGGTTGGCCCGGCGCTTGCTCTCCGGCAGTGGGTAAAGCTTGAGTTGTATGTAACGGATCGGACGAGTGTTCGGCTGCTGATCGTTGCGACGGCACACCCGAACGCTCGCCTGAATTGCGCTCGGTGCAGCATACCCCGGCGGTTTCCCTCCCCCGCGATCCCAATGTTCCCCGCCATTATTTCATTTACGTCATAATACTTGTGATAAAATTTACGCATACCCTGGGCTGTGGTACTATAGCATATCGTTTCGCGCAACGGGACTCTGTCTCCCCCTGAATGGAGCTCCACTGCGAAGTCGCGCTATGACCGTTGGTCGCGTAAACGATACCCGCAGGCGAACACACCTGCGGAATTTGTGTCATTCTATCTGGTCACCGGGAAGCGAAGAAAGGAATAATCTATGCCCTCGCGACAGGAACAAATTGCAGTTGTACTGGAGCGGTTGCTGGCTAACACAGGCAGTGATGTGACCGGTGTAGCCGCCGTGAGTATGGATGGCATTGTGCTGGTCTCACGCCTGTCTGCTGATGTAAACGAGGACCGCCTGGGGGCGGTGGCGGCAACAATGATGGGTGTAACCCGCCGGGTGTCGGGCGAACTGCGTATCGGTGCGGCTGAGGAGATTATCATGAAAGCGGGTGAAGGTCTCTTTATGGTCTTCCCCATTGGTGAGCAGAATTTGCTGGCGGTCCATATGCGCCAGGGTGCGAACCTGGGCCTGGTACGCCTGGAGGCACGTGAGGCGGCCGCCGCAATTAATCGCGTGCTTTAAGGCAAAACACGGGCGGAATCTCTATGGGTGAAATGGGGGTAAAGCAATGGCGCTTGAGGGAGATTTGCAGAGTATGGCGTTGAGTGATCTGATCCAGGTCTTTCATACTGATGCCAAAACAGGTATCCTGTTTCTGAAGGGGATACGTGAACGGGGGGTGGTCTATGTTGCCAATGGTCGGTTGATCGATGCAGTCGTGGTGCGGGGTAAAGAACGGACCATCGTGGCCACGCGGGACGAAGCGGTACTACAGATGTTGACCTGGGAGCATGCTGATTTTATCTTTCGCTATGAGCCGACGGTTCGCAAACGTCCGGTACGAATCGTCCACAGTGGTCAGTGTTTGATCCTTGAGGGTATGCGGCGGCGCGCCGACCCGGTTCGCGCGCTGCCCTACTATCATGTCACCCCGGAGACGATCCTGCAACTGGCAGCACCACCCCGAAATGTTCGCAGTGGCGTCAGGCTGAATATTGACCAGTGGCGCGTGTTGAGCTGGATTGCGAGTGGTCAGAATGTATGCACGATCTGCCAGGCAACCGGCCTTGACGCAGAGGTAGCGATCCGTCTTGTGATCGAACTTATGGCGATTGGATTGGTCGAATTTGCTCCCTGTCCGTCACCGGCGACGGAGCCGGCATATCGAGATTGTACGGTTATTCCCTCCTCGCCGTCGGTCTATGCCCATGATGTTCCATATGTCAACAAACATAGTGCGAATTTCAGCAGCGTTTGTGGTACCATGGAGCCGCGATGCAGCGAGATAGATCTATTGGAAGTTATCACCTGCTGCATTAATCAACTGTAGTGGAAGAACATTGTGACAACACACCTGCTCAAGATTGTCATCACTGGTGGGTATGCCACCGGTAAAACGCAGTTTGTGCGTTCGATCAGCGATATTGATCCGCTATCAACGGAGCAAGTCTTGACAACAACGACAGAGCGTGTGTTGAAGCACGAGACGACTGTCGCAATGGATTTTGGCTCAATTGCCATCAACGACCGGATTACGCTGCATCTGTTTGGTACCCCGGGGCATGAGCGGTTTGACTTTATGCGCGAGCATCTCCTGGTGGGATGTCTAGGCTATGTTGTGCTGGTCGATAGCTGTCGGCCGGCACAATTTACCGAGACACAGCATCTGTTGTTTCGCTCAATGGAGTTAACCGAGGCACCCTTCGTTGTTGCCGCCAACCGGCAGGATGACCCGGCGGCGCTTCCACTGAACTATATCCGGCGGCGGCTGGGGTTGCCCTTCAATGTACCGCTGGTACCCTGTGTGGCAACTGATCGTACAGCGGTTCGCGGGGTGCTGCTGGCACTGTTGAAGCATATTGCTGCACGGCTTACACTCCGCTCCTGAGTATTCCGGCCCAACAAAACAACAGACGTTTTACGGCATCCGGCGCAGCACCTCGGCTCGCGATGGGACATGCTGCACCCCCGGCCCTTCGACGGCGGCAGCGGCAACGACACTGGCAAAGTGGGCCGCCATAACCGGATTTCCGGTTTCATATAGCCACACAAGCATTGCAGCGGCAAATACATCGCCTGCACCCGTCGGGTCAACTTCCGTAGTGGGTTGGGGGGGAATATGCTGGGGGACGCCGCGAATGTAGAGTGTTGCGCCCTGTGCCCCATGCGTCAGGACAACCAGCCGGCAGTTATGGGCGTAATATTCGGCCGGCGAGCGATCATCCACGATATCTTCACTACTTAGCACCAGCAGACTGATACGACGCAGAAGGTCCGCCGCAGGCCACCAGGGAGTATACTCGGTAGGTGCCGGCAGCGGATCATGCCACCCGCGCAACCACCCCTGCGGCGTCACACCGATCAGTGCGCCGGGAAATGCGTGTATCATTTCCAGCGAACACTCATGCAGGACTGGTCCCAGGTGAACAATTGGTGCAAACCGCCAGGAGGCGGGCAGTTCCGCCAGATCTAATGGTCGGGCTGCCGCGTGGAGCCACTGATAGCGTATGCCGTGCGTATAGCGATTCTCAAATGTTGAGGTAACATCTGAGGGTAGCGACACAACGGAGCCGGTTGCAATAAGATCGTCCGGTAGCTCGGCAGCCGCAGTAAGCACGGCCGTCTGTAAGCCCAGACGCCGGGCAGTTACTGCAGCATAGAGCGCTGTTCCGCCCGGCCTGGTCGTTGTATCGGGCAACCGATCGTGGGTAATATGACCAAGAACGAGATAATCCGGAGACTGCATCTGGTTGTCTGGCGATGTACATGCCCTTCAAGGTGTTATCCGTCGCACCCATCTACCCGAACTGCACAGCCCGATATAGAATCAGAGCTTCGCCGGATAGATCACAATCTTGCGGTTTTCACCCTCGCCGGTGCTCTCGGTATAGATACTCGCATCGTCACGTAGCGCCAGATGAACAATGCGGCGCTCGTACGCGGCCATCGGCTCAAGTGAGATTGGCCGCCCATTCTGGCGCACCCGCTCGGCCATCCGGCGTGCCAGCCCTTCCAGCGACTCCTGGCGGCGCTGGCGATAGTTCCCGACATCTACAACAATCTGGGGCCAGCGTTGTACCCGCCGGCTCACCAGCAGATTTAGCAGGAACTGGAGCGAACGCAACGTTTCCCCCCGCCGGCCAATCATCAGACCCATCGCTTCCTCATCGGCCCCCTCGACATGCAGCGTTACCGTCTCCTCAACCTCACCGCTGCGCTGGCCAGGCACCCGTGACGTAACTGCCGTTACGTAGGCATGGATATCCATTCGTTCGAGCAACTCTTCGAGTACCCGCCGTGCCAGGGTGACAACATCATTATCAAAGGACTCCGGCACCGGCGGTGGTGGGGCTGGTTCCGCTGATTCTTCTTCATCGTCCACCACTGAGACGCGGACCAGTGCCTCCCCGCCGGTTTCACCCGAGTCCAGCACCGCGATAGCCACCTCGTCGCGATCCTTGCCAAGCTGCGCCAGGGCCAACTCGACTGCCTCGGCGACTGTGCGCGCGCTAATCTCGATGCTCTTCATGACCCATCCTCCAGATCGCTGTTAGCGTCGTCGACGCGGGCGGCGCGGATTTGTATGTGCCGTACGCTGCGGCTTCTCTGCCGTATCCGTCGCCCGCTCAGTTGCATCATCGGTCGTACTCTCCGAAACAGTGGGGCCCCCCGCTCCTTCCATCTCGGTCAACGGCCGCAGCACATCCCAGAATCCGAAACGTTGTGTCACTGCCGGCTCCTGCGGCTGTGTGGATGCCGGTGCAGTTTCACTCTCCGGCGATGTGCCGCTTGCGCCTGCTCCGGCGGTCGCCAGGGCCGGCGTTAACTGGCCGGCTTTGGCTTTCTTGTCAGGTGGCAGAAACTTGAGATAGTTCGCCAGCGAACCCCAACCGGACGTAAAATACTGCTGAATAATCCCAAAGAGGCTGCTCGTCACCCAGTAGAGCACGGCTCCCGCCGGGAAGGTAAAGGCAATATAACCGAAGAAGAACGGCATAAACAACATTGCCCGCGACATTGCCTTCTGCTGCGGATCTTGCACCCGGGGCATTGCCATCAACTGCTGCGTTAACTGCAGGACAACCGACAGAATAGGCAGAATCAGGTAGGGTACTCCGGCAAACCCACCCTCGCCACCAAACGGTGACAGACCGAGATTGATAATCCCCAGGAATGGCTGATCAAAGATCGCGCCGACTGCAGGGTCAGCCAGCGTCGCCTGCACTCGCTCACTGAGGTTCTCCTGATAGCGCGGCAACATCAGATGGATGACTGCCTGATACACACCAATAAAGATTGGCAGTTGTAACAGCATCGGCAAACAGCCACCGACCGGGTTAATCTTATACTGTTGATAGAGCTTGACCGTTTCCTGTTGTAGTTTCTGGGGTTCTTTCCCATATTTTCGCTGCAACTCTTTGATCATCGGCTGCAGTTCTTGCATTTTGCGACTGGAACGAATCGACTTCATTGTCAGTGGCAGCAAGAGCAACCGCGCAACAATGGTAAAGAGGATAATGCCGATAGCTGCGCTGCCGGCAAATATAGAAAACTGAACGAGTATCAACTCCAAAAAATCGACAAACGAAGACCAGATCCCAAGCATTGCTATGCCTCATCTCCAGTTGAACACGCATCTATTGCTATATGCAGTCGATCAAATAGATGCCCGTTCCGAATATGTCATATCTCTAAGGTGTATGTTCTGCTTCGTCACGGGAGGGTGCTTCCGCTGATAGGGGCGTATCACACCAGAGCCCCGCGCGCCGCAGCAGACTCTCGACAACGGATTGTAGTCTGGTAAATGGTACGTTATTCAAGTCCGCAGTGCGGATCACAAAGACCAGATCCATACCCGGTCTGATATGCTCCATCATCAGCCGAACCGCCTCGCGCACCCGCCGTTTGGCCCGGTTACGCTCGACTGCTTTCCCGATACGTTTGCCGACCACAAATCCGCACCGGGTCTGTTTACGCCGACTTGCCGCACAGTTAAGCAGTAGCAGGTGATGACTTACAGTACGCCCTTCGCGCCGCACGCGTTGAAACTGGTGTGGACGTCGCAGGCGATAGGTACGCTTCACAAATTTCTACCGTCCAGATACAGACAAAAGACAGACACTCACGCAGATGAAAACTCTGTGCAGGCATCTGTCTTCTCAGGCATACAGTCAGTATGATGGCACCGGAACAGAGGCCCATCAGCGATGTCCACGCCGCACCGCGCGCCGTTCATCACTGACAGAGAGCTTCCAGCGGCCCTTAAGCCGCCGCCGCCGCAACACGGCTTGCCCATCTTTAGTACTCATCCGCGATAGGAAACCATGCTTGCGACGACGCGGTATGCGTTTCGGTTGCCAGGTTCGCTTCGGCATACAAATTACTCCTCAAGCGCAAAGAACAGACATAAACACACTGCACTTGCTATGCTACTTCCATATATTTGGAATCATAATGCTATTCTATACCGGGTGATAGCAGATATATCATTGAGAAAGGCTAGAGATGCCCGCCATTATACTCGCCGCACGGCATTGGTGTCAAATGCCGACAAAGATACCGGATCCGAACACGGCAACGCGGGTCGGATATGCCAACCCGCGTTGTCAGGTGCTCCCTGAACAGCCTCTCGTCTGGAAGAGCGCTACTCGTCGTTACTCACCCGCTGGAGCGTGCGGCGATGCGCCTCGCGCTGGCGCCGCGACGTGCGATCTTCGCTCTCTTCCTCTTCCTCCTCCTCTTCGTCGTGCCGGCGACGACCTTTGTCCTTGCGCTTCGACGAATTGCTGCCACCAAACTTGGTTAACAGATCTTCCAGGGTGGCATTGCCGGTAAATTCTTCTTCCGGCTCATCACCAGCAACATAGGTCTCGGTTGTCGGCTGCGCGTCAGATGCCGGGCGGCCACTCCGTCCGCCACCACCACGCCGGCGCTCCTGGGTCGCCGCCGCCTGCGGTGCTTCCGCTTCCTCGGTTCGCTCCTCCAGGCGCATGGTCAAGCTGATCCGCTTGCTCTGTGGATCTACTTCCAGCACACGCACCGTGACCGGATCACCGATTTTCACAACATCTTCGACTTTGCCCACCCGGCCCTCGGAGAGTTCCGAGATATGCACCAGACCATCCCGTCCGACGCTAATATCGACAAACGCGCCAAAGGGAGCCATGCCGCTGACGGTCCCTTCAAGGATCTGCCCCACCTCGAGTTGCTGCAACTTCTGAGCGCGCTGGGCCCGGCGCAGACTGAGGCTAATGCGTGTCCCTTCCGGGTCAACTTCCAGCAATTTAAAGGTGTGGCGCTCACCAACCTGGACGGCGTCTTCCGGTTTTTCGACCCGGCCCTCGGAGAGTTCCGAGATATGAATCAGCCCATCTTTCCCGACGCCAATATCCGCAAACGCGCCAAAGGGAGCCATGCCGGTAATCGTTCCCTCAACGATGTCGCCCACCTTGAGCGTTGACAGCGCGGTACGATCAACTTCGGCCCGCTTGGTGCGACTCCGTCCGCGCCCATCGCTCCGCTCACGCGGCGAACGCATCGTCAGGCTGATGCGCCGGGCGTCGAGGTCAAGTCCCTTGACCCGCACATTGACCGTATCGCCAATCTGCACAAGATCGGAGGGAGAGTCAATCCGGGTATCACTCATTTCCGAGATGTGTACCAGGCCATCCCGCCCGACGCCAATATCCACAAACACGCCATAGAGCGCGATAGAGGTGACGCGACCCTCAAGTTCAGTCCCGACCTCCAGATCCTTGAGCCGGCGGGGACGAACGACATCGTCTTCTTCGTCAACTGGCGTAAAGCTGGCCCCCAGCGCTTCTGCGGCGGTGTCTTCGGGTGCCTCCGCCACGCTGTCGTCGGCAAGTTCCGGTGTGGTATCTTCACCGGTTTCCAGCGTAGGCGTTGCGACCACCTCGGCCGGCTCGGCTGAAGTCTCGGTATCCACCTCCGGTGCTATTTCGTCCACAACAGGAGCGGGTTCAGCCTCAGCCGTTTCGGCTTCGTCGGCCTGTGCTGCCGCCTGGGCGAATGCAGCAGCCATCGCGGTATCCGCCTGATTGGGTTCGTCCTCCGTCTCAACCGTTTCGGGTTCGTCGGGTTCCTCGGGTTCGGTCGTCACAACCACATCCACGTCAGCGTCGGCATCCTGGTCATTAACGGTCGTCGCGGTCTGCGCTGTTGTTGCGGTTGCATCCGCTACAGCAGGCGTCTCATTCTGTGCGTCGGGCGCAGACTGGACAACAGTTTCCAGATCTTCTCTGCGTGCCTCTGAATTAGCTTGAGTCACCGGCGATGTTGCCACGCCGGACGCCTCATTCTCAGTGGCTTCCTCCCTGCGGTCCTGATCGGTCATCACCAACATCCCTCCTGATACTTGTGCAAACGGGTTTGTCAAAATCTACTCTGTGACACAGGTATCTATCCTGCGTCATCTTTATATTCCATGCGAACTGGTACTACCAAGTTCGCATTTGCATTCGTACCATCTGTGCCAACCCGCCTTCATCCAGATCCTCCAGGTGATAGTACAACCCCTTCAGATGTTCGGCAAGTTGGCGAGCCAGACCCCGTTCAAAGTTCGGGTGCTCCGTATCAATCACGATGGCGCGAATATCATTGACGGCGATAAACTCGGCAACCCGGTATGCCTCTGTTTGCGGCGGCATATCACTCATCGACACATTTGCCTGCCCGTCGGTCAACAGCACCAGCAGCGGGATTACTTCCTGATCCTGCAACCGAGCCTGAGCCAACATTTCATACCCGGTTAACAGCCCACGCGCAAGGGGTGTTTTACCGCCAGTCGGCATAGTCTGCAAGCATTTCCGGGCCAGGTCAACGCTATTTGTCAATGGTAGTAACACCTGCGCATAGTCCCGTTGAAAGCTGACCAAGCCCACCCGGTCACGCCGCTGATAGGCATCGCGCAGGAGCGAGAGCACCGCCGCTTTGGTTGAACGCATGCGTTCTTCGGCGGCCATACTCCAGCTTGCATCAACGACAAAGCAGACTGCATTGCGCGTTTGCCGTACACGCACTTTTTGCCGCAAGTCACCCCGTCGCAGAATAATCTTCGGTTTCCAGTTCTCAGGTGTGGGAGATGGTGACCCGTTACCAGGTTCCCCAACGGCCTGTTCGTCTGATTCCGGTTGTTCCGTGCTGCCCGCACGGCGTTGACGCTGATACGGTGCCGCCTCACGTAGCGTTGCATCCAGGGCCAGGTCCGTCACGCGACTAACGCGTGTGCTGGTAATGTAGCGCCCCTGCTTGCGTGCTGTACGCGTACGACTGCGGCGTCCGCCGGCCCGACGTTGTTTGCGATCTCGCCGGCCCTCCATCCGCATCGTGCGAAAGAGATCGTCAGCCGCGTGGGTTGTACCGCCGGAAGCCGGTTCGTCGCTACTCTGCGTCTCTACCCCCCCGCCGGCACTGCCCGTTGGTGCGACACCGCTGTTCGTCGTTTCGGTTACACCCTGCTCCGCGTGCGACTGGTCATCTACACTATCTTTTTTTTTTCGCTCTCGCCGTGTGCAGTCGCCGCTTCGCTCGCCGCCCGACTATGCTGTTCTAACGCCGTTGTAATACGCGCATCATCAACCTGTATATCGGCAAAAGGCTGCCGCCGCATCCGATGTGGGAGCGCCAACTCTGCCGCCAGACGAATATCTTCCGTTGTTATTGTTGTGCGGTTAGCCCAGGCTGCATGGGTCCGGGCTGTTTCAAGAATTGTCAGATCAGCGCGGTGCCCATCAACCCCCAACTCGAGGGCCAGGGCAGCAACCAGATACATATCTGCTGCTGCGATCCGCACCTGGGGCAACAGTTCGCGTGCAGCGATAATCCGGCTCGCCAGTGCTTCTTCGGTTGCTTGCCACTGATCCACAAAGCTGGTTGCATCAGCTTCGTATGCCATACGGCGCTCAATCACAGCAACCCGACCGGCAACATCCGTCAGACCGCCGACCTCAACCGCGAGACCAAAGCGATCCAGTAGTTGTGGTCGCAACTCGCCTTCTTCGGGGTTCATTGTACCGACCAGAATAAACCTGGCTGGATGCGAGACGCTCATTCCTTCGCGCTCAACCGTATTAATCCCCATAGCGGCCGCGTCGAGCAGCAGATCTACCAGATGATCATCAAGCAGATTGACTTCATCGACATACAACACCCCCCGGTTAACCTGGGCCAGCAAACCGGGCTCGAAGCGCCGTTGCCCCTCGGTAATCGCATGCTCCAGATCTAATGCACCAACGACGCGATCCTCTGAGGCCGAAACCGGCAGTTCCACCAGGCGGGTTGGACGCACCATGGTCGGCAACGCCGCGGCCGCAGCATGCCGGGTTGTGCAAGTTTCACAAAGACTACCCGGGGTAGCGGGATCACAACTGTATGGACAGTCGGCGACAACCGTAATTGCCGGCAGCAACCGGGTAAGTGCCCGTACGGCCGTTGATTTGGCTGTCCCCTTCTCACCACGAATCAACACGCCACCAATGCGCGGGTTAATCGCATTGAGAATGAGCGCACGCTTGAGGTGCTCCTGCCCTACGAGCGCGCTAAAAGGATAGACTGGACGAGGAATCGACATGATTTGAACAAGAAAAGCCCTCTAGCCTTTCTTCAGACCAGAGGCATCAGCGATGGTGCCGTAATCAACTTTTGGAAAATCTGTATGGACACGAATAGGTATGGTGATATAATTTCTCTATGCACATTAATGCATTGTCATAGTTTCCCACCAGACAGGGCACATTTTCCCACAAAGATGGGCAAAAGTCAAATCACTACAAAGATGCGTTCCATGCCGGCTACACTCCTGATTATCTCATTACAATCGGGTAACAACGGCATCCGGGACGATATCCGGGAGTAAAAAGTGGGCAGGAAATTCAAAACAACACACATAATGATCACTCGGAATATGCGCTACCAACTTACACGGTGCCATAACGCACGGCTACATGGCCGGGGTTCCCGGCAGGCGCGGCGGGTATCATCCTTCTGTCATCCGGCGCACAAAGCGAGTATGTTATAATTGCGCTGGCGTCGTCAGCGCCTGCGCGTTCATCAAATTTATACCTCTTCATTCGGAGCGCTGGCACGCTTACCATGCGTGTGCATGCGCCCGTTGTGCTCCACACGGTATGGTTGCCTGTTTCGCTGGTCATATATGACTGACTGGAGCAACCGTTGGCTTTATTTAATCCTTTCAACTCGGTATTTGGGGCCTTTAGCCGCGACCTGGGGATCGATCTTGGGACTGCAAACACACTTGTCCATGTGCGAGGCAAGGGGATTGTTATCAGTGAACCATCGGTTGTGGCGATTGATACCAAGACCAAGAAGGTTCATGCCGTCGGCGCGGAAGCGAAGGCGATGGTGGGCAAGACTCCCGCGAATATCGTTGCGGTACGTCCTCTGAAAGATGGGGTTATCGCCGACTTCGATGTCGTGGAGAAAATGCTGGACTATTTTATTAAGAAGGCGCACGAGCGGGCCTTCAGTCTGGTGCCGCCCCGGCCGCGGGTGGTGGTGGGCGTACCTTCCGGTGTCACGGAGGTCGAGAAACGCGCGGCGCGGGATGCCACCCTTAATGCCAATGCGCGCGATGCCTATGTGGTTGAGGAGCCGATGGCGGCGGCTATCGGCGCGGGTCTGCCGGTTGAAGAGCCGATGGGGAGTATGATTGTTGATATTGGCGGTGGTACGACGGAAGTTGCCGTGATTTCGCTGGGTGGGATCGTGATTAACCATTCGATCCGGACTGCCGGTGACGAGATCGACGAGGCAATTATCCAGTTTGCCCGCCGTGAGTATAATTTGCTGATCGGTGAACGCATGGCGGAGAAGGCCAAAATTGCCGCCGGGAGCGCCTATCCCCTGGACGAAGAGATCAAGGTGGTCCTGCGCGGGCGCGATCTGTTGACGGGCCTGCCGAAAGCGGTAGAGGTCAGCAGTGTCGAGATTCGTGAAGGCATCGCCGGGCCGGTCAATAATATTGTGCAGGAGGTCCGCACCGCGTTGGAAGAAACTCCGCCGGAACTGGTCGCCGATATTATGGAGCATGGCATCACGCTGGCGGGGGGTGGTTCGCTGTTGCATGGGCTTGACCGGCGTATTGCCGCCGAAACGCGTATGCCGGTGTATGTTGCCGAAGATCCGCTCTCGTGCGTGGCGCGAGGCGCGGGTAAAATGGTTGAGAATTTTGGTAATCGGATTTACCAGGATATCCTGACGCGCACCCAGAGCACGCGCAAGGCCAGGTATTAGGGCGGGCTTGCACGGCGATCGGGCCGATTATTGTTATGCGTGATTATCTTGACAATCGTCAAATCAAGTTGTCGGGGCATACACCCCGCCGGCCGCTGCTGCTGGCGGTACTTTTCTGTGGCCTGGCGCTGCTGCTACTCTACGGCGATCAGCGCGGTATGCTTGCGCCGGTGCGGGGCGCGCTTGAGCAGGTGTTGAGTCCGGCAGCGCAGCAGTTGACTGCCATCCGCGATGGTGTCACCGGCTTCTGGATGGGGGTTGGCGATGTGCGGCAGTTGCGCACAGAGAATGAGGCGCTCAAGCAAGAAGTTACCCGGCTACGGGAAGAACTGATCACGCATGAAGAGGCGCTCGCCGAGAATGCCAACCTGCGCCGGCAACTGGCGATTGAGGAAGATACACCCTGGCATCTGCTGGGAGCGGAGGTGACGGTGCGTCTGCCGGATGCCGGTCGCCGCGTAATCCTGATTGCTCGGGGCACGCAGGATGGCGTCAGGCCCGGCATGGCCGTGGTTGGTCAGACGGAAACCGAGCCAACGGCCCTGGTTGGCATTGTCGAGGAAGTCAGCCTGCACACGGCCAGTATCCTGCTTATTACCGACTTTGGTAGCCAGATCAGCGCGCGGGTGTTGCATGACACCAGTTCAATGCTGGGGTTGGTACAGGGCCAGTGGCAGCGTGGGTCGCGCCTGCGCCTGGCAGATGTGACACGTGATCTGCCCCTCACTGTAGGGGATACGGTTGTCAGCGCCGGATTAACCAGTGAACTCAATCTACCGCTGGCGTTGGCCGCCGTACCCGATGGCATCCCCATTGGTGAGGTTGAGGCCATCAACACGGATGGGCATACCCAGGTGGCTGAACTACGGCCCTATGTTGACCCGGATCAAGTCAAGTATGTATGGGTAATTCTCAACCAAAGCGAATAGAAGAGTTTCTGGCCCGTGAGATCTTGCTCATCTTTGGTCTGGTTGCGCTGGCACTGGTGCAGGTGACACTGCTGCCCAGTCCGCTAGGGTTTCCGCCGGCACTGCTGCTAATTCTAACGATATGTCGTCTGCTGGTTGGTATTGGCGAAGGTGAGTCGCATCCCGAGAGTAGTGTTGCGGCAGCGATCCGCTGGGCTTTTTATGGTGGCATCGGGCTGGATCTCTGTTCCGCATCACCACTGGGCAGCCATGCGCTGGCCTTGCTGCTGGCGGTGATCCTGGTTACGCTGGTGACACGCCATCTGCGTGTGGAGGGCGAGGGTCTGCTGCTGCCGATTCTGGCGGTGCTGCTGGGGATGCTGGTGTACGAAGGGATGCTGGCGCTGCTGCTGTATGGTCCGACGCTCGCGCAATCGCTTGCGTTCGTAGACTGGCGGCGCTATGCGGTTGTGGTGGTCTTGCCGAGTATTCTGCAGGCACTTATTCCGACGCTGCCACTGTTTATGTTGCTACGCCGGCTTTTTCGGACAAGATAATTCACATGAGTATGCAACGACTACTTCTCCTGCGACTGCTGCTTCTGCTGGTCGTTTTTGTACTGGTTGGTCGCCTCTACCAACTGCAAATGGTGGATAGCGACGCGCGGCGGTATGGCAGTACTATCGAAGATGTAACCACCCGCTATGTGCCGATACCGCCACGCCGGGGCGAGATCCTGGCGCGTGACGGCAAGACCCTGCTGGCCGAGAGTGTGCCGATTTTCAATGTTGGCGTGCTGCCGGGTAGCCTGCCGCCTCCAGCTACAGAACAGCGCGCGCAGGTGCTGGGGCAACTGGCGCAGATGGTGGAACTCACCAGTACGTTAACCCTGGCACCGGCGCACTGGCTGCAGCAGTCACCCGCGTTGCGCCGCGATCTGGCCCAGGTGACGACGCTGGACCACTTGACCGCGCCAGACCCGCAACTCGCCGTCAGGCATAGCGATGTGCTGACGCTGACGGTGCCGCCGGAGTATACCCTTGATGCAATCAAATTGACCGAGGTCTACAGCCATGTGCTGAGCTTTGACAACCCGATTGAGCCGATGATTGACCGCAGCAATGTGCCGGGCTATCAAACGGTGATCGTGAAAGAAGATATCGCACAGGAGATGGCACTGGCGTTGCGCGAAAACAGCACGCATCTGCCCGGTGTGGTTGTGGTTCAGGACTACCGGCGGCGCTATCCTCAGAGCGGTCGCATCGAGTCATTCTCCCATCTTCTGGGCTATATTGGTCGTATCAGCGAGTGTGAACTGGTTGCCGAGAACCCGGCTCCATTCTGGGTCAGCAGCTTGATGGACACGGTTAGCCACGTCGTCAACTGCCCACGGCTGGAGAAGGAGATTAACCCGGGTATTCTAACGCGCGGTATGCCGCCCTATCGCCACGATGATCGTATCGGCAAGGATGGGCTGGAAGGGAGCTACGAAACGGAGTTGCGCGGCGAGATGGGCGTTAACTCGGTATCGGTTGATAACTTGGAACGCCCCGTAGATGCTTTAGTGACGGAAATCCCGGTTCTCGATGGACATAACCTGGTGCTGACGATTGACCTGGAATTTCAATACCAGGTCGAGACGATCATGCGGCGCTGGATTGCCGAGAGCGAGCGCCGGCGTTTGGTTGCGGGC
Organism: Chloroflexaceae bacterium; assembly: GCA_034437035.1. Lineage (GTDB taxonomy): Bacteria > Chloroflexota > Chloroflexia > Chloroflexales > Chloroflexaceae > CAKZQX01. The sequence goes on from DAOTUI010000070.1 coordinate 37,018, forward strand.
GGTCATAAAAGTGAGTACGACCCGATTACCAGTGGCGTCGCGGTGGTCATGAACCCGAAGGATGGGCAGGTGCTGGCAATGGTAAGTTTGCCCACATACGATAACAATGTCTGGATTGATCCTGATCGCTCTGAGGATCTCCAGAACATCCTCTACCCGGATGATCCCGAAGCACGCGAGGAACTGTTCCGTCTGGCTCCGTTGACCAATCGCGCCATTGCCGGGCGTTACCCGCCGGGCTCAACCTTCAAACAGTTTGTCGGTGCGGTCGCGTTACAAAAAGGTATTGTTACACCGGATACCCGGCTGTACGACCCGGGCATGCTGGTGCTGGAGGAGCGCAATGGGACGCTCTTTGTGCTGCCGAATTCGTCGCGCCGGAACAACGGCGAGATTACCATCTCGGATGCGATGATGGTTTCCTCAAATGTCTTTTTTGCCTCGATTGCCGGTGGTAATGATCAGGCGACAAACCTGCGGCCGGATGATACCCGGATTGATGGCCTGCAGATTAGCAGAATGGCCGAGGGGTTGGCCTGGTTTGGGTTTGGTGAGCCAACCGGCGTCCGGTTATCCGGGGAGGCTGCCGGGCGCGTGCCGACACCAAACTGGAAATCGCATATGTTACGTGAGCCCTGGACGACGGGTGATACCTACAATATGGCGATTGGTCAGGGCTATATGGAAGTAACGCCGCTGCAACTGGTCAAAGCGGCATCCGCCATTGCCACTGATGGTACGATCTATCAGCCGCAACTGGTGCAAACCATCACCGATAGCAGTGGTAATGTTGTCACGGAGGTACAACCGGAAGCAGCCGGGCGTATTCCGGTAGACCCGGCCTATCTCGCGGTGATGCGCGAGGGAATGCGGCGCTCGATTACCGAGGGGAATAACGTGGCCGCGCGTGATGACTGTTCCGGGTTGCGAATTGCGGGCAAAACCGGTACGGCGGAGTTTGGGCCGAATATCGAAACCGCCACGGGGGATATCACCCGGCAGAGTCACTCCTGGTTTGTGGGGTTTGCGCCCTACGAAGATCCGCAAGTCGCCGTGGTAGTGCTGCTCGAAGGCACCGGCGATCTCAACGACGGATCAGCGACCCTGGCCGTTCCCGCTGTCACCCAGATCATACAGACCTACTTCAATGTTACACCGCCGACCGAAACCCCCTGGGACTGCCCCGCACTGCCGGCGTAAGCCTGTCACGTCATCAGGCGTGCGTCCATTTCGTCATTTTTCAAGACTGTCTGAAACGGTCATCGTTGTAACACAAGTTATGCGGTTAACATGCAAACTGAACGTTTCATCAGATGAAAGCCGGATTCGCCTGCGGCAGCATGGTACGTTATTTATCTTTTTCACAAAAAATATTGTACAAAGTGCAACATTTTTGTAAAAAAGAATGGAGTCTTCCGCCCTGCTGGAGGCGAAATGCGTTGCCGAGACAGTGACCGGCAACGCGTGGTTGTGCAGAGAGGGCCGGGGTGCTACACCGACGGCCGGCCCGTGTAGTCACCTTTTCAGACAGAAACTTACTTGTTCGTATGTTCAATGCCCGTGGCACCGGCACGACGCGGGCTGTTTCATGTACCATGGTTCTATGTTTCGCGCGTCACGTGTGCTATAATTTGGAGCCACGACTCGTTTAATCTGGATAGAATGTAATGAGCGATCTGGTCAGTATTAAAGGTGGTAAGGATGGACTGCGCCTGCAACTCGACGAAGCAGCCGGCTGGCCGAGTCTACTTGCAGCATTACGCGTCCAATTTGAGCAGGGTGGCAGTTTTTTCGCCGGAGCCCGACTGGTCGTGGATCTCGGTAGCCGGCCGGTGAGTGAAGAGCAACTCACCGAGATACTGGCCCTGATGCAGCAGCATGGTCTCCAACCGGAAGCACTGGCCGCCGATGCCCGCGAGAGTCGCATTGCTGCGCGGGCCGTGGGCCTGACGGCGCGGCCGGCACCCCAGCGTACGCCACCACCCGCCACGGCTCAGGCAGGTGAAGGTGATGCCATGCTGGTTGCGCGGACGGTGCGATCCGGCCAGGTTATTCGGCATCAGGGGCATGTGACGCTGATTGGAGATGTGAATCCCGGATCTGAAATCATCGCAGGGGGCAATGTGGTGGTATGGGGCCGGTTGCGCGGACTGGTGCATGCCGGTGCGCTAGGCAACCGCAGTGCCCTGATCTGTGCGTTGGAGTTACGGCCAACCCAGTTGCGCATTGCCGACCTGATTGCACGCACACCGGAAGGTGTTGCCGGGCAAATCCCCGAAGTCGCCCGCGTCGAAGATGAGCATATCATCGTGGAAGCGTGGGAAGTCTATCGCAAGTAGAACGTAAATTGCTGGCAAGTTGCTACAGTATGAGGAGCACCTGATGGCGCGTGTCATTACCATTACCTCCGGCAAAGGTGGCGTCGGCAAAACTACGACGACGGCTAACCTTGGCACGGCCCTTGCAATGCAGGGAGCGCGTGTTGCCGTGATCGATGCAGATATTGGGTTGCGTAACCTTGACGTGGTTCTAGGACTGGAAAACCGCATTGTGTACGACTTGATCGATGTGGTCGAAGGGCGCGCCCGGATGCGGCAGGCGCTGATCAAGGATAAGCGTTTGCCGGAGTTGTGTCTGCTGCCCGCTGCGCAAACCCGCGATAAGGAGGCGATTGGTCCGGAGGATATGGTTGCACTCACCAACCAGATGCGTCCGGAGTTTGATTATGTCTTGATCGACTGCCCCGCCGGGATCGAGGGCGGCTTTCGCAATGCGATTGCCGGGGCCGACGAGGTGTTGATTGTCACCACCCCGGAGGTTTCCGCCGTGCGGGATGCTGACCGGATCGTGGGCCTGGTTGAAGCAGCGGAGAAGGGCCCACCCCGCCTGATTATCAACCGGCTCAATGCACGCCTCGTCAGTCGCGGGGAAATGCTCTCGATGGAAGAAGTTGTCGAGATCCTGGCGATTGATCCCGTGGGCGTGGTTCCCGACGATGAGTCGATTGTGATCTCGACCAATCGCGGAGAGGTGGCCGTATTCGATCAGAACTCGCTGGCGGGACGCGCGTTTATCAACATTGCACGCCGCGTGGCGGGTGAGGATGTTCCGTTGATGGGCGTGACGGATCAGCAGGGTATGCTGGATCGGCTGTTCGGTCTATTTGGGCGCAAGTCAAGGTGAGGGGGCAACGCGAACATGTTTAATAATCTCTTTCGGGGCCGACGTGATCGGAGCGCGCAGGTGGCAAAGGAGCGATTGCTCACCGTGCTGGTCCACGACCGCGTCAAACTGACGCCCGAGTTGCTGGAGCAACTCAAGGCCGAACTGTCGGCTGTCGTTGCCCGGTATGTGCCCGATGCCGAGCCCGCCGAGATCGAGGTGACACTGCTGCGCGGCGAGTCAACCGATCATATCAAGGCGGATATTCCGCTGCGTCGGGCAAAAGCTGATGAGTAGGATGAGTTACGTGACGGTCAGCGGCCGTCAAAACAGGTAGCGCTATGCAAGTCGGGTCAACCAGTATTCGCTTTTCACCGCAAGCGAAAGTTATCGCCGTTGCAATTATTGTTGGTTTAGCTATTTTTTTATTGACGCATGTTGTCCATGTCTTAACACCATTTATTGCAGCGATTATTACAGCATATCTCTTTCATCCTCTGGTCAGCCTGCTCCAGCGACGCACCCGGGGTAGTCGGGCGTTCTGGATTATTGTGCTCTATGTGCTGGCCTTCTCACTACTCTCCTGGCTCTGGACCTGGGTCTGGCCGCGGATTGTATCCCAGTCGGAGGAGTTGTCCACCCAGTTGCCCCTGATTGTTGAGGATATAAACCGGTCGTTCGGCGGGCGCGAGACCATCGAACTGGGGGGCGGGGTAACGTTAGACCTGGCCCCGCTTGAAGAACAGATTATTACGGCAATTAGTGACCTGGGGCGTACGCTGAGTGGCAGTGTGCCGGGGTTGGTCTTCTCGGCGCTGGAGACGTTGATCTTTACGCTCGTCTATCTGATTGTCACCTTTTACCTGCTGCTCCAGGCAGGCCAGTTGCGTGCGTGGACCGTACGGCTAATTCCGCGGCCCTATCGTGCCGAGATCTGCGACCTTGGGCACCAGATTGACCGGGTGCTCGGCGCGTATGTACGTGGACAGTTGATCCTGATTGTCATTATGTCGGTGCTGCTCTATATTCCCCTGTCGATCCTGGGCGTTCCGTATGCCCTGGTGATCGCCATTGCCTCGGGGGTGCTGGAAATTATCCCCATTCTGGGGCCGTGGGCCGCCGCCGGAATTGCGATGCTGGTTGCACTCTTCCAACCGGAGGTACCCTTCGGGTTTTCGAACGTGGGACTGGCCGGGTTGCTTGCCGGTATCTATTTTGCCCTGCGCCAGGTGGAAGACCATTTTATCATTCCCAACCTGATGGGCTCACTGGTGCGGCTGCATCCAGCCGTGGTGATCTTTGCTATCCTGGCGGGGGGTGCGCTGGCGGGCGTGTTTGGCCTGCTGATTTCGATACCCGTAGCCGCCGTGACCCGCATTCTGCTGGCGTATGTCTATCGCAAGTTAGTTGACTCACCGGAACCACCGCCACCACCTGATACCGAAACCAGTGATACACCCGCATCCAAAATCAGCCATGCCGGCGCGTATGCCTCATCAAGCGGGAGTTAAGGTGTGTGATTGCCGGCTCTACCATGTCCGTCATCGTGAACGACAATGATTACCATCCGCGAGGCCACGACAGACGAAGACCTGGCCGCCTGTGCTGCACTGCGAGCAACCTATACCACGCGCGCCGCCTGGCAGTTTCTCTCAGACGAACATCTGCCGGAGGGTGGCGAAGGCGCACAGGGTGCTGCGGTTGTGCAGTTTCATCTGCGGCAGACGCGCCTGCCGCGGAAGATTGTGCTGCGGTTGCCGTCTGCGCTGGTATCGCTGAGTGAGGTCTGGCCCGCCTGCGCTGTCCGGCTGGTCGCGCAGAATGACGAGGCCATCTGTGGCTATCTACTCATGCAACTCTTGCCCGCACAGCGGCGCGCGTTCATCACCCGCTTCCTGGTGGAGCCGCCTGTCCGCACCCGGGGTGCCGGCACGGCGCTGCTAAGCGCGGCCCGGGCCTGGACCGCCGCGCAGGGGTTGGGGGCGCTGCTGGCACATGCGCCGCTCCGCAATGTGCCGGGGATTGCATTCTACCAGCGGCGTGGCTTTCGTATCTGCGGGTTGAGCGAGCACTTTTATGCCGCCCACGAAGATGCATTACTGCTGCTGCTGCTGATATAATGGGGTATTATGATACAGTTTTCGCATGATTCTGAAGCAGGAACACTCTACTGCTATTTTACCGACCTGGAACCCGGTCAGGCGACTGACGAGTGGGAGTATCCCGCCGGCCTGCTGCTCGATGGGACCGGCCGGCTGATCGGGCTGCGCCTGGATCTGGACGACGAGATTACCCTCGATCAACTGGAACTGGCGCAGGCGCATGACGGGGTGCAACTCGATATGCGCTACGGCTATCTCTACATCAACATCACCGACGAAACGCCCGCCGAGGTTATCGCCCTGGACGAGCCGGCCCTCCTCGATCTGGATGCCGAGGAGCGCATCCTGGGAGCCGATATTGCCGTGCCGGAGGAGTTCCGCACGCCGGAACGCCTGGAGCGTCTCACGCCGCACATGCTGACACTGGACGAAGAACATCCGCCGGTTGCTGACCGGCGCGCCGTCATCGGCCCGACAGACGTACCGGAAGGAATTGATCGCCCGGAAGCACTGATACGGGTCGGGTTTGTGGCGCTGGTCGGCAAGCCCAATGTGGGCAAGAGCACGTTGCTTAACACGCTGCTTGGTCAAAAGGTTGCCATCGTCTCACAGCGCCCGCAGACGACGCGTGTGCCGCTACGGGGCATTCTGCACCGGGAAGATGCGCAGATTATCTTTGTGGATACCCCCGGCATTCACGAGCCACTGCACAAACTTGGTCAGTTTATGGTTGACCTGGCGCGACGGGCAATCTCCGATGCCGATGTTGTCTGCATGATGGTCGATATCAGCACGCCCCCCACCCGGCTCGACGAGCGGATCGCGGCCCAACTCCAGCGTGGACGCGTTCCCCGGCTGCTACTGCTCAACAAGGTTGATCTGCCGCCACGGGGTGAATCGCACCTGGAAGCCTATCGCGCGCTGGGTACATGGGATATGGAGTTGGCGATTTCGGCGCAAACCGGGGCAGGTCTGCCGACGCTGCTTGATGAGATTGTGGCGCGGTTGCCGTACGGCGAACAGCTCTATGCCATCGATCAGATTGCCGACCAGACGGAGCAGCAATTGGTCGCCGAACTGGTCCGCGAGAAGGTGTTGCGCTTCACGCAGCAAGAGGTGCCCCACGCCGTCGCTGTCGAGGTTGAGGAGTGGGAAGAGCGGGAGCAGACCACTTACATCCGCCTGTCGATCAATGTCGAGAAGGAGAGCCAGAAGGGCATCGTCATCGGGGCAGGCGGGGCCATGCTCAAGCGCATCGGGAGCGCGGCGCGCACCGAGGTAGAGCGGATGCTGGGGCGGCCTGCGTTCCTGGATCTCTGGGTCAAGACCCGCCCGAACTGGCGGAATGATCTCGCCTCGCTGGGCTGGCTGGGCTACCGTATGAAGGACTGGAAATGAGTCCATGGTTGATGTTCTCTGGCGGACTTATCTCGTCTTTTTGTTTGCCCGGCGGGTTACCCCCTCTCAAGTGTAGACTTTTTGGGATAGATCGCGTCCCAATGGGATCGGTAGGGGCAACCCCCAGTGGTTGCCCTGGATAGCGTTTTCCGCGTCAGAACGCCATCGGCAGGCACGGGGGCCTGCCCCTACGAAAAAATCCTACACCTGAGAGCGGGTTCCCCCCCACATTCCGATAATACATGAAAGAATATACATGTACCTCACCACGCCGTTGTGGTATACTAACCAGGACAACAAACTATAACAGTGTACAACGGCGCCGGCTTCATCCTCCGCTGTCCTGTAATGCGCTACCACCAGCAAGCAGTAGACCCCGCAGTGAAGCCGCCGCCATCCGGCGAGGTTGCCATGCACTTTTTATTACCACTGCTCTTTTTATTACCACTGCTCTTTCTGTTGCTCCTGGGTATAGTGGGCGCAGCACTTATGTTCATTACATTTGGTCACGGGTTGTTTGCCTCCCGCTTGAGCATGCGGCGCACCGGACCAGACGCGGCAACGCTGCGTTTTCTTGCTATCAACCTGTGTGAGCCACTGGTTACATCTCTGTTCAATATACTGTTTTTGGTATTACTGATATCACATCTCTCTGATCTGTCCTGGGAAGCATCCATTTTTTCCACGAGATTTGTGTTGCTATTACCAATGGTAGTTTTGCTACTACCCGCACTCGGCTGGTTGCGCCCCACGATACCCGTCTATCGGAATTTAAATGGACGCATATTTGCGCTTGGTGTAGCCCGTACTGGTATAGCATTTCTTATCGTTTTTCCATTACCCACCGACAACATGAGCTGGCTGTCGCCACTAGCACTTCTGGCGGGAGTAGGTTCACTCTGGTATTCCCATCGGTGGGGACAACAATTACTGCATGGACGGTTGTCACGCCCATACGTCCCACAAACGACCCCAGTGGTGAGCAGCAACTCTCCCACGCTGCCTGCGCCGCAACTCCTCGTTCAGTCTACCCAACCAGCAGGTTTCCCACGCCTGCCCGCCCTTGCAGCGCCGCTTCTCTGTCCGCTCTGCCACACACCGACGGCGCTGGAGGAGGTAGCCTGTAGCGGATGTGGGCTGGTGTTTCGCAGCCGCGTACCGGATGCACTCCAGTCGCCGGCACGCTATACCGCGCTGCAACCACTGGGGACCGGCGGGATGAGCAGCGTCTACCTGGCGCATGACCAGGCCGAGGATCAGTTTTGTGTCATCAAGACGCTGGTCTCCGTCGATGTCCAGCGCGACCCTGACTGGAGCCGGGAAGCCGCCGTCTGCCTGCGCCGCGAAGCCGAGTTGCTCGGTCAGGTGGAGCATCCGCGCATTGCGCGTCTGCTTGACCGGGTGAGCACCGATCAGGGGGAGTTTCTGCTGCTCGAGTATATCGCCGGACGAACGCTAGAGCAGCACCTGACGCGCATCGGGCCAAACGGTGTGACCATCCCCGGCGCGGCTCTGCCACTGGAAGAGGCGCTGGCCTATGCTGCCAGTGTTGCCGCGACCCTCGACTATCTAGCTACGCTGCCGCAACCGCTGCTGCATCTCGATATCAAACCCGCCAACCTGATCCTGCCACCCGATCAGAACGAACCAATCCTGGTAGACTTTGGCGGCGCGATGCTCTGGCAGCAGACCGGCGCAACAACCCGGCTCGCCGGCTATGGCACCCCCGGCTATGCCGCCCCGGAGCAGTACCAGGGCCAGGCGTCGCCGCAGAGCGATGTGTACGGTCTGGGGGCAACCCTCTACCACCTGCTGACCGACGATGACCCGACGGCGCATCCGCTGGATTTCCCGGCGCTTGCCACCCTCCCGCCGGATATTGCCACGCTGCTCGCATCAGCACTCGCGCATGACCCGGCCGCGCGCCCGCCAGCGGCTGCATTGCGTGCCGGCTTGATGCATCAATACCCCTCCGGCACCCGGTAGCGCTCCAGGTTCTGGAACTGTGTGGTGTTATTCTCAAAGCGCAGCGGCACAACCCCCAGCGGCCCATTCCGGTGCTTGGCTAAATGAACCTCGGCGATGCCTTTTTTATCTGTCTCTTTGTCATAGAGTTCTTCGCGGTAAATAAACATGACTATATCGGCGTCTTGCTCGATTGAATTATGCACGGTCATATCATTTGCCACGAAGTTATGTAACCCTTCTACCGTAAGGTCATACACCAATGCCTCGCCATCAGGCTCGATGGTTACAACTTCGTCCCAATAGACATCGCTTTGTGCGAGGAGCCACAACTGTTCTGAGTTCACAACTCTGGCGAGACGTTCTGCCCTGTTTCGACTGACGTTTTGTTTATAAAGTGCAGTGCCACAATAGGCATTGCCTAGTGCGGCCGGCATGACCAGCGTGCGCCAGATTTCGCGTGGTATCACATCCCGATTTGTGTCGATTGTGCGTTGCGCGAGATATGCCTGTACAAGCTTAATCTGTGCTTGTTTGCGTAAACCGACTGCACCAACAATTTCCATAAACAGCCGCTGATCCGCAGTGCCGCTAACCATAACATGAAATTGATCACGACCCTTGCCGGCTTGAGAACGACGACACAGAACGGCATTTATACCGAGGCGCAACAGAAGTGACTGAACATCCCGCGCCAGACGTTCACTACTTGTAGCGTAGTAGATTGTCGGCGCATGCCGCCCATTAGAGCTCAGGTGAATACATCCATCTGTTGCCCATAGGTGGCAGAGGAAGTGGGCAATCTCGGCATTGGGTTGCGCGAAGATGCGTTCCGGGACGCGCTTTTCATGGGAACGTAGGTTGAACACATCCAGTGAGTCGAGCCAAGCTGCTACGGGATTGCGCACGCCATGAGTAAGTCGCATGCTGACTGTGAGATAAACCTGGTACCAGGTTCGCTCGGGGTTGATCCGGGAGGTGACAGCCGTGCCGAAGACGCGTGTTGTAAGCTCAGACACGATCTCAGCTATGTCGGTGTCGGCAGTAGTGAAGTGGATGGGCTGGCGAGCCAGGGTACAACCATCACCGATGAGCAGTCCAAGGAGTGCAATCTCGTCATTGTTCATAGTTGCCTTGGCATATCCAGGAACCTGTCGGGGCAATGCAAGACGCTGGCCGGGTACAAGTTGGTCAAGGCGACACCAACCCGCAATGGTACGGAACTTATGATTGCCAGTGGCGCGGATGCTGCGTCCCAGGCGGGTAGTGAGACGATACACCGGCTTCACTCCGGTGCTGAATGCATGGGTCACCGGGCGCGGTTCCATCTTCCAGGTTTCTGTGTTCAACGCAAGCACCCGAAATCCTGGCGTACCGACCAGTTCGTCGATGCGGCGATACACGCCCTCATCCGGCAGATAGACCAGGCTTTCCCCTGCCAGACAACCCGACTCACGTAAGTCACTCAGCATCGGCACATGACTCGTCCGGCCCTCGACCGCGCGGGAGAGCTGACTCAACGCCAGCACCGGCACATTCAGTTCACGCGCCAGTGCCTTCAGTCCACGGCTGATCTCGCTGACCTCCTGCACGCGGTTATCCGTGCGGCGGCCCTGCATCAGTTGCAGATAGTCAATCACCAGCAGATCGATCCCAACCTCCGACTGCAAGCGCCGGGCGCGGCTGCGCACCTCCATAATGCTTAACCCCGGCGTATCCTCGATATAGACGGCCAGCGCCGAGAGCACCCCCATTGCCTCCATCACTACCTGCAAGTCGCGGTCATGGATCGTGCCGGTACGCAGCCGTTGTGTATCGATCCCGGTGTGCATTGCCAGCAGGCGCTGCACCAGTTGCTCCCGGCTCATCTCCAGGCTGAAGACGCCGACGGTGCCTTGAGCCTGGAGCGCGACGTTGTAGGCGATGCTGAGGGCGAGAGAGGTTTTACCCACACTCGGCCGGGCGGCCAGGATAATCAGGTCCGACGGCTGCAAACCGCCCGTCAGTTCATCCAGGTCACGGTAGCCGGTTGGTACCCCCACAACCTCGCCGCGATGCTCATTGAGGTAGTTAATCTGCTCAAAGTAGGCGTCAACCACCTTGCCGATATGCACAAACTCCTGCGTGGCACGGCGCTGCGAGACGGTAAAAAGCTCGGCCTCGGCTTTATCAAGCGTGTTCTCTAACTCTTCATCTTCCTGATAGCCGAGCCCGGCAATGGTGCCGCCAACCTGAATCAGGCGGCGCAGAATGGCTGTCCGCTCGACGATATGCGCATAATACTCCACGTGTACTGCCGTCGGCACTTCCGCCGCCAGTTCACCCAGGTACGCAATCCCACCGATCGGGGTTAGCCGGTCGTTGCGACGCAGTTCGTCGGCGACGGTGGAGAGGTCCGGGGGAATACGCCGGTTGTAGCAGGCCAGCATCGCCTCATAGATCCAGGCATGCTTTTCTAAATAAAAGTAGTCAGCCGGTAACCAGGGCGCAATGGCGATAATTGCGTCCCGCTCCAGCATAACGGACCCGAGCACTGCGCGTTCAGCATTAATATCGGCCGGTAGTGACTTTTCCATGCGGGTTATCCACAGTTCATCAAGATCAATCCGCCGTTCATCCAGAAGTTATCCACAACAGGCCCAGGAAATGACAATGTGCCTGCGGCATTCCATGCCGGGCACATTGGCGTTACTCCCTATGGTTGTTGTCGGGCGAAAGGTTGCTACTCTGTGTTGGCGCTATATCTGTGCGCCTGGGGTTTCTTCTTCCTCTTCCTCCAGGTCGGGCAGGTCAATCTCGCCTGCCGCTCCTTCCACAACAACATTCACCAGCGGCTCCAGACCGGCAGACAGCCGCACCTTCACCGGATAGACCCCGATACGCTTGATCGGGTCTTCCAGATCGATCTTCCGGCGGTCCACCTCAATCCCAAGCTGCTCCATCAGTTTGTCGGCCACATCGGCATTCGTCACCGAGCCATACAGCCGATCCAGTTCACCAACCCGCGCCACAAAGCGCAACGTAGCCCCACTGATGCGGCCGGCAAGCGCCTCAGCATCACGCCGGGCTTCGGCATTACGCCGCTGCCGGGCCGCCAGGCGCTCTTCGGCCTGGCGAATTTGGCCGGGGGTCGCCAGCACCGCAAATCCCTTGGGTAGCAGATAATTGCGGCCAAAGCCGCCTGCAACCTCTTTGATATCTCCTGCCTGTCCTAACTTTTCAACATCGCGGACAAGCAATACCTTCATTTTAGCACCCACACGCTTACTCCTCGTCGCTGGTTACGCAATTGCATCAGTCCGATATAATACCATAGCCCGCTAAAGCTCGTCAATCACGATGTGCCGGAAGGTCGCAACTTACGCTATAATGGGCACGTCGTACAGATAATGCTATACACAGCTACATTGTATGAAACGTCTTGACTGCAAAGGATGAGGTATGCCGGGTAGACGCTTCGACTGGCGCTGGATCGCGCTCATTCTGATTGTTGCCATTATCGCCAATGGAACACGGCTTCCCTGGCCGGTGCTCTTTCTGGCACTGGCTGGTGGCGGCGGATATCTGCTCTACCAGGGATGGCAGATCTGGGGAGGCGGATCGTTTAGCAGCAAGCGTGTCACCTACTGGCGTGGTCAACGTATCGAAACACCGGCGCAACGCCGGAAGGGTTTGCCACCACTGCGGGCCATTGGCCCGGCACTGCTCTACCTGATCATTGGGGGCGCACTGGTGCTGGCCGCTCTGGCGGTACTCTTGCGGCAGTTTGGTGTGTACATTTGATATGCTGATCTTATAGGTGCTTGAAATGCCTAAAGGGGCCTGGTTGCCCAGGCCCCCTTAGACAAGAGAAGAGAGGAGAAGGAGATGTTTATAGTATAGCAGCTTTGACGGCAGGTGTTTGTGCTCTAGATTACATGATTGTCGCTTTTCCGAGTAATTCGCAAAATTGCGTCGCAGGAGCGCGTCAGTCGTGGCAGACACGCAGAACGCACGACAGAACGGCAATGCTCTGGTATGATCCGGAGTGCATATCGCCGTCCAAAGATACTTTATGACAGGAGTTACGCGGTCACTGACCCGGCAGGGAATGTCGCCTCCGGCAGGGCGGAGGATTCCATTCTTTTTCACAAACATTTTGCACAAAGTGCAAAATGTTTGTGAAAAAGATAAAACAGTACCATGCTGCCGCAGGCGAATCCGGCTTCTATCTCGTTAAACGTCCGGTTTGAACGTCAACCGCGTAACTCTTAATTTATGACAGGATAAACGTGGTTCCCGCGTGGGTAGCATGTACGTCTATAACCGGCCACGACGACGAACCGTTTGTGGACACACACCCTGACTGCGTATGTCCTGCTCGCTATGCTTCTCCGGTAGAGAGCAGCAGGCTCTTCCACGGAGTAGCGGTCTGGTTTCGCATTGACATATTAGAGAGGCATTGACAATGGCAGCGCATGGCCTTCTCACGCGCAAACGTCTGCTGACTGAACGGCATCAATCACTCCTTGACGAGTTGCGGTCGTTGCTTGAGCGCCTGACGGTAGCATTGGAGCGGTTCGGCTCCGATGTCACACCGGGGGATGTACGGGCGCTGCAAGATGCGCGCGACCACCTCGATGAGCTTTTCTTGCTGGTCATTGCCGGAGAGTTCAACTCAGGAAAATCTAGTTTTATTAATGCACTACTCGGCGCGTCGGTTTTACCCGAGGGGGTTACACCAACTACTGATCGTATTACGCTCCTGCGCCACGGTGATACAGTCCAGAGTCACCTGCAAGAAGCTCATCTCCTTGAACAAACCTACCCGTCTGAGGTGCTGCGTCATCTGATGATTGTGGATACGCCCGGCACGAACGCCGTCATCCGACGCCACGAGGAGTTGACCCGTGATTTTATTCCTCGGGCGGATCTGGTGCTGTTCACAACCTCGGCCGATCGGCCATTTACCGAAAGCGAACGCGCATTTCTCGCGCTCATTCAGGAGTGGGGCAAGAAAGTTGTTATCATTCTGAACAAAATCGATATTCTTGACGAGGCTGGGAAGGATCAGGTGCTGGAATTTGTGCGCGACCATGCACATGCAGTTTTAGGTAGAACGCCGGAGGTCTTCGCCATCTCAGCGCGCACGGCACTGCGCGCCAGAATGAAGGGTGATAACAGCTTGTGGGAGGCCAGTCGCTTTGGTGAGGCGGAACACTATATTGTTGATACCCTTGACGAGGAGACCCGTGTTCGTCTCAAACTACTCTCGCCCCTGGGGGTAGCCGAGCGACTGGGTCACAACTATCTCTCGATGGCCGAGAATCGCCTTGCCACGCTGCGGGAAGATTTTGTCACCCTGGGCAATATTGATCAACAACTCAATCTCTTCCGTGATGATCTCAGCACCGATGTTCAGTATCATCTCAACGAAATTGATATAATCCTCCAGGATCTGGAGCGGCGAGGACTGCGCTTCTTTGATGAGACGATTCGGCTTAACCGTGTGCCGGATCTGCTACGTTCGGATCACATTCAGTCAGCTTTTGAAAGAGAAGTAGTAGGTGATGTTGCCCAACAGATTGAGCAGCGTGTCCAGACCTTGATTGACTGGATGGTCGAAAAGGATCTCCGGCTATGGCAGAGCACGACGGAGTATATTAATCGCCGTCGGGTGCCGCAGCACCGCGACGGAATGATTGGCGAGGTTGGCGGGGCGTTTGAGTACAACCGGGGCGCACTGCTCGAGTCGGTTGGACACACAGCGCGTCGAGTGATAGCAGCCTATGACCGTGAACAGGAGGCGCAATCACTGGCGGATGAAATCCGGGCTTCAGTCGCAGCCACGGCAATTACCGAAGTTGGCGCGCTGGGGTTAGGCGCGCTGATGGTGGCGCTCCTTCAGGGTGTCTTCTTTGATATAACCGGTATCCTTGCAGCAACAGTGATTGCAGTCGGGGGATTCTATCTACTCCCGGCCAAGCGGCGTCAGGCCAAGCGCACCTTTAGCAAGCGGGTGGACGAGATGCGTACCCAGTTGCGTCAGACCGTCCAGCGCCAGTTTATCACAGAGGTTGAGCAGTCACTGGCGCGTATTCGTGAGGCGATTGGACCATATACCCGCTTTGTGCGGGCCCAGCGCGAACAACTGACCGATCTCCAGCGCATCTTCGCCGATATCGAGGGTGATCTTCAGCGCCTGCGCGCCGACATTGAGATCTAGTCCGCGCGATAGAGAAGAAAACAAGCACAGAATAAAATAAGCCAGGGGTGAAACACCCCTGGCTTTTACCAGAACCAATAGAGCAAGCAGTAAGTTTCCCAACTATCCCTAGAAAGGAGGTGATCCAGCCGCACCTTCCGGTACGGCTACCTTGTTACGACTTCGTCCCAGTCGCTGACCCTGCCCTCGGCCGCTCCCTCCCCGGAGGGTTGAGACACGGACTTCAGGCATTGCCAACTCCCATGACGTGACGGGCGGTGTGTACAAGGCCCGGGTACGTATTCACCGCGCCATGGCTGATACGCGGTTACTAGCAACTCCGCCTTCACGGGGGCGAGTTGCAGCCCCCGATCTGCACTGGGACCGGCTTTGGCGATTAGCTCCCCCTTGCGGGTTTGCTGCGTGCTGTGCCGGCCATTGTAGCGTGTGTGTCGCCCCAGACGTAAGGGCCATGCGGACTTGACGTCATCCCCGCCTTCCTCCGACCAAACAGCCGGCAGTCCCGCCAGACACATATAACTGACGGCGAGGGTTGCGCTCGTTGCGGGACTTAACCCAACATCTCACGACACGAGCTGACGACAGCCATGCAGCACCTGTGCGACACCCTCGCAGGTCCCCCGTTTCCGTGGGCTTGCAGTCGCATGTCAAATCTGGGTAAGGTTCTTCGCGTTGCGTCGAATTAAACCACACGCTCCGCTGCTTGTGCGGGCCCCCGTCAATTCCTTTGAGTTTTAGCCTTGCGGCCGTAGTCCCCAGGCGGTCGGCTTACCGCGTATGCTTGGGCACGCAATCCCGTAATGAGACCACACACCGAGCCGACAACGTTTACGGCGTGGACTACCCGGGTATCTAATCCGGTTCGCTCCCCACGCTTTCGTGCCTCAGCGTCAGGTCAGGCCCAGTTGGCCGCTTGCGCCACCGGCGTTCCTCCGGATCTCTACGCATTTCACCACTACACCCGGAATTCCGCCAACCTCTACCTGCCTCAAGTGCCGTCGTATCGCCGCACCTCGCCCGGTTAAGCCGGGCGCTTTCAGCGCCGACGCACGGCACCGCCTGCGCACCCTTTACGCCCAGTGAGTCCGGACAACGCTTGCCCCCTCCGTCTTACCGCGGCTGCTGGCACGGAGTTAGCCGGGGCTTATTCGGATGGTACCGTCGTTATCGTCCCACCCAAAAGCCGTTTACAACCCGAAGGCCGTCATCCGGCACGCGGCGTTGCTCCGTCAGACTTGCGTCCATTGCGGAAAATTCCTTGCTGCTGCCTCCCGTAGGAGTCTGGGCCGTGTCTCAGTCCCAGTCTGCCTGGTCGTCCTCTCAGACCAGGTACCCGTCATTGGCTCGGTGCGCCATTACCACACCGACTACCTGATGGGCCGCAGGCCCCTCCCGGCGCGCATCACTGCTTTCCTCCCGAGGGAGCGTATGCGGGATTAGCGCACCTTTCGGTACGTTGTCCCCCACGCCGGGGCAGGTCACCCACGTGATCCTCAGCCGTGCGCCACTCACCGCCCCGAAGGGCGGCGCGTGCGACTTGCATGCATTAGGCACGCCGCCAGCGTTCATCCTGAGCCAGGATCAAACTCTACGTTGC
>DAOTUI010000071.1:0-77749 GCA_034437035.1 Chloroflexaceae bacterium
AGCATGGTACTTTTTCGATCTTTTTGGAAAAAAAGTGGCGCTCCGAGCCACTTTTTTTCCAAAAAGGATGGTCGGTTCCGCCCTGCCGGAGGCGAAATTTCCTTTTGGTTCGTGACCGCGTAAGTCGTGCAAATTACGTATCCGGACTATTATGCCGACACATGACCATTATCGACGCAGCGACGACAGCAGTTCAGCGCTGTCTTCCGCCGGGGGTGCTTCCTGCACAAGATCATCGCTAAAGTGCAGCAGGGCTGTCGGGGGCCGGTTTTCCTGCACAGGGTGGAGTGCGGACGCGCAGCAGCATAGTCCGTAGCGCGTCCCGCCGCCTGCATCCCTCACCCTTACATCCCTCTGTCCTTCGTCCTCCGTCTTTCATGGCACGTTACTTGCCAATTTAGCAGCATAAGAGCAGAAAATGCCGTTCACCGGCAGTTAAATTGGGCCGGCGGACTGCACCAGTAGCGTTTTATGACAAGGAGGATCAATGACGCAACCGAATAGCGCAGACACCCATCCTACCGATTTCACGCAACCCCACTACTATCTTAACCGTGAGTTAAGCGAACTGGGCTTTTTCTATCGGGTGCTGTTTGAAGCACTTGATGCGCGCAACCCGCTACTGGAGCGCGTCAAACATCTGGTCTACTTCACCAAGAATGCGGACGAGTTCTTTATGAAACGCATTGGCGGGCTGCTGCAGGAGATCAACGCCGGGGTAACAACACCGACGGTTGACGGACGCACCCCCGAACAGCAGTGGCACGCAGCCCAGGCCGCCTTCCGTGAGATGCAGGCTACCCAGTATGCCTGCTGGCAGCAGACCATCCGCCCGGCACTGGCCGATGCGGGCCTCCAGATTGCCGCCTACGACAGCCTCGACCAGGAGACGCAGAACCGGCTTCAGCAGCATGTTCAAGCCGACATCCTGCCGATCCTCACGCCGCTGGCATATGATCCGGCGCATCCCTTCCCCTTCATCTCCAATCTCTCGCTCTCCCTGGGCATCCTGGTAGGCAAGCCGGATGAGCAACCCCCTACCTTCACCCGCGTCAAGGTTCCGGACATGCTGCCGCCCTTTCTCACAGTCCACGAAGACGCGCAGACCTGGGTCGGGGTACCGGTGGTTGAGGTGATCCGCGCGAACCTGCATCTGCTCATCCCCAACCGCGAGATCCAGGCTGTGTCGCTCTTCCGTCTCACGCGTAGCGCGGAGGTCCGGCAGGATGAAGAGGTCGCCGAGGATCTGGTTGCCATGATCGAAGATGTGCTGGAGAAGCGGCGCATGGCCCCGGCCGTACGACTGGAAGTGCTGGATGATATGCCCCGACCGATGCTGGACCTGCTGACCCGCCACCTCCAGATTCCGGATGAGGCGGTCTACCGCCATGGCATGCCGCTGGATATGACCGACCTGTCGGCCCTGATGCGCCGGGAACGGCCGGATCTCAAGTATCGTGACTGGACGCCGCATCCACATCCCCGGCTCATGCCCGACGCAACCGAGGCGCAGGGCAGCATCTTTGACGAGATCAAACGGGGCGATATCCTGCTGCACCACCCCTACCACGCCTTCGACACCACCACACAGCGCCTGTTTGACGAGGCCGCAACCGATCCGGCCGTGCGCGCAGTGAAGGTGGCAATCTACCGCACCGACAACGACTCGCAGGTGCTGCGGGCGCTGATGGCGGCGGCAAACAACGGCAAGCAGGTCGCCGTCACGATTGAGCTAAAGGCACGTTTCGACGAGCGGCAGAATGTGGCCTGGGTGCGCCAGTTGGAGAAGCGCGGCATTCATGTCGCTTACGGTGCGCTTGATGTCAAAACCCACACCAAACTGGCGCTGGTGGTACGCCAGGAGGAGGAAGGCATCCGGCTCTACTCGCATGTGGGCACCGGCAACTACCACGCCGGAACCGCCGGCGCCTATGTTGACCTGGGGCTGCTCACGGCAGACGACCAGGTTGGTCGGGATGTGGTTACGGTGTTCAACATGTTTACGGGGCCGGGGCATGCGGGCGAGTTTTCCCGGTTGCTGATTGCACCCGCCACCTTGCGGCAGACATTTACCGAGCGTATCCGGCGGGAAGCCGGCCTGGCCCGCGCAGGTCAGCGCGCCCGCATCGTCGCCAAAGTCAACGCCGTCGAAGACCCGGCAATCGTGGCCGAACTCTACCGCGCGGCGCAGGCCGGCGTCCAGATTGACCTGATCGTACGCGATATCTGCCGCCTGCGGCCGGGGCTGGAGGGTATCAGCGACACGGTGCGCGTGCATAGCCTGGTCGGGCGCTTCCTGGAACACTCGCGCATCTTTTACTTTGAAAACGACGGCGATCCGGCCTGGTATATCGGCAGCGCGGACTGGATGACGCGCAACCTGGACAAACGCATGGAAGCGGTCACGCCGATCTACGCGCTGGACCTGCGCCAGGAGCTGCGGGTCATCCTGGAGACCATGCTGGCCGACAACCGCCGCCGCTGGGTGATGCAGGCCGATGGCTACTACCTCCATGTGGAGCCGCAGGATGATGAGCCGGTGCTTGACGCCCAGGAGATCCTGATCGACCGCGCCCGCCGGTTCCAGTTCGGTGAGCATGGCGCTGCCGAGGAACTGGTGCTGGAACGGCTCGAACGCCCGCGCATGCTGGTCGAACCGCCCCTGCTCAAGCGCAATGCATAACTTTGGCGGGCGGCAGCATGGCTGCCGCCGGCTATTCAGGTAGTGCCGCCTTCAAGCGGTTATAGTGCCGGAAAACCGCCTGAAGGCGGCACTACAAAGGTCAAATGCTCATCATTCATTTTGAACGATGCTTCAACCTTTAATCGTCGGGCCTCCCGTGTGCTGCTACATTTGGTACGAACGCGCCTCTTGTGGTAGGATACATGCATCCAATCCCAACTATCTGTGTAGCAGTGGGTAAACCAACATTTGAACGGAGGAATCTGTGACGAATCCCGAAAACTCTTCCGGCAACCCGCCGGAGGAGCGGCCAGAGGAGCAGGCCGCGCCAGATACGGAGGCGACGACACCTTCCCCAGCGGAGACAGCAGAAGGTATAACTGCCGCTGACGACACGCCCGATGCACAGCCATACGAGCAAAACACGTCGGATACAGACGAGGACGACTACGACACCGGCGGAACCATCGCACCCCGCCAGATGCCCCGCATAGCCATCATTGTCGCCAGCGTGGTTGTGCTGATTGCCATCATCGGTGTGAGCGTTGGAGTAATCTTCACCCGACAGTCATTCGGAACCCCGGACAACTCAGATGTCATTGCCGAGGTTGGCGATATGACCCTGACCCGTGGTGATTTCCTGCGCAACTACACGCCGGGGCAGAATGCGCAGGAGACGCTGGATCAGCTTATCGAGTTCAAGCTGGTCGTGCAGCAAGCCCGGGAAGAGGGCTTAACGGTAGACCAGGCAGAAATCGATCAGCAGATCGAACAACTTCGCCAGGGTCACGACAACCCGGAAGCGGTTGATGCATTCCTGCAACAACTCCACATCGGCTCCGAGGAAGAGCTGCGCGATGTGATGGGCCAGTTGCAACTCTACCAGGAGATGATCACCAACCAGATCATGGTGGAGCAGGCGCACGCGCGGCATATTCTGCTGCAGGCCAGTGACGAAGCAGCCGAAGCCGGCGGCGTGCATAGCCAGCCGGGCCAGGAGATCGCCACAAAAGCCGAACGCCGGGACGAAGCCGAGGAGCTGCTGAGCGAGATTGAAGCCGGGGCCGACTTTGGCGAACTGGCGCAGGAGCACTCAGACGACCCCGGCTCGGCGCAGCAGGGCGGCGATCTGGGGTGGGCCCCGCGTGGCGTGTTTGTGCCCTCCTTCGACGAGGCCATCTTCGAGATGGAACCCGGCGAAGTGCGCCTGGTCGAGAGCCAGTTTGGCTGGCATATCATCGAACTGCTGGAAGCGCCGGAGGAGCGCCCGATCGAGAACCCGCAGTTTATGCAGAGCCCAGTTGTGCAGGAGCAGATCGATGCGACGCTGGTGCCCTGGCTCGAAGGGCTGCGCACGGCGGCCGAGGAAAGCAACCAGATTGACGTACTGGTCGAGCCGACGACTCTGGTTCCACCGGAACCGACCATGCCCACCTTGCCCACCGTGCAACCTTAAGGCCGGCGTATCCGTCGTTGTTTATGCAGTGAGGAATGCGATAGTTTCCACCCGCATGCCGGGTCTAACCATCTGAGCAAGCAGTCGCATAGGGAGCAGCGGACAGAGGAACCCGAAACCGGCGTTCCTCTGTCCATTTTTTATGCGCTGGAAATCCGGCACATTTCGTTTATTTTCTACAGGTTCTCAGTTCTCAGTTCTTTGTTCTTTGTCCTTTGTCCTTCGTTCTTTGTTCTTTGTTCTCTCATGGAGTTCCCAATGAATACGCATAACAAAACCTGCTTTCACCGCACACCCTTCCTGGTCGTGTTGACCCTGGCGCTGCTGCCGGCAGCCTGTGGCACTTCTCCCGACAACACAACCACCTCCGTGCCCACCGGGGCAGTCGCCGGGCCGACAACCGGCGCAGCCGACATCACCCTCGAGGCGGCCACAGCCACCCGCCTCCCACCCACCAGCACACCGGAGCCACAGTCCACCAACCCGCCCGAGCCGCAGCCCAGCGATACGCCCATCCCCTCCCCACCGCCAGAGCCGGGCACCTCCCGCACTGTTCCCTCCGCCACTGCATACGGCAGCGAGATTCTTTTCCTGCGCAACAACACGTTAATGGTCTATGCTCCGGACAGCGGCCAGGAGCGCATGATCGCGTCAGATGTACAGGAGTTTGCCGCAACGCCGAATGGACAGACGCTGGCGCTGGTGCGCGGTAGCGGCGCGACAACCGCGATCTGGCTGGTCGCACGTAGCGGCGAAGATTTGCGCCAGATCACCAGCGATGACCGCAACGCAAGCGGTCTGGCCTGGTCGCCCGATGGCCTGACTCTGGCCTATGCCGCGGCAACTGTTGCCCCGCCCCGCCTGCCGGACTGGATGAACTGGACCGGATGGTGCGTTGCCGGCGAAGTACGCCTGCTCGATATCACCAGTGGCGCAGTCAGCACGCTTGCGCCCGGCTGTGACCCGGCGTTCTCGCCGGATGGTCGGCGAATTGCCTTTGCCGCCCCGCCAACCCGGAATGATCCGACCGGCAACATGCCACCGAGCGACAACAGCATCCGCCTGGTGAACCGGCAGGGGGAGAATGGCTGGGACTTTGCCGTCGCCGGTACGTCTGCTTCCGGCGAGGATGCCGGACTGCTGGTCTATGCCCCGGCCTGGTCCCCCAGCGGGATGGATCTGGCCTACCAGCGCTTCATCGGCTACCGGGCGCTGGTCGATATCAACTACATCGAGATGGGCGGCTCATTCACGGGTGACACGCAGATGCTGAATGTGGGCGCGGGCTGGCTGCTGTCACCCGAATTTGCCCCCGATGGTGGGCGTATGGCCCTGGTAGAGCACAACTTTAGCGATGCGCGGGGCTGGGGAGGGTACGAACAGTGGGAAACGCGGGTGCTCAACCTGAATGCCGAGGAGCAGGTAGCGCTACCCTCCGGGACGCGCACGGCGCATGCCGCCATCCTGGATGAACTGCCGCGCGCCACCGGGGCCGCCTGGGCGCCCGACGGTAGCGGGCTGGTTGTAGCACTGCCCCCCGGCTGGAGCGCCGACGCCCCGCTCGATCAGCCACAGTTTGAGCAAACTGAACCGGGCAACCTGTGGCGCTGGACGCCCGGTAGCGCCCCCGACACTCTGCTGGTGCAAAACGTAGACTTTGCCTCGCGCCTGCTCTGGCTGCCACCCGCGCCGGCCGTCGAAGTAAGCCCCCAGGGCTACCAACTGGTCTACCCGGCGGACTGGCAACTGACCACAACCGAGTTTGAAGAGCGCACTGCCGTCGCGCCCGACGGCATCAGCATGATCAGCGCCACGCCCTGGCCGGGTGCCGCCGATGATCTAAGCGCGCTGACTGTCACCGAACTGTTCCCCAGCTTTGTCGCGTCCGTCAACGATGCCGGGCAGCCCCTGCGCCGGCCGGATGGCAGCGTCTATCGCGGATTTAGCGGCGTCACCCCGGAGGGCACCCAGGTCAGCGGGGCAATCCGCATTGCCCCGACCGCGTCCGGCGCGCCGATTGCCCTGCTCTACCGGACCACGCCGGAGCGCTGGCTACAGCAGCGCGCCGCAGCGCAGGCGCTACTGGCAGCGGGAGGACCGACCGAGTAGATACCACCAGTTGGTGAATGTTTTGGTGAATGTTGAACATTAAATCCGGGTATCGCCGGATCGGAGTCCCGGCTTCAGCCGGATCAGGCTTTTCCGGCAGTATGCCGCTGCCCCGGCGGGCATCCCCTCGGCTAAAGCCGGGATTCCAGTGAGTTACACGAGTTACGCGGTGGGGCCGGTTCTGGCCCGGTGCCGGAACCGGAAACCAGAATCGCCTGCGGCAGCATGGTACATTTTGTAACGTTTTGCTAAAAATTTTGCACTCTGTGCAAAATTTTTAGCAAAAAGATGTCCGATACCACCCTGCCGGAGGCGAATCGAGCCGTTCTTCCCGGCGAACACCCGGTTTGGAACCGACCGCGTAACTCGTGTGAGTTACATATCCGGACTATTTTTTCAAAGTTCATAAGCCGGGATTCCAGCAGCAGTAGCAGCAGCAGAATGCATTCTATGCACCGTTCTGCTGACGCACGCCATATCCGGACTATTTGCTCAACGTTCATCAGTCAGTTCTGCATTGCCCCGGTAAGCAGCAGGCGGGAGTATGGCTCCCGCACTCCATAGCTGATCGCTCCGGTTCATCGTGGAATAGCTTTCGTTGCAGGGTATTACCGTGCTATAATGCCCCTGATGGTTATGAGTTACTTTGCAGAAGAGAGGTTGTGAATGCAGAACTTGTGGCACGATCTGGTACCGGGACCAATGTCACCTGATATCATCAATGTTATTGTCGAGATCCCCAGGGGCTCACGCAATAAGTACGAATTTGACAAAGGCTCTGGCGCATTTAAGCTGGATCGCGTCCTCTACTCGGCGGTTCAGTACCCAGGCGATTATGGCTTCGTTCCCCAGACCTACTACACCGACGGTGATCCGCTGGATGTGCTGGTCGTAACAAACCTGCCAACCTTTACCGGCTGCCTGGTTGAGGCCCGGCCTATCGGCATGTTCCGCATGCTCGACAAGGGCGATGCCGACGATAAGGTGCTGGCCGTTTTGAACTATGATCCTTTCTTCAATGATTTTTCGGATTATACCGACCTGCCGCAGCACTATCTCAGGGAAGTCGAGCACTTCTTTACCATGTACAAAGACCTGGAGGGTACGCGTGTCGAGCCTGTCGGGTGGGAAAACGCCGAACATGCCAAAGAACGTATTCTCTTCTCCATTGATCACTACTGGGATATGCGCGCCGGTCGCCTGAGTAAGAAAGCTTAGACAGCCAGCCATGCGCACACGAATGAAGCGAAAAGCCCCTGGTAAACGTACGGCTTACTCGGCCGGGGGTGTTATCTACCGTATCAGCGTGGATCAGATCGAAGTTGTCCTGATCGCCACCAAAGATGGTGGCCGCTGGGGTCTGCCCAAAGGGCATGTACGGCGGGGCGAGACCGCCGAGGCGGCGGCTGCCCGCGAGATTGCCGAAGAGACCGGGCTCACGGGGCAGGTGTTGCACCACCTGGCAACGATTGAGTACTGGTTCCGCGCGGGGCCTTCCCGCATTCATAAATATGTTGATCTCTTTCTGCTGCGCTACATCACGGGTGATGTTGTCCCGCAACAGACCGAGGTGGACGATGCGCGCTGGTTCCCGATTGATGAAGCCCTCCGCCTGGCATCGTTTGAACGTGAGCGCGATGTGTTGACGCAGGTGCGCACGCTCTGGGAGACGCACGCGCTGACCGGAGATCAACATGATGCCTGACACACATGGCCCCTGGTCGGTTGAAGTGCAGGTGAATGCGCCGTTTGCCGATGTAGTGGATACCGCGCTTATCGAACGGGCGGCCACAACGCTACTGGCCCACGCCGGCGTGGTTGAACCCGTCGAGGTCAGCGTGCTTATCACCGATGATGCGGCGATCCATGCGCTCAACCGGGATTACCGGGGCGTTGACGCACCCACCGATGTCCTCTCCTTCGCCGATGAAGCCGGCGGCCCTTTTGTGAGCGTGCCCGGCGCGCCGCGCTACCTGGGTGACATTGCCGTCTCCTACGAGCGCGTGCCGGCCCAGGCGACCGACTACGGCCACACGCCCGAGCGCGAACTGGCCTATCTGGTTGTCCACGGCATGCTGCACCTGCTGGGCTATGATCATGAACGTGGACCGGAAGATGCCGCGGCTATGCGCGCCTGCGAAGAAGCTGTGATGGAAGCACTGGGCCTGCCGCGCTAACCCAAGCGAGGTACCCCGATGACCATACCAACGCTTACGGGCGAACTGCCCTACCTGACCACCGAGCAGATGATCGCGGTGGATCGGGCTATGATCGACGACTTCTCTATTGAGCTGATCCAGATGATGGAAAATGCCGGGCGCAACCTGGCACACCTGGCACGGGTCCGCTTCTTTGCGGGCGACCCCCGCCGGAAATCGGTGGTTGTGCTGGCCGGGACCGGCGGCAACGGCGGCGGCGCACTGGTCTGTGCGCGGCGGCTCCAGACCTGGGGCGCACAGGTGCAGGTCTTTGTTACGAAACCCGATGCCGAGTTTACCGGGGTTCCCGCCCATCAGCTTGGCATCCTGCGCCGCATGCATGTCCCGGTCGCCCTGGCCGAAACCATCGCCAACGCCGGCAACCCGGCCCTGATCGTGGACGGCATTATCGGCTACAGTCTGCAGGGCGCACCCCACGACGCTTCCGCCGACCTGATCCGCTGGGCCAACGCACAGGGTAAACCCATTCTGTCCCTGGATGTCCCCTCGGGCATTGATACTACCACCGGCACCGTTTTCGACCCGGCGATCAAGGCCACGGCCACGCTGACGCTGGCGCTGCCCAAGGCGGGCCTGCGCGCGGAGGGTGTGGCCGCGCAGGTGGGCGAACTCTACCTGGCCGATATTGGTGTGCCCCCGGTACTCTACGCCGAGTCGGAACTGGGCATCCAGGTCGGGCCCATCTTCGCCGGGAGCGACATCCTGCGATTGCGGTAGGGTTGTAGGCCGTATCCCGTATCCCGTATCCCGTAGTAGTCCGTAGGTGCGGCTTGCAGCCGCACACATTGCACCTGGCGCGATTTCTTCTCGGTTATTTTGTTCTCGCTTCTCCCTGGTTTGCCCGCTCAATCTGGTACAATATTAAGATACGTCATGGACACGAGTTACGCGGTTGACATGCAAACTGGACGTTTCATACGATGGAAGCCCGATTCGCCTGCGGCAGCATGGTACTCATTTTTTCTTTTTCACAAAAATTTTGCACATCATGCAAAATTTTTGTGAAAAAGAAAGGAATCTTCCGCCCTGCCGGAGGCGAAAATGCCTTTTGAGTGAGCAACCACGTAACTCGTGTCATGGAGTGCGGCAGCATGGCTGCTGCCATTGCATCAGGAGGAGCGCCATAGTCAGCATGAACGCTCATATATTTCCATACGAGGTGTTATGACAAACAGCTACGGTTTTGAACTGATTCGCACACAGGATATTCCCGAACTCAATACCCGGGGCCGGCTCTACCGGCATGTCAAGACCGGCGCGGAACTGCTCTCGCTGGAAAACGACGATGAGAACAAGGTCTTTGGCATAACCTTCCGCACGCCGCCTGCCGACTCGACCGGCGTGGCGCACATCCTGGAACACTCGGTGCTCTGCGGCTCGCGCAAATACCCGCTCAAGGAGCCCTTTGTGGAGTTGCTCAAGGGCTCGCTCAAGACCTTTCTCAACGCCTTTACCTTCCCCGATAAGACCTGCTACCCGGTTGCCGGTCAGAACCTCCAGGACTTCTACAACCTGATCGATGTCTACCTGGATGCGGTCTTCTACCCGCGCCTGACCCCGGCAATCTTTCAGCAGGAGGGCTGGCACTACGAACTGGAAGCAGCCGATGCACCGCTGACCTTCAAGGGCGTGGTCTTCAACGAGATGAAGGGCGCGTATGCCTCGCCGGAGCGGGTGCTGTCCGACCACTCGCGGCGTTCGCTCTTCCCCGACATCACCTACGGCGTCTCGTCCGGGGGTGAACCGCAGCATATTCCGGATCTCACCTACGAGCAACTATCCACCTTCCACCGGCAGCTCTACCATCCCTCCAATGCGCGCATCTTCTTCTGGGGCGACGATCCGCCCGAGGAGCGCCTGCGTCTGCTCGACAACTATCTCAAAGAGTTTGACCGCATCGCGGTCGACTCGTCCGTGGCGTTGCAGCCAACCTTCGATACGCCGCAGCGGTTTGAACATGCCTATGTGGTCGATCCGGAAGAAGCAGGCGACAAAAAGAGCATGCTCACGCTCAACTGGATGCTGACCGAGACCGATGATCCGGAGACCATCCTGGCGCTGGAGATCCTCTCCTACATTCTGGTCAGCACCCCGGCCTCACCGCTGCGCAAAGCCCTGATCGACTCCGGCCTGGGCGAAGATATCGCGGGCGGCGGGATGGATGACTCATTGCGGCAGGCTTATTTCTCAACCGGGCTGAAGGGCATCGCCGGCGAGAATGCCGACGCAATCGAGGCGCTGATCCTGCAGACGCTGGAGGGGTTGGCCCGCAACGGCATCGATCCGCAGATGGTTGAGGCGGCGGTGAATACGATTGAGTTTCGCCTGCGCGAGCAGAATACCGGCTCCGCGCCGCGCGGTCTCTGGCTGATGATCAACGCGCTGATCACCTGGCTGCACGACCGTGACCCCTTTGCGATCCTGGCATTTGCGGCTCCGCTGGAGGCGATCAAGGGACGCCTGGCAGCGGGCGAGCGCTACTTCGAGAACCTGATCCACCGCTACCTGCTGAAGAACAGCCATCGCACCACGATTCTGTTGCAGCCCGATCCCGAACTGGGTCGGCGCGAAGCGGCCGCGGAGCAGGCCCGGCTAGACGCGGCCCGCGCCGCCATGGGTCCGGCGGAGATCCAGGCAGTCGTGGAGAATACCCGCGAACTCAAGCGGCTGCAGGAGACACCCGACTCGCCCGAGGCGCTGGCAACCATCCCCACGCTGACGCCGGCCGACCTGGACCGCCAGAACAAGACCATTCCGCTGGAAGTTGACGAAGAGGCGGGTAGCCGGGTGCTCTACCATGATCTCTTCACCAACGGCATTATCTACCTGGATGTGGGATTGAACCTGCACATGCTGCCACCTGAGCTATTACCTTATGCCAGGCTTTTCGGGCGAGCGCTGCTGGAGATGGGCACTGAGCAGGAAGACTTTGTGAAGCTCTCGCAGCGCATTGGTCGCCAGACCGGCGGGATCGTCACCAGTTCATTCACCTCCGTCGTGCCGGGCGACCCGACCAGCGCCGCATGGCTCTTCCTACGCGGCAAGACCACCCCGGAGCATGCCGCCGACCTGCCGGCAATCCTGCGGGATGTGCTGCTGACGGTGCATTTCGATGATCATGCGCGGTTCCGGCAGATTGTGCTGGAGGCGAAGGCCCGCGCCGAGGCCGGCATTATCCCCAGCGGTCACGCGGTGGTGGACACCCGGCTGCGTGCCCGCTTCAACGAGTCCGACTGGGCCGACGAGCAGATGAGCGGGATTAGCTATCTCTTCTTCCTGCGCGACCTGGCGATGAAAGTTGACCGCGAGTGGCCGGTAGTGCTGTCAAACCTGGAGGTCATCCGGCGACTGCTGGTCAACCGGGCGGCGATGATCTGTAATGTGACGGCAGATGCGGGGGATTGGGCGCAGTTCCGCCCGCAGTTGAACCGCTTCCTGGCCGAGTTGCCCACCGCGCCGGTGACGCTCTCGCCCTGGACGCCCCAGTTTGATCGCGCGTTCGAGGGGCTGACAATTC
Source organism: Chloroflexaceae bacterium (assembly GCA_034437035.1). Classification (GTDB taxonomy): domain Bacteria; phylum Chloroflexota; class Chloroflexia; order Chloroflexales; family Chloroflexaceae; genus CAKZQX01. The sequence goes on from DAOTUI010000071.1 coordinate 11,985, forward strand.
CCGCCAATGTCAACTATGTGGGCAAGGGGGCCGACCTCTACCAGTTGGGCTACCGCTATCATGGTTCAACCAGTGTGATTACGAAGTATCTGCGCACAACCTGGCTCTGGGAGAAGGTGCGCATGCAGGGCGGCGCGTATGGCAGCTTCTGCAGCTTTGACCGGCAGTCCGGCGTGTTGAGTTTCCTCTCCTACCGTGACCCGAACCTACGCGGCACGCTGGATGTCTACGACCAGGCGGGGCGCTTCCTGCGCGCGGCCGACCTGAGCGAGACCGAGGTGACGCGGGCGATTATCGGCGCGATTGGCGACCTGGATACCTACCGCCTGCCGGACGCAAAGGGCTACACTTCGATGGTCCGCTACCTGGTTGGCGACACCGACGAGGCACGTCAGCAGATGCGCGACGAGATCCTGGCAACGCAGGCCGGTGACTTTCACGCCTTCGCCGACTGGCTGGAGCAGGTGCGCGAGCAGGGGCAGGTGGTCGTTCTCGGCGGCCAGAACGCAATCGAGGCGCTCAACGCCGAGCATCCCGGCCGGTTGAAAACGGTGCGGGTATTGTAGGGGGCGTTGGCGGGTTTGAACGTTGGAACGTTAGCAGATTTACAGGTATGAACGTTTGAACGTTGGCAGGTTGGAACGTTAGCGGGGAATTCGCAGTACTGTCTGATGAACTTTGAAATTTAATCTAGATATCATCACCACTGTAGACAGCCGTAGGGTGCATTCTCTGCACCGTTCTGCTGCTCCACATCTGGACTACTTCTTCAAAGTTCATCAGGCGGTCGTTCTGCTGGAGACCGCCTGAAGGCGGCACGACGTGAGTTCCTGTTGTTTGCGACTTGCATGCAGAGACGTACAGAAGCGTGTCCACTTCAGTTAGACAACTGCGTACCGGCATCCCGCTCGTCTGGTGGATTATTATCTAACCAGGTCTGCAGATCAGCAATGCTGGTAAAATCGTATGCTGCATCAAAAAGCTGTTCCAACTGCAGCAGTGAGAGCTTACCACTGCGCTCTTCCAGGTCTGGAGCAAGCGGTCCAAAGCGTCGGGTGAGGAAGCGCAGTGTCAGACTAAGGGCTTCCGCCCATCGACCTTCTTCTTTCCAGGTGGTTGTAAGTTCCATAATTTGCATAGAAACCCCTGATTGACCAGACTACGGAATATAAATCCGACCAGCACCACGATAGTTCTCGATATCGAGCATTATCTCCACGATTCGACTGGCACACTGCTCCCGATAGATCCGTTCTTCGAGCCGATCCAGACTGCCAATGGTCAAGATGGGCAGCGCTATATCGGTGTTTTCTTCGCGGATAGTCTGTTCGAGCGAGTCATCACCGCGCATCCGTCGATTTCCGGTGAGCAAGACCATCTGCTGTTCCTGCGCAAAACGCCAGATAACACGATCACTACTATTTACCGGGAGTCCGACATCACGTAAGATCACTAAACGTAATGGAAGCAGATCGAGCCAACCCTCATGCGCCAGAACTCCCCACAGCAAGAGTGCTTGCCCCTCCAGGTTATGATCAGCAAGAATCGTCATTTGTGTGCTCGATCCGCGCTTTCCAGGCATTGAGCCGGGCACGGAGCGCCGCCTGTTCGGGACGAGGCGGTAGCGCAGCTAACCGGGCAAACCGTTCCTGGTTACGTTCCTCCCAGTAGCGCCGGTTCTCCTCCGCCGTTTGCAACACATGTTGATACTCGGCCTCAACCGCAACCCGATGGTTCTGAATATACTCCATCACATCGGCGATCTGTTGATCAGAGAGATCGAGCCGGTCACGAATTAACCGGGGCGGCCACTCTGCCAGCAGATAATCCATCACATCGTAGAGCGTGATGCGAGTGCCGGCGATAGTCAACCCACGCTCGGTACGAATAACTGTTGGTTGCGTAGTTGCTGTCTGTTCCATAACTACCTCCTCCTACGGATAGACGCTCTCTTCATTGTAGCAGATTGCATGTATGATACTCAGTCACCACCCCTACCTATACCATGCCTCAGCCCCTACATCCATCTGCGCATCAACCTCGGAAACGCCATAGCAACTCAGCAGATCGGAAACTCGCGCCGCAAAAGCCCCAGCACCCGCGCCGCCCACTGGTCGAGCAGGGTCAATACCTCATCCGGCAGTTCAATCTGCAAAACTGCCACAGAACTATCCCTTTCGCGTTAGCACGTTGATGAAGTTTGAGAAATAACCGGGACTCCCGGAGTCTCGGCTTCAGCCGGTCTGCGGCCGTCAACCGGCTGATAAACGTTAAATTTTTCATCCGGATATCGACTTTCAGGAGTCCCGGCTTCAGGTGGATCGAGCGTTCCCGACAGTATGCCGCTGCCCCGGCAGGCATCCACCGACGAAAGCCGGGACTCCCGGATATTTCATATCCGGACTATTTCTTCAACGTTCATCAGCCGGGACTCCTGAGACTGGAACGCGTTCTGGAGGCATCTGCGACTACATACCATATCCGAACTATTTTTTCAATGTTCATAAACGTTCGAACGTTTCAACGTGCTAACCTGCTAACGCTCTAACGTCCTAACCGCTTCAGCGGCGCATATAATCGTCAAAGCGTGCCTTCGCAATCACCGTGCGATCGGGGGCGCGTAGCACAATCCCTTCCGGCTTGCCGCCGGCCTGCGCATCCAACCGGCTCCGGCTCTCCGGCAGATGCTGCTGCAAGAAGCCGTGCGTCTCCGCAATGCTCGTCGGGAGATCGCTTGCTGCCAGTTGAAACAGGCGCGGCGTCAGCGGCACTGCGTGTTGCGCAGCAGCGGCCTGCAACTCCGCTTCCGAGAGAAACGGTTGCCCGCCGTTCTCGCGCCAGGTGGACAACTGCTGCGACGTTTGTGCCGGCAGCGAGCCTGCGCCGCGCCGCATCCAACCCAAGTTGAGTCGGCAATCACAGGCTGGTGCTGCTCACCAGCGGGCGCTCACTGCGTTCCATGCCCAATGTGCCGGCAACCCGGCAATCAACGGGAACGTGCTGCCGTTGTGCCCGTTCTCGTGTATCATCGCTGCGTCCTCGGTGTGCGCTGTGGCTATGACAACACATCAGTATCATAACATTATATGTATCTTATCGTTAACATACCAGATGGCAACGGGTATGTCTGGTTCCGGCATTGGTATGTGTACCAGTTCGTCGGAAACCACTGAATGTTTCCCTTCAACCTCTCGTCCGGATGGACAAACAAAACGATAACGCACATCCACATGGGCCGAACCCGTGTCATCATCAAGTTTCCGCTCAAATGACACAAGCTTGCCGTAGACCAACCGTCCCTGAAATACCAGGCGATAATACGAATATAACACATAGACAACTAGCAGAAACGCTGCCAGGAATGGTATCGTGAGAATCCCAGCAACCCACAGGCTCCATGCAGAGACGGCACCTACCACAACAAACGCCATAGGGCCGAGTAGCAACAAGCATCCTCCCAGCAACAAAGTAGATCCGGAGGACTCTCGATACCGTGCATGTCCGGCGACAACGTCTTGATGTTTTGTGGAAAGTAAGAAGAGTGAGTTGTCTATCAAACCGGTACCTCCCTCATAATTCGTTACGGCCCGACGTGCCAGGAAACACCGCTACGTACACGGAAGAATTATACCAACTCTCACGCAGATGTACCATCGAGACAGTGTGTAGATTGCTCTACCTCGGTCGGCAGCCGGCGGGAGCATGGCTCCCGCACTCCATAACCGACCCTCCGCGTTCTGCGCTCTGCGCTCTCCGCTTCAGTTCTCGGTTCTCCAGTTCTCAGTTCTTCCCAAAAACTGGCACACTCCTTGCTATATCAACCTGGCGCACACTACACGATGTAAGCATGGCCTGATCAGGCAGCATTACAAAGGAGGACATGATGAATATGAGCTTGCTAGAGCAGTTTTTTCAGCAGCACCCCGAGCGCCGGCAAGAGTATGCCGACTTTATCCAGCGCTATCAGGACAACCCCGACAGCATCTCGGACGAGGAGGCCGCAAGCCGCTACCGCGAGATTATGCGCCACGCCTCGGACGCAGAGGCCGACGAAGCGAACGACCAGGCCTTTCAGGGGTTGCCGATTGATACGCTCAAGTCGCTGGCCGGTTCGTTCCTGAATGCTAACAATGACCCCAACCGGCCCTATGACGGCTACCAGTTCAACAACGATGACGAGGCCGCACAGCCGCGCAACGTCGGGCGCATGGCCCGCCGCGCCGAGCAGAAAGACCCGGACCTGCTGGATCAGATCCTGGGCAAGGACTCCCCGCTCAACTCCAGCATGGGCCGGAAAGCCCTGGCAGGTGCCGCCGCCTACCTGTCCAGCCGGGTGCTTGGCGATAAGTCGGGCAAGAGCGGCTCCGGGATCAACCTGTCGAGCATCCTCTCGAAAATGTAGGGCTGATCAAGTTCGTTTGGTTTATATTTACCACGAGGGCCACGAAGGACATGAAGATTTCAGAACACCGTTCATTCCTTCCGGATCTTCGTGCGCTTCGTGGTCTTCGTGGTTATATAGAGTTGTGTAAACATTGCAGCGAGGTTGACAATGACGTTATCCAGGAGTGGCCGCAGGGCCGTTGCAACCGGACAAGATGGTCTCTGGTACAAAGATGCGATTATCTACGAGGTCCATGTCCGCGCCTTTTACGACAGCAACGAGGATGGCATCGGCGATTTCTGCGGGCTGACGGAGAAACTGGATTATCTGTACCATCTGGGGATCACGGCGATCTGGCTGCTACCCTTCTACCCATCACCGCTCAAAGACGACGGCTATGATATCTCCGACTACACCGGCATCCATCCCGACTATGGCACGCTGGAGGATTTCCGGCATTTCCTGGATGCCGCTCATGAACGCGGGCTGCGGGTGATCACCGAACTGGTGCTCAACCACACCTCCGACCAGCATCCCTGGTTTCAGCGCGCCCGCCGCGCCGCGACCGGCAGCGAAGAGCGTAACTTCTACGTCTGGAGTGCTACCGGCGAGGAGTATGCAGAGGCACGGGTGATCTTCCAGGACTTTGAGAACTCCAACTGGAGTTGGGATTCAGTGGCCCAATCCTACTACTGGCATCGCTTCTACCATCATCAACCTGACCTCAACTATGCCAACCCGCGCGTGCTGGAGGCCATGGCGGGCGTTATGGAGTTCTGGCTCAAGCTGGGGGTGGATGGTATCCGGCTGGATGCCGTGCCCTACCTGGCCGAAGCCGGCAACACCAACTGCGAAAATCTGCCGGAAACACACGCGATCCTCAAGCAGTTGCGCCGCCATGTAGACAAGCGCTTCGCGGAGCGCATGTTCCTGGCCGAGGCGAATCAGTGGCCGGAGGATGCGGTGGCCTACTTCGGCGCGGGGGACGAGTGCCATATGGCCTTTCACTTCCCGCTGATGCCGCGCCTGTTCATGGGCGTGCGGCAGGAGACCCGCTTCCCGATTGTGGATATTCTGGCGCAAACGCCGGAGATCCCCGACAATTGCCAGTGGGCAGTCTTTCTGCGCAACCATGATGAACTGACGCTGGAGATGGTGACGGAGGAGGAGCGCCTCTACATGTACCAGGCTTTTGCGCATGATCCGGTGGCGCGCGTCAACCTGGGCATTCGGCGACGGCTGGCCCCGCTGTTGAGCAACCACCGCCACCGCATCGAACTGCTACACAGTCTGCTGTTTGCCTTTCCCGGCACGCCGGTGATCTACTATGGCGACGAGATCGGCATGGGTGACAATATTTACCTGGGCGACCGGGACGGCGTCCGCACACCCATGCAATGGAATGCCGACCGCAACGCCGGCTTCTCGCGGGCGCATCCGCAGCAGCTCTACCTGCCGCTGATTGTCGATCACGAATATCACCATGAGACGCTGCATGTGGAGGCGCAGCAGATCAACTCGCACTCGCTGCTCTGCCGGCTGCAGCAGATGATCGGGATGCGCAAGCACTACAAAGCCTTTGGTCGGGGGAGTATCGAGTTGCTGCACCCGGAGAATCGCAAGATCCTGGCCTTTATCCGCCGCTATGAAGATGAGGTCATCCTGATTGTTGCGAACCTGTCGCGCTTTACGCAGTATGTTGAACTGGATCTGCAGGACTATGCCGGACAGGTGCCGATTGAACTGTTTGGGCGCACGCCCTTTCCTACCATCGGCGATCTGCCCTACCTGCTAACCCTGGGGCCACACAGCTTCCAATGGTTCGCCCTGGATCCGGACGGGAATAATCGCGCTATTCTGGGACCGGGAGCGACAGAGCGACCGAACCCCCGGCTACGGGTGGCCGACTCCTGGGAAGATCTGGTCTGGCGCAACGCCCGCGCCGACCTGGAAGCGATCCTCCCGGATTACTTTCGGACGCAGCCCTGGTTTACCGGCCGGCACCAGACGATCCTGTCGATGACGATCCAGGAAGTAATTACCGTCACCGACGAAGCGCCCGCGCTTTACATCTGCCTGATCCGGGTGGAATATAGTGATGCCGACCCGGAAATCTACACGCTCCCACTGACCTGCACACGCGGCGAGACAGCCCGATATGTCCGGGAACGGTTCGCCAACGCAATCATCGCCGAGATTGAAGAAAACGATCCGGATGATCAGGACGGTCAGGCGGAACCGGGCATTCTGTATGATGCGATCTGGGATCTGCGCTTTAACCAGGCGCTGGTCAACACTATCTCCCGGCAACAGCGTCTGGCGGGAACCGCCGGAGTGCTGACGGGAGCGCATACCCCGGTACTTGCATCGATCCAACACATTGTTGAGAATGTACGCAACTTGCGCATTCTCCAGCGGAAGCACGCCAATACCGCTGCTGCCTATGATGAGCATGCGGTACTGAAGCTGTTCCGCCGCATTGACGAAGGCACCAACCCCGATCTGGAACTGGGGCAGTTTCTGACGGAGCAGGGGTTTGCGCATAGCCCCGCCATCGCCGGCGACCTGACCTACCAGCGCCGCCGCACCCCGCCGATGACGCTGGCAATCCTGCAGCAGTTTATGGGCAACCAGGGCGACGCCTGGCACGACTTCCTGGATGATCTGCGCGGCTATTTTGAGCGTGTCGCGGCAACGGCTGCCGAGCGGCCGACGGTTCCCGGTTCGCTGACCACCCTGCTGGAGCAGACCGACCAGGAACTGCCGGCCCTGGCGCATGAACTGATCGCCGGCGCGTTGACGAAAGCGCAGTTGCTGGGGCAGCGCACCGCCGACCTGCACCATACGCTGGCGGCGGACCCCGACAACCCCGGCTTTGCGCCGGAACCGTTCAATTCGTTCTACCAGCGCTCGGTCTACCAGACGGCGCGCGCCCTGAGCCTGAATGTGCTGGATAACCTGCGACGGCGGCGACCCACCCTGCCCGAGGAGCTTCAGGAGGATGCCCGGCAGTTACTCGACCGGAAGGCGGTATTGATTGATCAGTTTCATGCGATCCTGGAGCGCAACTTCACCGGGATGCGTATCCGCTGCCACAACAACTACCATCTGACGCAGGTGTTGTGTGCCGACCGGGACTTTACCATTATTGACTTCGAGGGCGAACCGCAACGACCGCTTTTTGAGCGGCGGCTCAAGCGTTCGCCGTTGCGCGATGTTGCCGGCATGCTACGCTCATTCCACTACGCGGCCCATGTAGCATGTGCTGATCAGCGTAAAGCGGGGCAGCATCTGGAGGATGGAGAAGCATGGGTGCGCTACTGGCAGCACTGGGTAAGCGTCGCCTTCCTGCAGCGCTACTGCGCACTGGCCGACGGCAACTCCCTGCTGCCCCGGACAACCGCGGAGATGAGCCTGCTGCTCAAGATCTTTCTGCTTGAGCGGGGTATATACGAACTGGAGTATGAGCTAACCAACCGTCCCGACTGGGTGGCAATCCCACTGCGGGATCTGCGCTACTTTTTGCAAAGAGAGACCTGACAGGTCTTCGGAGATCTGTCAGGTCCGGCATTGGTTCTCGTTCTTTTGTTCTCTGCTCTTCTGTTCTTTGTTCTTTACTGCTACTCCTGCGCCGACGTATCCAACTTCAGCGAGGCCGAGTTCATGCAGTAGCGCCGGCCGGTCGGCGCGGGACCATCATCAAACACATGACCGAGATGGGCATCACACACATTGCAGAGCACCTCGGTGCGGCGCATAAACAGACTAAAATCCACCTCGGTCTCGACCGCATCCGGCGCAATCGGGGCATAGAAACTGGGCCAACCCGTGCCGGAGTCAAACTTGGTTTCGGAGCTAAAGAGCGGATTTCCGCAGCAGACGCACTTATAGACACCGGGCTCCTTGATGTCGGCATACTCACCCGTAAAGGGGCGCTCGGTGCCCTTCTTGCGCGTCACCCGATACTGCTCCGGCGTCAACTGCTCACGCCACTCCTGATCCGACTTCACAACCTTCGGCTGAGTCATGTCTATCTCCTGTATACATCGCTACGCATTCCGTAGACAGGGTTCGCAACGGCTTTTCCAGGCAGGAAGGCACATTACGCGCTGATCCACGCACCCTATCACCTGTCACCTGCAACCTTGTCACCCTCTCATGATAACAAAATTTACGCAAGATCAATATTAACAAAAGGCTAGAACAAAAAGGGAGAACCGAGAACCAGGAACCAAATCGCCGCTGCCGCAGGCGAAGTGGGCTTGCATCTGGTCAAACGGAACATTTGAGCAATCACCACGCAACTCCTGTAATCTGACAAGGAGTTATGCAGTCACTGACCCGGAAGGAAATTTCGCCTCCGGCAGGGCGGAAGATTCCATGCTTTTTCACAAAAAAATTCACGTTGTGAATTTTTTTGTGAAAAAGAAAAAATAGTACCATGCTGCCGCAGGCGAAGCAGGCTTGCATCTAATCAAACGGAACGTTTGAGCAGCCACCACGCAACTCCTGTAACCTGATGCGCCAGGACAACTACGAACCAGGGCCCCGGAACCCGGCGTTGCTCATCTGTTCGCCGTTGAGTATAATAAAGAGGTGCATGTGCCGTCTCAACCCAGGAGTAAGGAGTACGATGACTCGCCGGAAACAGCTTGCGCTGATCGATGGACACGCTCTGGCCTACCGCGCCTTTCACGCCCTCGCCGACGCCAACCTGCGCGCCTCCAGCGGTGAGCCGACCTACGCGGTCTTCGGCTTTGCCCAGATCTTGCTGACCGCGCTACAGGAGTATCAGCCGGACTATGTGGCGGTGGCCTTCGATGTGGGCCGCACCTTCCGCGATGATCTCTACGCCGAGTATAAGGCCGGCCGCGCGGAGACCCCGGCGGAGTTTCATCCGCAACTGGAGCGCATCCGGCAACTGGTGACAACGCTGAATATTCCGATCTACACCGCCGAGGGCTACGAGGCCGACGATGTGATCGGCACGCTCTCCCGGCAGGCGACAGCACAGGATATCGAGACGCTGATCCTCACCGGCGACACCGATACGCTGCAACTGGTAGACGAACATGTGCGCGTGGTGCTGGCCAATCCCTACGGCCAGAAGACCACCACCACGCTGTATGATCTGTCCCACGTCCAGGAGCGCTACAAGGGGCTCAAGCCGCACCAACTGGCCGACCTGCGCGGACTCAAGGGCGATAAGTCGGACAATATTCCCGGCGTGGCGGGCATTGGCGATACCGGCGCGCTGAACCTGCTGGCCGAGTTTGGCACGATTGAGAACCTCTATGCGCATCTGGAAGAATCCCCCAAACGCTACCGCAAGAAGTTGGAAGGTCAACGCGATCAGGCGCTCTTTAGCAAAAAGCTCTCGATCATTGTCTGCGATGCCCCGGTGACGCTTGACCCGGCGGCGGCAACCCTGCATGATTATGACCGGGCGGCGGTGATTGCGCTATTTCAGGAGTTGGAGTTTGGCAGCAGTCTGGTGAAGAAGCTCCCGCAGGATGGCGCGCACCTGGACCAGGTTATGCCGGACGCGGCGGCGGAACCCGTCCCGCTGCCCGACCTGAGCGCGGCAGCCCCCGCCGGCAGCAGTCTGCAAATGTCCCTGTTCGGCACAGATGAACTGCCCCCGGTTGCACCCCCGCAGCACGCGCCGGTCGGCGCGCGCATGGCCCCGGCCCTGGGGGATTACCAGGCCGTGATTACCACCGATGACCTGGACCGGGTAATCGAGAAACTCAACCGCGCGCCGGGGTTTGCCTTTGATACCGAGGGCACCGGGTTGCACCCCTTCCAGTGCGATCTGGTAGGCATCTCGCTGGCGGTTGAGCCGGGCAGCGCCTGGTATATTCCCTTTGGGCATCGCAGCGGTGAGCAACTCCCCCGGCAGCAGGTGCTGAATGCCTTGCGTCCCTTCTTCGCCGATCCACAGAAGCCCAAGTATGCCCACAACGCCAAGTTTGACATAGCAATGCTGCTGCACGCGGGGGTTGTCACCCAGGGGCTGACCTTTGACACACTGATTGCGGCCCGACTGCTGGGCAAGCAGCGCGCCAGCCTGAAGGAACTGGCCTTCTATGAACTGAAGATCGCCGAGCAGATGCAGTCAATCGAGGAGTTGATCGGGCGCGGCGCAAAACAGACCACCTTTGATTATGTGCCGATTGCGCAGGCCGTGCCCTACGCCGCCGCCGATGCCGATATGACTCTGCGCCTCAAGCATGCACTGGAGCCGCAACTCCAGGCGCAGGCGCGCATCTATGATATTTTCACCCGCTTTGAGCTGCCGCTGGTGCCGGTGCTGGTGGCGATGGAGCAGACCGGAATCAAACTGGATGTCGGTTACATGCAGGAGTTGAGCGCCGCCCTGGGTCAGCGCCAGACCGAACTTGAGCAGGAGATCTACACCTACGCCGAGCGGCCATTCAATATCAACTCCAGCGACCAGTTGAGCGGCGTGCTGTTCGACAAACTGGGACTGCCCGCCGATCAGGTCAGGCGTACTGCCAAAACCAAGAAATACTCGCTCACGGCAGATACGCTGGAGCAGATGCGCGACAAACATCAAATTATTGACCTGATCCTCCAGTATCGCCAGCTTGCCAAGCTCAAATCCACCTATGTTGATGCGCTGCCCGGCCTGGTCAACCCGGAGACGGGGCGCGTGCATACCTCCTTCAACCAGATGGGCACCGCCACCGGCCGCCTGTCCAGCAATGATCCCAATCTGCAGAATATCCCGGTGCGTACCGAGGAAGGCCGCGAGATCCGCCGGGCGTTTGTCGCCGCGCCGGGGCATGTCTTTATCGCCGCCGACTACTCGCAGATCGAGTTGCGCGTGCTGGCGCATATCACGCTGGACCTCAATCTGGTGCGGGCCTTTGAGGAGGGGCAGGATATCCACGCGGCAACGGCGGCCCAGCTCTTCAATGTGCCGATCCGGGCGGTGGACAAGCATCAGCGTCGCCTGGCGAAGACCACCGTCTTCGGGATCGTGTATGGCATCAGCAGCTTTGGGCTGGCCCAGCGCACCGGCCTGAGCCGCACCGATGCGCAGGGCTTGATCGACGCGCTCTTTGCGCGGTTTCCCCAGTTGCGCAGTTATATCGACACAACGCTGGAGCAGGGCCGTAACCAGGGCTATGTCGAGTCGCTCTTTGGTCGCCGCCGCGCCATGCCCGAGCTGACCAGCAGTAATGCGCAGCGCCGCCAGGCCGCCGAACGGGAGGCCATCAATGCGCCGATCCAGGCGACCGCCGCCGACATTATGAAGCTGGCGATGATTCGGGTAGCGGAAGAACTCAAGCGCCGCCAGTTGCGCACCCGACTGCTGCTGCAGGTCCACGACGAGTTAATCTTTGAGGCTCCCGACGCCGAGGCGGACGAAGTGCAGCATCTGGTGCGTGATATTATGGAGCAGATCTGCCCGCTGCGCGTACCACTCAAGGTAGATCTGGAGGTCGGGCGCAACTGGGAAGAGATGACCGAGGTTGCGTAGAGTGCAGCGCGACCAATCGCAGGCTAAAATGTCATCACCCGTTCAACCATACCCGCGTCGGCCATGCTACAATGGCAGATAGTCAACTGTATGACACCTGTCTGAAATGCGAGGAATAGAAACCCTATGCAGACCATGGTGACAAATAATATGCCCCGCCCGGTGCAGCCCTCGGACCAGACGCGTCCAACCTTCTCGGTGGTTGCCCCCGTTTTCAACGAAGAGCAGATCCTCCCGGAGTTTTATCGCCGGGTTGTGGCGGCGCTGGAGTCGCTGGGCGAGCCTTTTGAGATTGTGCTGGTCAACGACGGCTGCCGCGACCGCTCCCCGGAGATTATGTACCAGCTCCATGAGCAGGATCAGCGGGTCAAAATTGTGAACTTCTCCCGCAACTTTGGACACCAGCTCGCAATCACGGCAGGTACCGATTATGCCCAGGGCCAGGCAGTGGTTGTGATCGACTCCGATCTGCAAGATCCGCCCGAGGTCATCCCCGATCTGATTGCGCGCTGGCGCGAAGGCTATCAGGTAGTCTACGCGGTGCGCACCGAACGCGCGGGCGAGACCTGGTTTAAGAAGGTGACAGCGACCTTTTTCTATCGCCTGATTGCCAAAATTACCAGCGTGGAAATCCCGATCGACACCGGCGACTTCCGCCTGATGGATCAGCGTGTCATCGAGGCGCTGAAGAATGTGCGTGAGTACAACCGCTTTATGCGCGGCTTATCGGTCTGGGTGGGCTTTAAGCAGACCGGCGTGCCCTACAAACGGAATGCGCGTTCAGCCGGTGCGACCAAGTACCCCCTCAGCAAGATGCTGCGCTTTGCCTTTGACGGCATCACCAGTTTTTCCTACCTGCCGCTGCAACTGGCGACCTACTTTGGCTTTATCGTTGCGCTGCTCAGTCTGCTCTTCCTGGTGATCGTGTTTATGCTGCGCCTGATTAACGCGGCAAACCCGGCCTTCTACGGGCAGGCATCAACGCTGGTCGCGGTGCTGTTCCTCGGGAGCATTCAACTGATCTTCCTCGGCATCATCGGCGAGTATCTCGGGCGCATCTACGACGAGGTGAAACACCGCCCGCTCTATATCGTCGCCGATACCTTCGGCTTTGAGAGCGAGCAGACGAGCACCGAGTCGGAAGAGATCCACAGCCGGAATTGATCTGCCTGGGGTGGGGATTGGCGGTTGGCGATTGGGGAATGACGTGCGGCGGCGCGGGACGGAACCGTCCACGAAGAGGGCCACGAATGCACGAATGGCACGGTGCTACGCCAGGGATGCACTGCCTTCTTTGATGACGCACTGCTATGCGGTGAGATGCCGCTCTCCGGTCAGCATACCACGGCGGTTCGTTGGGGCACGCTGTGTCAGGGAACGCCGGATCATCGTCGGCATCCCGGCACCGGCCGTTTCACATTTTTCGCCCATTCCGTGGCATTCGTGGTCCGGACCTCACCGCATCACGCATCACTACTCTGCGGGAGGGAATACCTGGCGAGCCGGAGACCGTTGAAGTGGGGGCGGTAGCGGGCAGTAGGCCACCGCTTCAAACCAGCTTATCGCCACTACCGGATAGTCGTCACCATTCCACTTCGTATCGTCCCAATATGCAGGCGTGACAATCTTTTACTCCTCGCGCCAGCGCCGGCCCCGGCATGCGGGCGGAGTTGCTGCACCAGCGTTCCCAGGTCGGTGATGCGTCCCTGCCGCTCCAGCACGGCCACCAGTTCGCGCGCTTTCGCTGCCCGGCCCTCGCCCCGCCGATCATCATACGCGACCCCGAGATCAAAGCAGAGTGTGCGCAATTCTTCGCTATCAAAGTGGGCCACCAGGATGTCGCGCAGGCGGCGGCGGCGGGCCGGCGGTGCATCAGCTACATCGCCGTGAGTGCCGAAGGTGCCGATCATGATGTTCATCGCTGCTTCCTCCGCAGGTAATCAATTCCGGCGCGGCCGGCGGCCGAACGCACGGGTCTTTCTGAATCAACATAGCCGTTGCGTACCACACAATCTTGTCTATTCGTGCGCAGTATGCCGGCACACGGTGGAGCCGTTCCCCAACGGAATGCGTGCTGTGATGAGCACAACTGCTCCGACGAGCAGATCGCGGAGTCTGGGCGTGTGGGCTGGTATGGGGCGCGCGCCGTGATAGGATAGCGGAGGTTAATGTAGGACGTTTGTTTTATAGTGCCAAGCCTTGACCGCACGTTCAACGGGGAGTAGAATATGCCCGATAGGTAGCTTATCCAGAAGTTTCCGTGTACATGTTTAGCTGGAAGGTTCCAGGTAAAGATTGTTCGGTGGCATCTCTCCCCTTAAAGCCAAACGTATGATAAAATTGGCCCAATATTTCGAGAGCGCTTTTCAAGGAGTAAAATATACTTTCTAACTGACCCGCTAGTCCATCACGCTCGTAACGTTTTTCAGAATCCAGAAATTAAAGGTTCCGAAACTGGAGATTCGTTTTTTACCACCTTTGGGCCGGGCAACATGCTTTACTTTACAGACAAGCCGTTTGAAAGATTCTCTGACTACGAAACGCTACTAATGAGATTACAGCAGGATGATGCACAAAAATACAAGCAAATTCATAAAGGCGTACCATTTTACTATCTTTCATGGACAGCTTTTGATATGGGGAATTATGAAAAAGCGCTGTTTTATATGGATGCAGCAATATCAGAAGATATACGTAAAGATCGCGTAGGTTGGCTCAATAACCCCGCCGGTAGTTTTTTGACACTTGGGCCACCAAATATTCAAGCAGCTATGCGAGTAGCACCCTTATTAAGCCGGTTACTAGAGGACCAACTCAATCGGTTCAACTTGGTATCTGGTCGCATTCCAATCAGCGTCGAGGATTTTGTGAATAAATTCGTTAGAGTATTAGTAATGGATTTTACGAAACGGTCTATTGTTACGGCTCTCTACACGTTTATATTGGAATTTTATGATCGCTGTAAGGATTTGACACTGCGTAGTGACATTGGAGGTTCTATAGAACCGTTCCTCACCCATCTTTTCAAAGGTGGCCTCATTTTCGAGTCACTGCTCAAACACTTGTATCCAAATAAAGATAACGGGAAACCAGCGATAACACTAGGTGACATTTTTAACACAAATCAATTCAAAGTTGATTTCTTGCCAAATATACAAACTAGTTCTAGCAGTTTGCAAGATATCGTGAATGATGTCCAAGTTGCTAATCTTCAAACCGCTTTCAATACAACTTCACGAATTCGGAATACGACAGGCCACAATCTGGTTTGGATTGACATATTTAACGACGCAACCAAGTATGAAGTGCTCTTTGAGCAGCAAGTAAATGCAATATTATATATCGTTTCTGTGAAGTTTCCATGATGTTGTCAAAGAAGCCACCCAACACGCCTTGCACACGGACGCCGCCGGCGCGGCCCTGACCTGGGCGCGACTTTTGGTGGCGGTGTGTGCCGACGGTCGGCGGCGATCCCGACGGCTGCCGGCGGCGCCGGTGAAGGCCACCGTTGGGCGGCATAAAACGGCTTGTGGCGTGGTGCAGTATATGATACATTTGTTTCATTTGCCAGCGTGTCTTGTTACGGTCACGATGACTCAATAAGCCTGAGAGGCAGCAGAATGAGCCAGATCGAATTTGAAACAGTCGTGCAACAAGGGGTTATTGTCGTTCCTAAAGAGCATCAGATCCATGGACGGGTACGTGTACGTGTCATTATTATCACCGAAGAAGAAGAGGATGATATTGATATGGTTGAGTATTTAATGAATCATCCCCTCACGGAAACAACACCGCAGTCGTTTACACGAGACGAGTTACATAATCGCAATGGCTAACATTATTTCAGTGTTTATTGACACGAATGTATGGGTATACGCGTTCAATAAAACCCAAGACCCGGCAAAAACGGTGAAGGCAAAGTCACTTATTCGGTCAGAACCATCTATTTTTGTGAGTACGCAAGTTATGAGTGAACTGAGTGTAACACTCCTACGTAAATTTGCCGCAACTGAACCGACCATACGACGTTTGACACGTTCGATGTATCGAAAATATCGTGTTCTTGAATATACACAAGCAACATACTTCACTGCATCGTATGTGCGAGAAACCTATACGCTCTCATTCTGGGACAGCACGATTGTCGCAAGCGCCCTTGAAAGCGGAAGTGTAAAGCTCTATTCTGAAGATCTTCAAGATGGTCTGTCGATTAATAACCAGGTGACCGTTCAAAACCCCTTTCGCTAAAAGGACAGAAAAGATCAGGCTTCGTAGGCCGCCCAACACGCCTTGCACACGGACGCCGACGGCGCGGCCCTGAGCCGGGCGCTTTTTTTGCCCGCAAACCGCGGCGCTCTAGCGCCATTGGTGGCGGTCGTGCCGTCGTCTCGCCCAGCAATACTATTCTATAGACCAACGGGCGAGCGTGCGCAGTTTGCTGGTGTGGGTATCACGCAACCGCGGGCTCGATCTATCAAGCCCGCGTCCCCCCGCGCGGCCTCAAGATTGACGAAGACCTGGCGGGTCGGTGCGGCGATGTCGCCCGCACCGACGATGTTGCCATCAACGTCTACCTGATCAGAGTATACCACAACCACCCCGTCATCGCCTGTCCGTACAGGGAGCAAAACCATCTACGAATAGAACCACGAATATACAAACGCCAGAAAATCCGCACAATGCAATGAACCCTGCCCGCCGATGTACAATTTCCCGATTATAGCACGGCGTGCCACGCAAACCCCGCTGCAACCAGGACTGCTTGCATCTCCCGGATGCATGGGCTATAATTAAGGCAAACATACGTTCTTTTTCCAGGAAGAGGTGTAGTTACACCTTGATCTGCATCTAAACGCGAAAACGAAAGCGACACCAGTGCCTATCGAATACATCTCCGGCGACCTCTTTGTCAACCACTGCAACGCGCAGGCATTCGCGCATGGCTGCAACTGCCAGGGCACAATGGGGCAGGCATTGCCGTTGGCTTCCGCCGGCGCTACCCGGCGATGTACGCAGAATACCGCCGCCGCTGCAAGGCGCAACCACGCGCGTTCAACCTGGGCAATCTGTTCCTCTGGCGGGACGAGCAGCAGCCCTGGGTGTTTAACCTGGGTACGCAGGAACGAACCTGGCGGGGCCGCGCCAGTTATACAGCGATTGAACAGGCGCTGACGCAGATGCGTCGGCAGGGCGATGCGGAAGACATCCGGTCGATTGCCATTCCGCGCATTGGGGTAGGCTATGGCGGACTGTCCTGGCAGAAGGTGCGCGTTATCATTGAGCATGTCTTTACCGACTGGAACGGGACGCTGTATGTGTATGCGGAGTTCGTGCCGGAAGAGTAGAGGAACACCCGATGGATCGTCTCCAACGTGCTTTCCACTCCCTCGAAGGGCTCTCGGTCGGGGATGCCCTCGGCGGCTTCTTTAAGTTCTCTCAGGGTACAGTTTCGCGGCGCATTACGGAACGCAGCGTGCCGCAGGGCATCCGGCACTGGACAGATGATACCCAGATGGCGCTCGCGCTTGTTGCGGTGCTGCAGGAGACGGGTGGTATTGATCAGGACCGGCTGGCGGTTAGCCTTGCCACACATTACGAACGCGCGCGGGGCTATGGCATGGCTTCCCGCGCGGTGCTCAAAGGCATTCGCGCAGATGGCGATTGGCGCACCCATGCAGCGCGGGTATTTCAGGGGCAGGGCTCCTACGGCAACGGCTGTGCCTCGCGGGTGCCACCCGTCGGCGCATACTTTGCCGATGACCTGGAGGCAGTGATCGCGCATGCCCGTCGCTGCGCCGAGGTGACCCACGCTCACCCGGAAGCCGGCGCGGGAGCGATTGCGGTGGCAGTGGCAACGGCCTGGGCATGGCGGCTCCGCGATACCAAACGGCCTTCACGCTCCACCTTTATTGATCTAGTGCTGCCGTCGGTTCCAACGAGCATGGTCCGCGAAAAGCTGCGGTCGGCACGCAACCTGCCCGACAGTACCGACGTGCCGACCGCAGTCGCCACGCTGGGCAACGGCAGCCGCACAACCGTGCAGGACACAGTGCCGCTGGCGCTCTGGTGCGCGGGTGAGCAACTCGATAGCTATAGGCCATCTGGCCGGCACTGGCGGCGCAGGGCGATTGCGACACAACCTGCGCGATTGTCGGCGGCATTGTGGTGATACACACCGGGATTGAGGGTATTCCAGGGACGTGGCGGCAGGCGCGGGAGCCGCTACCGGAATATTAGAGAACATGGAACAAAGGAACAGAGCACCAGGCGCGCCTGACACATCTTCATCTATGATCATAACATCTGGAGGTAACGTATGCCCTTTCTGGTCGCCAGTCGCCGCCTATCTTCCACAACGCTGCAGAAACGCTACGGTGAAGCGGTTACTATCGATGTCACCTCGCGCGGTCCCCAACCCTGGGTGCGCTTCAGTCCCTTCTATCCCCACGGCGGTATTCCGGTACCGCTCTCACCCGGTTACACCAGCATGAGTGTGGAAGGCATCTGGCAGGGACTCAAGGTCTTCGAGCAGGCCGATATTGATCTCAGCCGGTTCGCCATTACCACAATGAAGGGCATCAAGCGTACTGAGCGTGCCTATGGCAAGGTGCCGGGGCATCGCGCCGGAGTCGCGGGTGAGCATCTGCTGGACTATGCCGCAGCTCGCCGTGCCATCTATCTGCCCGCGTATCACCAGGTTTTGGAGCACTACCTCCAGGCCGAAGGAGCGGAACTGTGCCAACTGGGAGCGAAGCAGACCGTGGTTTTGCTGGACTATGAGACAAATGGCGATCTGAATAATCTGGTGCGACCACTCTCGCACGCCGCTCTGGTCGTCTGTTACCTGGAGGGGAATGGTCGGAGTAGGCCAGAAATACCCACCCCCACATATTTAGCACCAGTCACGTACAAACTGCCGTTGCGCAGCGGTTTCGGGTGACTCAAACTCACCATCGGGCAGTCCCCGCCGCAACCGCGCAATCTCGCGCAGGGCCGCTGCGCCGGGCATGCCGGAGTGAACCAGATAACAGCCAACCACCGTTCCCGTGCGTCCGATGCCCGCAAGACAGTGGACATAGACGACACGCCGTGACGCC
Source organism: Chloroflexaceae bacterium (assembly GCA_034437035.1). Lineage (GTDB taxonomy): Bacteria > Chloroflexota > Chloroflexia > Chloroflexales > Chloroflexaceae > CAKZQX01. The sequence goes on from DAOTUI010000071.1 coordinate 30,976, forward strand.
AGCGCGGTGTCGATGTAGGCGAGGATCTGCTGCATCTGCGTCACCGGGGGTGTCTGGCAATCCGGGATAGGCATGTGCCGGTAGTCAATCGTCTGCCCCCGTGCGTTTGCTTCCTGCTGTGCCAGATCGACATAGGGATGCCACTCCCCCGCTTCGGTCAGATCGATAAACCGGGAAACACCCACGTCCAGCAACCGGCGCATGTTCTCAAGGGCGTATGCCGGGTTGCTTGAGCCGGGATGTTCACCCGCGACCAGGCCGGGGCGTACTATGTAGCAACGGGGTTGAAATAGATGTTGCATTAGATTTCCTCCTGCACTTATTGTAGCATCTCACCGAGATACCGATCGGTTATAATGTGACAGGAGTTACGCGGTGTGGACTGTTCCGGCCGCGTGCCAGACCCGGAAGCTGGTTTCGCCTGCGACAGCATGGTATGTGATCGATCTTTTTTACCCTGCCGGCGGCGACATCCCCCGCAAAACACGGGATTGCCTGATACAGGGCAGCAGTGGCCGTTTCGCGGTTTTCGCTCATGTCGTGTTTTTCGTGGTCCAAACGCTCACCGCGTAACTCCTATAATGTCACACGACGTTTGCAGTAGGTACACCAACAGCCCGTTTGACGGGACAAGGGCCGCGTTGCCTGCGGTCAACCTGGGATCACGTAACGTGGGGCAAGAGATTGTTCTATGGAATGTTCATGGATTGAGCCAGGCGTACTGGCGGCAAGTAGCACCCCGGCCAGTGCTGAGGATATATATGCGTTACACGCGCAGGGCATTCGGGCGATCCTCTCCCTGCCAAATCAACCGTTAACGCGCTATCGGACGATCAGTTCTGAGCTATTCGCCGAACTGGATATGACCTACTTCCACATCCCGGTGGTTGACCAGCATCCGCCAACCCTGGGGCAGGCCCAGCAAATAGTGCAAATTCTTACGAACATGCAGGCCCAACAGCGCCCCGTTTTGGTCCACTGTCAGGCGGGCGTGGGCCGCACCGGCACGGTGCTGCACCTCTACTACCTGGCGCAGGGCATGTCCCTGTCGCAGGCACGCGCGCAGATCCGGGAACGGCGGGTACAGTGTATCCTGCTTTCCGCCGGCCAGACGGCATTCCTGGAGGCGTTTGCCCGGCAGATCGACGCTCATGGTACATCTCCCCCAAAAGTATGAACCTATACCCCTTGACACCCCGCGCTCCGGCATGCTATGCTCACAACAACCACTATTTTTCTACCGCTGTATGCTCTGGAAGGAGGGACGCGCGATGCTTGTGCTAACTACCCACAATACGCATTACCGTAGCGCTGCTGCGTTTGCAGGCAGTTGCGTACCCACTTTCCTGCACCACTACGCCTGAAGTTTCATCCCTCGGCTCAATCGCAGATGGTGGGCACAACTGCCCTCAGACCACCGAACGCAGTCGGCTGAGTGCCGGCAGGTTCCCTGACGCACTGCGCACTGGTCTGTTTCGCTGTCTCCTGTCGGGTGTATCCCCGCGTACGCCCAGATTGATGCTGCACTCTTTTGGGGTGAATCTTCATGGACATTTTTGCTAATACCGATGCACGCGTCACGACACACCCACATCGGCCTATGCGTCAGGTGTGGGCCGTCCGCTCTATGATCCGCGAAATTGCCTGGCTGGAGGGAGTGGTGCGCTGGCAGGCGGGGCGGGTGGTCTGGCTGCATCCGCAGCGCGGGACATTTGCGCCCACACCGGCGGACCTGGCACGCGCCCGGCGGCGGCTAGAGCAGATTGAACGGCGGGCCGAAGTTGCCCGCCTGGTAGTGGGTGATCTGCCGGCCTGGCTGGAGCAGCAGCATGCGCACCTGGCTGCGGCAACCCTGCCGGCCCCGTTGGTCGCGCCCGATCTGCCCGGGTTGGTGGCACAGGTGCCCGACAACGACCCGACGCTGATCCGGCGGCTGGCCGACCTGCTGCCGGCCGAGGCGCTCTGCAGCAACCCACTCCCGGCGTCACCCGCCCACACACTGCGGGCCTGCGGCCGCGCGGCCTATAGCGTGCTGCAGCAGATGAGCCGCAACACCTGGCTGCCCCAGACAGCGCGGGCCCTGGCAGCGCTGACCCTGGGCGCGGTCTACCATACCGGGCAACTGCCGGATCACGCCGATGCGGATGCGAATGCGCAGGCGCATCCCTGGCTACGGCGCTGCTTCGCCTGGGGCCGGCAGCATGGCCTGCCGGATAATCCCTGGCTCCTGGTGCGGTTTCTGGCAGCAGCCGACGGCGCAGAACTGGCACAACAGTATGCGCAGGCATTGCAGCAGACCCGGCGCTTCCGGCCCACGCATGAGCTGCTCTACAAACTGGTCACGGATGGCGTGGCCCCCGCACAGATCATCGCCCTGCTGGAGGCACTTGCCGCCGCTGCACCACTGGGCCGGCGCATCCTGGTGGACAAACCCTGGCAAACCTACAAAGACCCTCAGCAGAAGGGCAAAAAGGCCGGGGTATTGCGTCCGGTAGATTTTTCGCCGAACGCGCGGCGGCAGGCTGTTGCTCACCTGCGCGATATTCTGCATGGCTATGTCGCAGCAACGGCTGACCCGGAGGTAATCTATCTGACCCGGGACTTTGGGCTGGCGCTGCTCAAGCTGATCCCATTCTGCCCGGCGCTGGTGGAGACACTGCGACTGACCCTGCGCCAGGGGTTGGAGTTGCCGCCGCACCTGCAGCAGCCCTACCTGGCCTTGCTGGTCGCGCAGCACCGCCGGCTCTGGGATGTTAGCACACTGCCTGAGCCCTGCCTGGCCGAGAAGATCGCCGGCTGGCTGAATACCCGCCGCGAGTCCATGGTGAGACCGATCTGGCTTGTGCTGCGCGCGACCGGCGATATCACTATTGTCCACACAGCGCAGGAACTGGGCATTATCAACCCGCTTGCATACCAGCGATTGCCACCGGACTACTACCCGGTCGTGTTTGAAATTGTGCGCAGCCTGGGGATCACGGAACGCCAGGATCTGATCACCCTCTGCCGCATCCTGAAGCGGTTTGCCACAGCCGGGGAGGCCCGCGCTGTGCTGCGTCCCCTGGTGACAGCAATTCAGCATGCGCCTGAAGCATTTCAGGCATCGCTGCTGATAAATGTTTTGAGCGAGGCCAGGAATAACGGTAACAATCTGCCGGACACCCTGCGGCAGTTGACGCCGTACGTGGCGCAGTTGACGCGTTGTTCCTCCATTCGCGCATCGCTCTACGCAACCTGGAAGCCGTGCGTGCCGGGTCTGCCGGCACTGAATCAGGCCCAGCCGGAGCATGGCATGGCCTGGTTTGCACAGATGCTGGCCTGTCTGCATGCGCTGCCGGAGGATCGGCTGACAGATCATGCGACCTGGGACGCCGCCCGACTGGGGCTGCGGCTGGGCGTGATCCTGGCAGACGACATGCAGCAGTTTACGACACTGTTCCGTGCCGCGTTGCGCCACAGTTTTCAGCAGTCGCAGGCCGAACTGCTGACCGGCGTCAACCTGTTGGAACGCTTCCCGGGGCTGCATCCGCCGCTGCGCCGGCTCTTTCCGCAGCAGCCGCAGCGTTGCGCCGATCTGTTGGCGCGGCTGGGGCCGGCATCGCGTCTGGGAGTGCGGGCACTTGCCCCGCTGCGCGACCTGGAGTCCGACCCGGCGGCGTTTCTGGCGCAGCATGCGCTGCCCGCCGACTGGCAACTCCTCCTGGACGAGGCACCCGAGCTGCTGTTGCAGGCGGGCACCTACCTGGAGGCGCGGCATCTGAGCGGCGCACTGCCGGATCTGCCTGGCGGCGTGCGCAAGGCGCTGACGCAGCCGCGCAACCTGCTGCGGGAGGCGCAACATCTGGAGCGACTGGTGGCCCGGCAGCCGGAGCGCAACGATCTGGCGGCCCGGCTGACCAGCCTGCGCGAGCGGTTGGCCGATGAGCGGCACCTCCGGGAGCAGGCCCGTCAGGAGGTCCGCGTACGCCTGCGCCAGGTGACGGCAGAGGCGCAACTGACCGCCGCCGAGCAGCAACTGCTGGTCTGCTTCCGCGAACGGCTAGAGGAGGTGATTGGGCGGCGCGTCCCCGCTGACATCCCGCTGGACGACAATCTGCTGAATGCCCTCCTGCTCTCGGTCGGTATCCGCGCGAACCGGCGGCTGCTGCGCGAGTTGCTGCGGGCGCATGTGCGGGGCGAGCATGCCTGGCGCGAACGGCATCCGGCCAATGCCGCCTTCCTGGACAAACTGGCGGCGCAGGGGGTGGATGTCGGCACCTGGCTGAGTGATTTCCCGCAGAGCTACCGCTGCCCGAGCGCAACGAGTGGGCGGGTCCGGCTGGCGCTGGAGCGTGACCCGCTGCATATCTTGCAGATGGGCAACTACTTCAACACCTGCCTGAGCACTGGCGGCTATAATGCCTTTTCCACGGTTGCCAACGCCTGTGATCTGAACAAGCGCGTGCTCTATGCGCGCGACACCACCGGGCGCGTGGTGGGGCGCAAGCTGATCGCCATCACTGAGGCGGGCGAATTGGTACAGTTCCACGGCTACAGCGCGCTGAGTGAGCAACCGGGCAACGAGCACCTGCGCGCGATTATGCGGCAGTATGTCGTGCAGTTTGCCGCGCAGTGCGGGCTGCGCCTGGGGGAGGAAGGCACGGTGCCGCTGCTCTGCGCCCAGGACTGGTACAACGATGGAACCGTATCCTGGAACGAGGATGCGGAAATCCCCGTCGAACCAGGAGCACAGTCCGCCCAGCAATAAGGGCTTCCGTAGGGACGCGCAGAAGCGCGTCCGCCTAGCCGGTGAAGATGATACAATACAGACAGGTGTGCCGGCATTCCGCGGCCGGCTGAGGGTCCAGAACCGGGGCATGCTAGAAGGAGAACCGTATGACAACCACCGTTGAAACGCAGCCGATTACCGGTGCGGAGTTGCTGGACATGGCTGACAGCGGTTTGTGTGAGTTGATAGATGGAAGGATTGTGCGTATGAATCCACCGGGGGCAGAGCATGGGCGTATTGAAACGCGGCTGTCCCGCTACCTCGATGTATTTGCCGAAACGCATGATAATGGCTGGGTGGTAAGTGGCGAAACCGGCCTCTACATTCGGCGCAACCCGGACACCGTACGTGGCATGGACATTGCCTTCATCTCGAAGCAGCGCCTCCCAACCACGCCCGGCACGGGCTATCTCGAGGTAGCCCCCGAACTGGTCGTCGAAATCGTCTCACCTTCCGACCGCTGGCAGGAGATTGAAGAAAAGATAAGCGACTACTTTAGTGTGGGCGTTGATCAGGTATGGGTGGTTCATCCGCGCCAGCAGACAATCTATGTCTACCGTTCACGTAGCGAGCGCCAATTGTTTGATCGGGATGCAATTCTGGAAGGCGAAGGGGCACTGACGGGCTTCAGCCTGCCGGTAGCAGTGCCGTTCTAAATGACACGACTTAGGCGGTCAGTTCCAATCCCGGCATGTGCCTGAATAAACGGCCCGACTCGCCTCCGGCAGGGCAGAAGACCCCATTCTTTTTCACAAACATGTTGCACTGTGTGCAACATGTTTGTGAAAAAGATGAAAAAAGTACCACGCTGCCGCAGGCGAATCTGGCTTCCATCTGCTCAAACGTCCGGTTTGTGTACCCACCGCGTAAGTCGTGTAAATGACATGTGTTACGCGGTACAGTCTATCCCGACCTGGTGTCAGACCACGAAATGGTCTTCGCCTGTGGCCACACATATTACCAACAACAATATCGAGGAAGACAAACCATGCAAAGGCAGTTGTTAACCGTTGAAGAGAGCCGCGAGATAAAGGGGCGCGGGGTGTGTATTACTCCCTTCCTCAGCCATGACCAGATGCCTGAGCCGCCCTGGTTACGGTTTGCCCGGATCGAGTGCCCCGATGGGAAGACCGGATACGCGCGCCTGCACAGTGAACTGATCTATGATACCACATCACCGGAGAAATTTTATTATGCCTGCTTTCTCAAGAACACACTCGAACAGAATGTTCCTGCTGGTGCAACCATATGGATCTTAGATGACCGTGAAAATGCATTACTTGCTCTGGCCCTGTTTCTGGCAGCTATAGCGTTACTGCTGGTGTACCGGGCGGTGATGTCCGAAGCATTAACATTACTGGCTGGTTTTTTACTGTTTGCCCTGATTGTGGCGTTTGTGGCTACACTCCAGGGGCGGTTGGTCCACATTCTGCCGTGGCGGCAGGCTGTGCGACGAATGCCGGCACTGCTTGTCATTTCGCCGATTGCCCTGGGGATTGGCGGATTGCTGGCGAACTGGTGGTTTGGCTAGAAATGAACACCCCACCCACCTACACCCGCCTCGCCGCCGCCTATGTGCGCGGCCGGCTCAAATACGACCCGGTATGCGCCGCACAGCCGCAACTCTTTGCGCCGCCGCTGGATGCGCCGGCACCCGAGGCGCTGCAGGCGCTAGTTGAACTGGGGCAGGCACACGGCCTGCGGTTGCATCGCTTCAAATACACGATGGGGCTGCCGCGTGTGCAGAAGGTGCTCGGTATCCTGCGCGGCATCCAGCCCGCCGATCTGCTCGACATTGGCAGCGGACGGGGGGCATTTCTCTGGCCGCTGCTCGACGCCTTCCCGCACCTGCCCGTCACCGCCGTGGACACGCTTGACTACCGCGTGGCCGACATCCAGGCGGTACGCGATGGTGGTGTCACCACGCTGACGGCGAGGCAGGCCGACGCGACCGCGCTCGACTTCCCCGACCGGCAGTTCGACCTGGTGACAATGCTGGAGGTGCTGGAGCATATCCCCGCCTGCGCGCAGGCACTGGCCGAGGTCTGCCGGGTGGCGCGGCGCTTCCTGCTACTGTCGGTGCCATCGCGCCCCGACGATAACCCGGAGCATATTCATCTGTTTAGCGAGCAGCAACTGCGCGAACTGCTGCAACCGCATGCCGCCCGCGTAAGTGTGGAGCATGTGCATAATCATCTGATTGTAGTGGCGCGGATGCGCACCACTTCATACTGATTTATTGTCATAGCCACAGAGAACACAGAGGACACCGAGGTGATGAACGGGAACGTACCGTCCCTGTGACCATTGCGCCCATTCCGAACGGACGCCTGGTCATCGGGAGCCACGATTGTTTTGAACAGGCATGAAGTTGCCGGACAGCACAAAGGATACTCAGCGCCAATGACACCCATCCACAAATACCCGCGCACGCGGCATATCGCCGGTTCCGGCATTCAGTCCGGGGATGCGGGGCTGGATGTCGTCCCCTTCAGCCGGCTGGCCGGACGGCATCTGGTGGTCGAGGAGAAGATGGACGGGGCCAACTGCGCCGTCAGCTTTACGCCGGAGGGCGGGCTGCTGCTGCAGAGCCGGGGGCACTACCTGACCGGCGGCCCCCGCGAGCGGCAGTTTCATCTGTTTAAAGCCTGGGCCGGGCGCTACCAGGCCGAGTTGTGGGTGCTGCTGGGTGAACATTATGTCATGTATGGCGAGTGGCTCTACGCCAAACATACCATCTTCTACACCGATCTGCCGCACTACTTTATGGAGTTTGATATCTACGACCGGCAGGCGGACCAGTTCCTGAGCACCGAACGGCGGGTGGAGTTGCTGCAGGCAGCGCCGTTTGTGGTCGCGGTGCGGGTGCTGCACCGCGGCACCGTGCCTTCGTTAGCCGCATTGCAGGCGATGATCGGGCGCTCGGCCTTTATCGCCGACGATCACCAGGCGCAACTGCACACCGCCTGCGCCGGGCATGGCCTGGACCCGGCGCAGGTCCAGCGCGAAACCGACCCATCGTGGCTGATGGAGGGCCTGTATATCAAGACCGAGGAAGCCGGCCGCGTCACCGGGCGCTACAAGTATATTCGGGCGGGCTTCCTGCAAACCGTGTTCGAATCGGAGAGCCACTGGCAGGAGCGGCCGCTGCTGCCGAACCGCCTGTGCGCGGGGGTGACGCTGTTTTGAGATATGCCATGGTTAAGGTGACAGCTATATGTGGACATTTAACAGTTACGAGAAGATAGCAGAGCAGCCACAGCAGTGGCACCTCGACGAGGCCGGCGAGCGGCGGCTTGCCCGGCTGACCTGGGTGGTCACTGAGAAGATCCACGGAGCCAATCTCTGCATTGTCACCGACGGCACCCGGGTGCGTTGCGCCGGCCGGCGGCAGTGGCTGACCCCGGCGGATAGCTTCTTCGGTTATCAGACGCTGCTCGATCAGTTGCATCCGGCCATTCACGCTACCTTCCAATTAAGCCGGCAATACGCACCGGACCTCTGCCGCGTGGCAATCTATGGCGAGATCTTCGGTGGAGCCTATCCCCACCCGGAGGTGCCGGCCGTGCCGAATGTCCAGCCGGTGCAGACCGGGATCTGCTACGCGCCGGGCATTGAGTTCTGCGCCTTTGACCTGGCCTGGGAGTATGCCGCATCCACCCGACCCCGCACCTATGTGGACTACGAGCCGGCGTTGCGGATCTTTGCGCAGGCCGGGGTGTTCCATGCAACTCCGCTGCTGGTGGGCAGTTACGCAGAAGCGCTGAACTATCCGCTCGGCTTTGCGACGACCATCCCGCGCCGGTTGAAGCTTCCTCCGCTGGCGGATAACCCGGCGGAGGGCGTGGTCATCAAGCCACTGCAGACGAGCATTATCCCGACGCCACGGGGCGAGATCCGGCCTATCCTGAAGCGCAAGATCGCCACATTTGCGGAGGATCGCCGCTACCGGCAGGCGCAGCCGTGGACCGCGCTACACGGAAGTGAGCATACCGGGCCGCCGGCTGAGTTGCGCTGGGCCGCCTATCAACTGGTCACACCCAACCGGCTGCACAATGCCATCTCTAAACTGGGCTATCGCAGCCACCGCCGGCGCAGCAAAGGGCAGCAGCTTTTTCGCCTGCTGGTGGATGAGATCCAGGCAGAACTTGCCGTGGAGCAGGAAACCACTCGCGCCACGCTGAATGCCTACGAACAGCAGCAACTGACCGCCTTCATCCAGGCCGAGGTGCGCGCGCTGCTGCGGGAGCATTTCCGGCAGGAGCGGCGACGGGTGTGAGTAAATGGTAGAGTTGACTCATCGTTATGGGCAGGTGTCTGGATCAGTCCTTTTACCAACGGCTATACCATCCGTTATCCGCTTCAGCAAAATGTTGCACATTGGCCTGATCTCTACCTGAAAGAGTCAACCCGGGATACAACGACCGCACTCAAGCTGATTGCCATTGTCCTGTACCGTTATTTTGTACTTTGATCAAACTGACAAGGGAACCTCTTTTCCACCCAGAAGAGGCAAAGGAAAATCTATGCCCCCACACCCCACAAACACCTACCGCTTCCCCCACTGTCCCGCGCCGCCGGACTGGACGTTCGACTGGCCGGCACTCGTGCAGCGCTTCGCCTGGCTGCAGGCGCTCGACGGCGTGCCGCAAAACCCGGTCTACCATGCCGAGGGCGATGTGCTGGTCCACACGCGCATGGTGGTTGCAGCCCTGGTCAGTCTGGAAGCCTGGCGCAGCCTGCCGGAGCCGGCGCGATCGCTGCTCTTTGCCGCCGCGCTGCTGCACGATGTCGGCAAGCCGGCCACCACCCGCACCGAACCCGATGGCCGCATCACCTCCAAAAAGCATGCCCAGGTCGGCGCACAGATGGCCCGCGCCCTGCTCTACACCGGTGCGAGCCTCGACAGACCTGTGCCCTTCCCGCAGCGCGAAACCATCGTGCAGTTGGTGCGCTATCATGGTCTGCCGTTGTGGGCGCTGGAGCGCGCCGATCCGCAGCGCGAGGTCATCACCGCCGGCCAGATAGTACGACTCGACTGGCTGGCGCTCCTGGCGGAGGCCGATGTGCGTGGGCGGATCGCCGCCGACTGCGCCGATCTCCTGGTCAACATTGACCTGTTCCGCGAGTTCTGCCGGGAGCAGGGCTGCTTCGGGCAACCCTACGCCTTCGCCAATGACCAGAGCCGTATGGACTACTTCCGCACGCCGGGACGTGACCCGGCCTACGCCGCCTATGCCGGCACCAGCTTTGAGGTGCTACTGATGAGCGGACTGCCGGGAGCGGGCAAGGACACCTGGCTGGCAGCCAACCGGCCCGACCTGCCGGTGATCGCGCTGGATGACCTGCGCGCCGAGTTGGGCGTTGATCCGGCAGATGATCAGGGCGCGGTGGTGCAGGCGGCAAAGGCACGCGCCCGCGAACTGTTGCGCCGGCAGCAACCCTTCGCCTGGAATGCCACCACTATCACGCGATCGTTGCGCCGCCAACTGGTTGACCTGTTCACTGACTATGGCGCACGAGTACACATCGTCTATGTCGAAGCGCCCTATGCCGAACTGCCGGCGCGCAACCGGCGCCGCCCCGCTGCCGCCGCCGTCCCGGAGAAGGTACTCCAGCGCCTGCTGCGCCGCCTGGATGTACCCGACCCAACCGAGGCGCAGCGGGTGGACTGGGTGTATCAGGTTTGAATATGCAGCAGGAAAAAGCAATGACAACCCAACCGGTTCCCATCCCCTATGCCTACCGGGTTATTCCGGGGCACCTGCTTGCCGGTGAACATCCCGGCGCAGCCGATGAAACCGAGGCTCGTGGTACGCTGCAACGCCTGCTGCACGCCGGGATCACGGTCTTTATCGATCTTACTGAAGCGGGGGAGTGGGATGCATACGACCATCTGCTCCAGGAGGGAGCGTGTCCGGTGACATATCATCGTATCCCAATTGTTGATGGACAGCCACCCTCGGATACCACTTTGCTGTTAAACCTGCAAGAAAACCCACGAAGGCCACGAAGCGCACGAAGCAAAGAACTGGACTCGTACACACGATCGCACCCAATGTGCCGCCGTTCGTGTTCCTGCGTGTGTTTCGTGGTTCGTCTGATTGTTGCAGGTTGGAAGTCAGATTAGTATCAAACGGTCTTCGGCAACCCACCCGTCAGGTTCAAGACCCAGCGCATACATTTGTGCCCGACATCAACCGGCTCGCAGAACATCATGGGGCAGCCGCCGGGGATAACGCTGAGATTATGCTCCCGACAATACGCGACGGCGGCGGGTGATACACTCCCCTGCCCAAACGAGCGATGCATCCAGATGTGCGTCACACCGGCTTCGGCGCACTCGCGGACAACCTGCTCGGTCACCTGCGGCTGGGTGACAATGACGGCTCCAGCGACCCCGTCCGGGATGGCGCTGACCGTGGCATAGCAGGGGTCGCCCTCGAACTCAGTGGCGTTGGGATTGACCGCAAACACCTCATGTCCCGTGTCACGGAGCCGCTTGTAGATCAGATTGGCCGGTGAATCCCCGCTCCGCGAAACGCCCACTACAGCAATACGCTTTTGGGCTAAGAAGTCCGCGACTGTTTCTTGCAATGTAGCCATTCTACTCCTCCTATTCCTTATTCTCCTCATTTAACACGAGTTACGCGGTCGGTTTCAACCCAGGCGTTTGCCTGCATGAACGGCCCGACTCGCCTGCGGCAGCATGGTACTATTTTATCCTTTTTCACGAAATTGTGGCTCTCCGAGCCACAATTTCGTGAAAAAGATCAGACATCTTCCGTCCCGCCGGAGACGAAATTTCCTTCCAGAAGGTGAAGCTAGTTGCCGACGGGATGGAAGGTTCCCACTGTATAATATAGTCAATATCAAACAGCAGCTCATGGGTTTCAGGATTTGCGGCGCCGGCATGGACTCTGACATCATGCCGGCCCATGTCGTCAAAATCCGCTTCGGTCCAGAGCCATCTGGTTAAAGCACTGATTTTTGTGTCTGTCATTACTGCTCCTATCAGGGTATTTCATCAGAGTAGGCAGAACGCACAGTATCACCCTCCTTAATATAGGTTACTCCAGTAGCAGGATCGGTGTGGCGTTCAAAAGCTATTACATGCGGTACAGGTACGCCGCCATGCGTTCTACCAACCAGGTCAACCCGGATCAGTGGGTCGCCCCAGGCATCATAAACCTGATATGTCGTTATTGTACCAGAGCTATCTGCGCGATAGAGTATATCATTTCATCCCCAAACGACACCGAAATCTGCTACTATATACGCGGTACAGATGCAATGCAAAGGACGGTTATGCTCACACCCGGCACCCTGATCCATCAACGCTACCGCATCACCCGGCCGATTGGTCAGGGCGGAATGGGCGCAGTCTACGCGGCAACAAATGAACGGCTCGGCAGCACCGTTGCGCTGAAACAGCTTGTCGGCGGTGGTGCAGACATCACGCCGGCATTCGAGCAGGAGGCACGCACGCTGGCCGCGCTCCACCACGCCGCCCTGCCACGCGTCACCGACTACTTTAGCGATCCGGCGGGCGCGTTCCTGGTGATAGAGTTTATCCCCGGCCCCGATCTGCACGAACAGCTTGCACAGCAGAGGCAACCCTGCGCGGTTGCGCAAGTGCCGGCCTGGACCAACCAACCAGTTGCTTGCCGCGCTGGACTACCTGCACTGCCGGCAGGTCATTCATCGTGACATCAAGCCGCAGAACCTGAAACGAAGGAGAAAACACTATGCCAATCTATGAGCACGTAAGCGAGTTTGCGGGGAAGATGGTGGTGGAGTGGGACGCCGACACTGGCATCCACAAGCCGGGCACCATCTATGACCCGGCCGCGGCGGTGTATGCTATTCGCCTCGATTATGACGACGCAAATGCCGGTCAGCAGTGGACGGACCAGTTTGCGCTCTTTCTGGATGACCCGGCCATCAGTCAGGTTACGGGGATTGTGGTGGGCGATTGGCAGCAGTGGCAACAGGACGGGGATGAATCATCGGCCCCGATTGTCGAGGCGCTGGTGGCGGCGCGGGATCGGTTGCCCAACCTGACGGCGATCTTCCTGGGTGACATTATCATGGAAGAGAATGAGATCTCCTGGATTCAGCCGGGCGATGTGTCGCCCCTCTTCGCCGCCTACCCTGCCCTGGAGCACCTCCGCGTGCGCGGTGGCGATGGTCTGAGCCTGGGGAATATTCGCCACGAGCAGTTGAAATCACTTGTCATCGAGAGTGGTGGCCTGCCGGCCCAGGTGGTACGCGATGTGGCCGCCGCCGAACTGCCCGCCCTGGAGCATCTGGAGTTGTGGTTGGGTGATGACAACTATGGTGGTGATGCGACGCTTGAAGATGTAGCGCCGCTGCTCGTGAACAACCCGTTCCCTAACCTGCGCTACCTGGGGCTGCGCGACAGCATGATCGCTGACGAGATTGCGGTTGCGATTGCAAACGCGCCAATCCTGGAGCGCATCAAGGTGCTGGACCTTTCGCTGGGCACGCTGGGCAATAAAGGGGCGGCGGCGCTGCTGGAGAGCCCCGGTCTGGCTAACCTGGAACGGCTCGATCTGCACCACCACTACTGCTCCGACGAAATGATGCAGCAACTGGAGGAGTTGGGTCAACGACTGAACATTGATATTGATCTGAACGAGCAAGAAGATACGGAGGAGGAGGAGGAATATCGCTATGTGGCGGTGAGCGAATAGCCGATGAATGGGATGCCTGAGCACCAGTGGATTATCATCGGCAATCCGGAGAGCCGGCCGGTAGCGCTCTTTCAAGCGGCCCTGGCGGGGCGAGGATTGCCGCCGGCGCGTATCGTCGCCTATGCCGATCTGCTGGCGGAGCAGGTGGCGCTGCCTGACCGGGTGCGGGCCGGCGATATTGTGCGCATCGAGACGCCCGGGCGCAACTTCGACGTAGAGATAGAACTGCTGCGACTCGGTGCTGCGCAGGTGGAGCCAGAACCCGCGACCTACCGCCCATCGCTGGACTGGCTGCTGCATGTGTGGGGCGATCACGCCGCCGATATCGGTGCAGTCTGGTATCCCCGCACCTGGTACCTGGGCTACTGCGCCTTGCTGCGCCGGATCGAGCAGCAACTGGCCGCATGTCCGCCGCACCGTCGGATGAACCGTCCTGCCGACATTGCACTGATGTTTGATAAGCGGCAGTGTCACGCGCTGCTGGAGCAGCATGGGCTGCCGGTGCCGCGCAGCCTCGGCCCGGTTTCGGGCTATGATGACCTGGTAACGACGATGCAGGCGACGCATAGCCACCAGGTGTTTATCAAACCGGCGCACGGCTCCAGTGCCTCGGGCACGGTGGCCTACCGCACCAACGGGCGCGAGCATGTGGCAGTCACCACAGTGGACGAAATCCGCTATGATGGAAACGGCTGTCCCATTCTCTACAACACCCGGCGACTGCGTACACTGCATGATCTACGGGAGATTATCGGGCTGATCGATGCCGTCTGCCGGCACCGGGCGCATGTCGAGCAGTGGCTACCCAAGGCGGGCATCGACGGGTATAGCTTCGACCTGCGCATGGTCATGATCGGCGGGCAGGTGCGGCATGTGGTGCCCCGCCTGAGCCATAGCCCAATGACCAATCTGCATCTGCTCAACCGGCGCGGCGACATTGAGCGGGTGCGCGCGCGGATGGGTGACGCGGCATGGTCGGCGCTCTGCCGAACCTGCGAACAGGTTATGACGCTCTTTCCCGACAGCCTCTACGCCGGGCTGGATGTGCTCGTGTTGCCCGGCTACCGGCGGCACGTTATACTGGAGTGCAACGCCTTTGGCGATCTGCTGCCGGGAGTGCTGTGGGAAGGCATGGATACCTACACGGCAGAGATTGCGGCGCTGATGGGCTGAGTGAAGGCGGCACAGCCGGATAAGGAGCATGCTATGGATTGGCGACTGTTACAAGCGAATGAACTGGGTATCCGCCTGGAGATTGTGGCGGGCTTACCGATCTGGGAGCCGCAACCAGTCTTGAAGCACCAGCGGGCGGTGGACCGCATCCGTGCTTCCATTGAGCCGGCACCGCCGGAGCCGGGGCAACCGTCCGGCTGTGGTTGCGTACACGCCGGGGATGTCTACATTAGCTTCCCCGATGGCTCGCTCAAGCGCCCGGATATCTCTATCTTCTGCCGCGAACCCGACGAAGAGGAAGAGGCGATCACGCTGGTACCTGAAGCGGTGATCGAGATCATCAGCAAGGGTTACGAGGCCAAAGATCTGGACATCGGTCCCCAGTTCTACCTGGCGCATGGCGTAAAGGATGTGGTGGTTTTTAACCCCTACACGCTGCTGGTTCTGCATGTGCGCCGCGATCAGGTTCAGCGCCATGTGTCGCCGGTGACGATTGATCTGGAGTGTGGCTACCGCTGCACCGCCTAGGCAGGCGACTTGAATGACCCTCCGGAGAACGGCTATGCTTCGCCGGTGCAATCACAACTATTTTGAGCGCAAGGTGGTACTGATCACCGGCGGCTCCAGCGGCATCGGGCGGGCCTGTGCGCGTCTGCTGGCCGCACATGGTGCGTCGGTGGTGCTGGTGGCGCGCAACCGACAGCGGCTTGACGCGGCGGTATCCGTCGTGCGGAGTGTAGCCAGATACCCATCTCAGTATGTTGCCGGGATTGTGGCAGACGTGACGCAGCCCACCGAGATTGAGCAGGCCGTAGAGACCACCCTGGCGGCCTGTGGACGAGTTGATATGCTGATCAACTCCGCTGGTATGAGCTATCCAGGGTATGCGCACGAACTCCCGCCGGCGCGCTTCCGCGAGGTGATGGAGGCCAACTACTTCGGCACCCTGCATGCCACCCGCGCCGTGCTGCCGGATATGCTGGCGCGGGGCAGTGGGCATATCACGAACATCGGCTCAGTCGCCGGGTTTATCGGCGTCTTCGGCTATGCGACCTACTCTCCCAGCAAATTCGCCGTGGTCGGACTTGCGGAGTGTCTGCGGGCCGAGCTACTGCCGCGTGGCATCCGGGTCTCGCTGGTCTGCCCGCCGGACGTGGACACACCCATGCTCCATCAGGAAAATGACAATAAACCGCCGGAGACCCGGGCCATATCCGCCCAGGCCGGAGTCATGCACGCAGACGATGTGGCCTGGCAGATTGCGGCGGGCATGGCGCGGGGCAGGTTCCTGATTCTGCCTAACCGCGAAAGCCGGGCACTCTTCTGGTTGTCGCGGCTCATGCCGGGCGGGGTGCGGTATGTGATGGATCGACAGATCCGACGCGCATCCCAGACGAAACCCTGATGTAATTTTTTGCCGAAATTGTGGCTCGGAGAGCCACAATTTCGGCAAAAAGATACAGAAAGTACCATGCTGCCGCAGGCGAATCCGGCCTACATCTGGTCAAACACTCGGTTTGTATAGCAACCACGTAAGGCGTATTCATAAGGAATATTCACCCTATGCTGAATGCCCGCACCCTGATCGGCACCCACGACATCCTCTTGATCACACTCGATACCCTGCGCTACGATGTGGCCCGCGATACGCTGGCCGCCGGTCGCACGCCGAATATCGCCGCACTGCTCCCCACTGGACGGTGGGAAGAGCGCCACTCGCCGGGCAGCTTTACCTACGCCGCTCATCACGCCTTTTTCGCGGGCTTCCTGCCGACCCCCGCCGCGCCGGGACGCCACCCACGCCTGTTTGCCACCCAATTTTCCGGGAGCGAGACTACTAACGAAAAAACTGGTGTGTTTGACGCGCCGGATATTGTGACCGGGTTGGCCGGCGTGGGCTACCATACGATCTGCATTGGTGGCGTGGGCTTCTTCAACCAGCAGACCCCACTTAGCCGGGTGTTGCCGGGGCTGTTTCACGAAAGCCACTGGCAGCCATGCCTGGGCGTCACCGACCCGCACTCAACGGCTCATCAGGTACGGCTGGCAGTTGAGCGACTGACGTGCATTCCGGCGGAACAACGCGTCTTCCTCTTCATCAATATCTCCGCGCTGCACCAGCCCAACTACATCTTTGCGCCCGGCGCGGAGCATGACACACTGGAGACGCATGCCGCCGCCCTCTGCTACGTGGATAGTTGCCTGCCACCGCTGTTTGCCGCACTACAGCGCCGCACGCCCGTGCTGGTAATCCTCTGCTCCGACCATGGTACGGCCTATGGCGAGGCGAACTACCATGGGCATCGACTGGCGCACCCGGTGGTCTGGACAGTGCCGTATGCCGAGTTTATCTTACCGGAGGGGCAGCCATGATCTCACTCGCCCGCATGCTCCAGGGCACACCCTACGTGGCCTACAGCTACGCTTACCCGCACAAAACCGCCTACCGCCCACTTGCACCGCCGGTACCGTTGCGGGCATTATGGGCCAACGAGTGCAAAGACGCGCTCTTTCTCTACCTGCATATCCCCTTCTGCGAGATGCGCTGCGGTTTCTGCAACCTCTTCACCAGCGCCAATCCACAACCGGCATTTGCGTCGGCATACCTGGATGCGCTGGAGCGGCAGGCCCGGCGGGTGCGGGCGGCTATCGGCCCGACGTCGTTTGCGCGACTCGCCATCGGCGGCGGCACACCGACCTATCTTTCACCCACTAACCTGGAGCGCCTCTTCGATCTGGCGACAGAACTGTTCGGGATTGATCTACCGGCCGTGCCTACCTCGGTGGAAACCTCCCCCGGCACGGCGGACCCGGTGCGGCTGCGGGTGTTGCGTGAGCGCGGCACCGACCGGATCAGCATCGGTGTGCAGAGCTTTCAGGAGGCCGAAGTACGGGCTATCGGGCGCTCACAACGCACCACCGAGGTAGAACAGACACTGGAGGCTATCCGGACGGCGGGCTTTCCCACGCTGAATATCGATCTGATGTATGGCCTACCCGGTCAAACCCGGACAAGCTGGCTTGACACGCTGCAAACCGCGTTGCGCTACCATCCCGAAGAGCTCTACATCTACCCGCTCTATGTGCGCCCGCTGACCGGCATGGATCGGACGGGGCGGCAGTGGGATGACCAACGGCTGGACCTCTACCGCGCCGGGCGGGAGTGGCTGCTGGCAGCGGGCTATACCCAGGTGTCGATGCGCATGTTCCGCGCCGCGCATGCGCCCACCAGTACCGCGCCGCACTACTGCTGCCAGGAGGATGGCATGGTCGGGCTGGGTTGCGGGGCACGCTCCTACACACGCGGGCTGCACTACGCCGGCGAGTATGCCGTGGGTGCAACCGGCGTACGGGCAATCCTGGCCGACTACATCGGCAAAGCGGACGCCGTCTTTGACGTGGCCGACTATGGTATCGCGCTGGATGCCGCCGAACAGCGCCGCCGCTATGTCATTAAGTCGCTGCTCCAGGTGACGGGGCTGGCGCTGCCGGCCTACCGTGCTCGCTTTGGCAGTGCGACCCTGGACGACCTGCCACAGTTGGCCGAACTGGAGCAACATGGGCTGGCAACCCACACCCCCGAACACCTCCGCCTGACTGCGGCAGGGATTGAACGCTCAGATACCATCGGGCCATGGCTGGCATCGGCACGGGTGCAGGCGTTGATTGAGGAGTACCATTTGCGATGAACCTGTCAATACTCTACCGGGGGCCACTGGCAAGCTGCAACTATGGCTGTAGCTACTGCCCCTTTGCCAAACGCAGCGAAAGCCGCGCTGAACACGAACATGACCGGCAGGCATTGGAGCGGTTTGTTGCCTGGGTTGCCGCACAATCGGCGCATACGATCTCCGTCTTCTTCACGCCCTGGGGCGAGGCGCTGATTCGCCGCCGCTATCAGCAGGCCATCGTGGCACTGACCAATCTGCCAAACGTGGCAAAGGTCGCCATCCAGACCAACCTGGCGTGCCGCCTGGACTGGGTGGAGCAGTGCGCCAAGGAGCGCCTGGGCCTCTGGGCTACTTACCACCCCACGCAGGTGACACGGGCCCGCTTCCTGGCCCGCTGTGCGGAACTGGACCGGCGCGGTGTTCGCTTCAGTGTGGGTATGGTCGGCATGCAGGCGCATCTGTCGGAGATCGCGGCGCTGCGGCATGAACTACCGCCGCATGTCTACCTCTGGATCAATGCCTACAAGCGTGTTCCCAACTACTACAGCGCCGATCAGATCGCCTTCCTGACCGGCATCGATCCGCTCTTCCCGGTGAACAACCAGCGCCACCCCAGCCGGGGACACGCCTGCCGCTCTGGTGAGTCGGTGATCGCTGTGGATGGCGCTGGAACGCTGCGTCGGTGTCATTTCATCCACGAACCGCTCGGAAATATCTACATGGAAGGATGGGAACAGGCGCTCCAGCCGCGCCCCTGCCCCAATGAGACCTGCGGCTGTCACATCGGCTATGTGCATATGCCGCACCTGGGGTTGTACGAGCAGTTTAGTGCAGGCGTGCTGGAGCGGGTGCCGGATCATGTCTCTTTGAGCGGACGGTAATCATCCGGGTTGTCAAAGCCGGCAATCCAGGCCGCCGCCTGATGGCAGGTGCGCATCCCGGGTGGCACGCGCAGCATATACTGTCGCCCGGTTGAGGGACAGTAGACCGCCAGGCATACCAGATCTTCATCGTCCGGCATTCGCACCCGCAGCAACCGTCGCTCGCCGCCGGGATCTTCGTCCTGGTTGAGTATCTGTGCATCGGCCTGACTCAAAAAGGTCTCGTAGCCCAGCCGCTCCAGCAGCACGCGCCGTCGTTCGGCATTTGGCTCGTGCAGCACCTCGTTCACCGTGATCGTTTCCGGATGAAAGGCGATACGCGCATCAATCGGCACGCCCCGCCAGCGCAGTTGCGCCCGCTGCACACCGGTCGGCAGGTGGGTAATCTGCGTATTCGCCAGGTCAATCCAGGAGGTTACCCGCAACGTATCAGGCAGTTCGGTCAGGCTGACACAATCGCACAGGTTCAACTGCGCCACACTGGTCAGCCAGGGCGGCAGGTTGCGCAACCGGGTACAGCCGCGCGCGTCGAGCCGCCCGATCTGCACCGTGGCCTGCTGGGGCCAGTCGGTAAGGCTGGTACAGCCGGAGATGTCGAGAAAGTAGACCTCCAACCCCTCCGGCAGCGCCTGGAGCGCGGTGCAACCCCGCAGGATCAACGAGCCGACGCGCAGTCCTTCCGGCAGTGTTTCCAGCCGGGTGCAGTTGCTCAGGTTGAGCCGGAACGCGACGCGCAGGCCGGCGGGCAACGAACGGAGCCCGCTGCCGCCGGCATTCAGTTCGTAGCAGGTGAGATTGGGCGGTAGAAAACATAATTCGGGCAGGTCGCTGATATCCAGACAGGTAACGGTCAGGTCGGCTGGTAGTGCAGATGATGCCGCTTCAAGCCATCCGGACCCACCTTCGATCAATCCAAAATGGCTCTGCTGGAACGTGAGCCGCCCGCGTACCCGCAGACCGGCGGGAGCCGCGCCTGCCAGGATAAGCTGTTGTGCCTGCTCGGCTGAGAGTGGCTTGCCAGTATCAACCTCCGCGTGGGCAGGCTGATCCGGCTGAGAAGTGTGCATGATCATACCGGCTCCTCGGTTGTGATGCATGTGCCGGCAGGAACCGATCCACGAACCAGTGCCTGCCGGATGCTATCAATCAACATCAGTCAACGACGCGGCGAATTTCCTGTGGGGTGTACTCACGCTGCTGCCAGACACGGTAGGTGCCACGCGGCAGGGTGATCGGCTGGTGTTCTTCGTGGATCAGGGTAGCATTTTCGGTGACGATCTGCATAAAGATAACGCCGTCATACTCCCAATACTCGGCGGCCTGGGGTTCGGCCAGGCGGTGGCTGTGACCGGTTACTTCGCCGTGTGCCAGAACGGGTGAGGTACGTTTTGCCGCCGCAGCAGGAATAGCGGCAACCGGGGCAATCAGAACATCTCCGTGTCTCCACATACGCGCCTCCTTAACGTTGTGTGCTCATAACGCCGGGGTCAACATGGAAAGAACTTATGTTCTATTATACCATACATGTCGGTGTATGTCTATACTTTTCAGCCGGCACGCAGTAAGTACCAACTGGAATGACTCTGCGAGGGCAACATTGACTGGCCCGCAAAGTCGCTATTAGTCGGGAGACCGAGCGGGTAGAAATATAGTATAATAAGAACATAAGTTCCTCTCCCAGACTCGCCTTATGCTCTGGAGGTACTCAATGCTGACCCCAACCGAACGCTTTATCACCCAGATGAAACTGCGCGAACTCCGTACCCAGCGCGACCAGTTGCGCACCACCTACGATACGTTGTCCCGGCATGCCGAAGAAGCTGCATCAGATGCTGATCGCGTACGATTGCTCTACGCGCAGCTTCACACCCTCTCCCTGGCACAACAACCGCTGCATCCCACGGTTGCTAACCTGGAACCCATCCTGCGCGATAGTGCGCGTGACCGCACCGCGCCTGAAGTGATGGAGTTCTGGCAGCGTCGGTTGCAACAGGAGTTGAAGCAGGGGCGGTTGCGCTCCGATATGGTCTATGTCTTTGGTACACTGCTCAACGACTGGGCAACCGCCCCTCCAACTCCCCCACCCGGCGACCAGCAGTCCGGCACGTTGCGCGCCGATCTGCTTACACAGATCACGCAGACACCCGAGTCCCATGTGGTTACTGATCTGCTGGATTCATCTTTTACCGCCGCCGGCATGACCCAGGCAAACATGGCCCGGCACCTCTACAATGAAGATAACGTCTCGCTGCGGGCGTGTGTCGAACCTTACGAGATCAGACCATTGTTGCAGTATCTCGCCCAGGATCACCATCGTTCGGCAGCCCTGCGCCAGGATGCCCGGCGTTTTCTGGAGAACAATGTACTGCTGAAAGAACTCGCCGATGCGCTGACAATGCTGGTGAGCAACCTGGATAGCTGGGACTGGCCCACGGCGGGCATTGCGGCCCACGCGCAGTGGAGCCACACGAAATGGCGGCTCTATGTTGAGGATGACCTCCCCACCGCCTGCCTGCTTGAGGTCATCGGAGCACGCTGGCAGACGGCATTCCAGTGGGTATTCCACGATGTTACCACTAATCGCCTGAATCGCCTCAACGACCTGGTTGCCTTGACGCTGGTAGAGGACTTTATCCGGCGCGGCGGGGACATTTCGGTCGGGCAGCAGCATGGCCTCTCCACCTACTGGCGCTGGGTGCTATACCTGTATGGTCCCCACATCCTGGAGGCATTCGGCTCATTCCGCTTTCTGTTGACGGAACTGGTCCCGGTGCATCTTATCCTGCAGCGACTGGGAGTCGGAAGTGATGACGATATCGTCGCAGACCGTGAAGGGAACATGGAAATACCATTCTGATCCATCCGCCCATACGCTATCTGCCAGATAACTCACAGACGATGGCGGTACGCTTAACAGCAAACTCTCCTAAAAACCCCGGAAAGAACCTATGCCAATGAACCAGGATTACCTAACCATCCGCCGGCAGGTGCTGGATGCCCTCGATGCCGGGAACGCCCGCGATACCTTTCGTCTGCTGCGCCCGGTACTGGCCTATCCGAACCGGGTTGCGGATGATACTGAACTTGCTGATGCACTCGATCTCTTCACCCGCATCGGGTAGCGCCGGCAACCGCCGTTCACGCACTTTCCCAACCAGATCTGATCGGTGGACTGGCACAGTCCGGGCAGCGGGAGCGGCAGTGAGCCGGTTCGCCAGTGGGCAGTAATTGTTTTATATAAAAACACCATCGTATGTGAGCAACTATTGGTATCTGACCAGAGGGATGTCTGGGATAACATGTAAAGTCAGGAAGTGCCGATGTACACACCCATCTACTGGATCGACGATGACTACCCTGGACGACTGGGGATAATGGCGCGTCCGCGGGGTGGCGACTGGCTGCATGACGAAATGCGGGCGCTACGTCACGCCGGGGTTGATCTGCTGGTCTCGCTCCTGACCGAGATTGAACAGTTTACGCTGGACCTGCTGGAAGAAGCTAATGCCTGTGCAGCCGGCCAGATCGCTTTCCGTTCGCTACCCATTCTCGACCGGCAGGTGCCGCCGCTGAACACCGCGACAATCGCGTTTGTGAGGAACCTGGCATACCGACGGAAACAGGGGGCGCATCTCGTGCTACACTGTCGCATGGGCATCGGGAGATCGGCACTGGGCGCGGCCTCGGTGCTGGTTGTCCTGGGAATGCCGGCCACAGCAACCTGGGCGCGGATCGAACAGGCACGCGGCTGCCCGGTGCCCGATACGCCGGAACAGCGTGCCTGGGTTGAGCAGTTGGCACGGACGATCAGTATGGGAAACCTGGAGGAGAGTCCATGAACTTGCAAACCGAACCCTACCTGGCGCAGGAAGAGCGCTGGCCGGCCACAGGCCGCCACATCCTGGCGCAGTATGATGACCAGTCGGTGGTGGTGTACCAGGCCTACCGACCGGCCATCGGGCATTTTGCCGCCCGGCACGGCTTTTTTGGTGGTGAGTTCAGCCTGACGCGGATGAGCTGGATCAAGCCTAACTTCCTCTGGATGATGTACCGCTCAGGTTGGGGCACGAAAGCCGGGCAAGAGGTCACGCTGGCAATTCGGCTTCGACGCGATGCCTTCGATACCATCCTGGCTCAGGCAGTGCATTCCAGCTTTGTGCCCGAGATCTATGGCGATGAGGCCACATGGAAAGCCGCCGTTGCGCAGTCGACGGTGCGGTTGCAGTGGGATCCGGATCATGCCCCGAACGGCGCCAAGTGTGAGCGACGGGCCATTCAACTCGGTCTGCGGGGTGAGGTGCCGGCACGCTACGCCCGCGAGTGGCCCCTGTCTATCACGGACATCTCCGACTTTGTGGCGCAGCAGCGGCCGCATGCACGCTCCGCCGCCACCTACGACCAGTTGCTGACACCGCGTGAGGAAATTTACCCGGTACAGGATGCACAGACAGCCGCACGGTTAGGGTTGTCGGTGGCTCCATAATCCTGGCAATAGTCGGCAATCTGGTTCTCATCTCTGCATTTTTTGGCGAAAGAAGTCACAGAAAAGCAGTCCTATGACGCAGCAAACCCTACAACACTTCGACCTGTTTCACCTGGAAGAGACGCTCTGGCTGCTGGTGGACACCATCGGCAACCCTGGCTATGATTTTGCCTTTGAGCATTTTTTTGCCTGCCGCCGCCCATGGCAGCGGCCCAGGTCACTGACTGCCATCGGGCGCTTTGGAGTGCTGACCAGCTATCCTGATCCGTATGCACAACTGCTGACCGATGGTGTTCAGCTTCTTCACACACCCGAGCAGTACCTGCCGGCGAGTGAACTCCCGCGCTGGTATCCCCTGCTCGCGGACCTTACGCCGCGCAGTCTCTGGTTTGCAACCCCACCCTCCGTCGCGGAGATCGAGCAACACTTTGCCTGGCCGATTTTCCTGAAGGGCAGCCGCCAGACCCGCAAACATACAGCCGCGCTCTCAATCATTGCCTCGCCTGAAGCCTATGAGCAGGTTGCCGCGATCTATCAAAGTGACCCGGTGCTCTGCCGGCAGCAGATGGTCTGCCGCGAGTTTGTGCCGCTGCGCCCGGTGCCGGCCGTAGCGACTGATATTATCCCGCCCGCGTTCGAGTTTCGCACTTTCTGGTGGTATGGTGAACTGGTTGGTGCCGGTCCCTACTGGTCAGCATTTGCTACCTACACCTGGACACCCCGCGAGGAGCGGGCAGCTCTGGCAGTAGCACGCGCGGCGGCCCAACGACTGAACCTGCCCTTCGTTGTGTTGGATGTTGCTCAGACCCTCACTGGTGACTGGAGCGTCATCGAGTGCAATGATGCGCAGGAGAGCGGCTATGCCGGCGTCTCGCCCTTCGCCTTGTGGGGGCAGATTGTAGAGCGCGAACATGCGCGCATGGCAAGCTGGAACAGCAGAGAGTAAAACTATGGTCGTCGTCTTTACTGAAGCAACCCCAGATAGCCACGCCTCGCTCAATGCCCGCGAGTTGCATACGATCACTGAGGCGGCGCGGCTCTTTGGTTGCCGGGTCTATCCCATCCCGTCCGACTTTGCCGGGTGTGGTAGCGCCGCGAACGCACTGGCCTATGTGCCGGACGTTGAGCCGCCTGTACCGGGCATCTGGGTGGGCTACATTCCAGCGGTCAAACGCTACACCGACCTCTACACCACTGCGCGGGCACGCGGCATCCACCTGGTAAATACACCGGACGAGCATCGCACCGCAACCGAGTTTGACCGCTTCTACCCGCTGTTGGGCGACCTTACCCCGACGAGTATCGTTGTTCGCACGGTCGAGGAGTGTGCGGTGGCCGGGGCACAGCTTGGGTTCCCGGTCTTTGTCAAAGGACTGGTAAAATCGGACAAAGCGCAGGGTTGGGCGGCATGCGTGGCCGGGAACGAAGCCGAACTACGCCGACTGGCCGAGGGCATTCTGGCGAACGCACGGCGCTCCCGACAGCATGTGGTGGTGCGCAGACTGGTCAAACTGCGCACGACGGGGGCTGCGCCGGGTGGCTTTCCGCTGGGGCGAGAATATCGTGTCTTTGTCTACCGGCAGCAGGTACTGGCCTATGGCTACTACTGGGATGAATTTGAGGATGCCATCGCGCTGGCGGCAACGGACGAGCAGGCGCTCCTGGCGCTGGCGGTGGAGGCGGCGTGCCGCACCGGGGTGCCATTCGTGGCGGTTGACATCGGGCAAATGGACAACGGCGCGTGGATCGTTATCGAGATCGGTGATGGGCAGTTCTCCGGATTGAGCCGGGTACCCGTGCTGGAGTTGTGGAGTAAACTGGCGGCACTGTCGCTATGATAAAAACAGATATGACAAACCCACCTGATGACAACCAGCCCAAACTCCGTCCCCTGCCGGACGAGGGCGCAACCCTGCTGCACCGCCTGCATGCACCGCCGCGCCTGGTCGCTCATCTACGGCTCATCCACGATGTTGCGGTGCAACTGGTTGATACGTTGTCGCAGGAGTATCCGGCATTGGCGCTGCTGGCGGATGCCATCCGTTTTGGAGCGGCCACCCACGATATTGGTAAGATCTTGCATCCGGCAGAACTGGCAGGGCCGGGGCATCAGCATGAAGCGGACGGCGAGACGCTGCTGCTGCGCCAGGGCATGGGGCCCCACCTGGCGCGCTTTGCCCGCACCCACGCGGCATGGCGACAGCATCCCGAAACCCCGCTGGAAGATCTGCTGGTGGCGCTGGCCGATACCTGCTGGAAGGGCAAACGGGATACGGAACTGGAGCAGCGGATTGTTATGCATATCACTGAGGCATGTGGCTGTGACTACTGGGATGTTTTTCTGCGGCTCGATGACCTGGTGGAACAGATTGCGGCGGAGGCGGAGACCCGGCTGGCATGGCAGGCACAGTTTCCCGTAGCAGGTGCCGATTGACACCGTGGTCGAGCATATTTTCTCGGCAATCTATCCTCAACCTGACACAGGAGATCAGACTATGTGGAATATAATTGACAGGAGTTACGCGGTCACTGATCCGGAAGATAGTTCCGCCTCCGGCAGGGTGGAAGCAACCATCCTTTTTCACACACATTTTTGCACAATGTGCAAAAATGTGTGTGAAAAAGGAAAACAGGACCATGCTGCCGCAGGCGAATCGGGCTTCCATCGGGTGAAACGCCCGGTTTGCATGGCGACCGCGTAACTCCTGTAATTGACTCCATTGAAGATCTCGAACGTTGGCGCCGCGCGGGGAACTACTGGTCACTGCGGGCAAGTCTACGCAGTGGTGGGCGCAACTTACTATTCCTCGGATTAATGTTCTCTGTGCTGTTTGCGTTTATTATTGGATCTGACGCGTTCCTGACGATGATTGTACCGCTACTCATAGGTCTGCCGTTGCCGGTCGTTGGTGTTTTACTCATCCAGGCTCCGCAACTGTCGCCCTATATCAGCTATGCCATCCTGGGGAGCGGCCTGATCGCCAATGGGATCATTATCATGCTGACCGAGCTGTTTCCACAACCGGGGCAGGGAACCATACCAATTCCGCTGTTCATAGTCCAGATTGTGGTTTATGGCTGGTTCAGTTTTCAGCTATGGAGCGCATCAAAAAGCCTGTCACAGGACGTACCTGCCGCAGATGTTGCCCAGATCGATCATCTGGTAAAAGAACTACGGCGCGCTAATGTCCGGAGTAATCCTGAGTATATTGCGTTTTCGGACTCAGTGAACCTCTATCACAAGACGATCACCGGCAAACTGGGTGAGTACACCGCTCTGTTTCTTTTCCAGCGACAGAACCGGTTATTTTTCGTCAGGAAAGCGGAGATAGATATTGTCAATGCACAACCGATACGACTGCACAAAGAGTTACAGGCCGTGCTTCGGGTAGCCCGCGAATCAATGACCATTTTCATCCGTCCTGAGTTGCTCAAGCGGTTTCAGCACTGGAAAGGGTCCGTGTGACAAGGATGGCAAATCTATGTGGTCATTTTTCCATCGAAATGAATGGCTATAACCCGTTATGCGGAGCGGCAGGCCCAGTTTAAATTTTTACGCGCAAATTCGGTGTCTATAACCTTGCACCGTGAAGCTGAAACGCGGTAGCGAGTTGATGTAATGGGCCATCTAAGAGTGACAGTGACGATGGCCCACCATATACCACTTTAACTCACGTACCTACGCGTGGGTCGTTGCCCCGGCTGCCCCGATGAACCAGCCCAGTGCAAACCCGACAACCGGCGTAACCAGCATAACCTGAAATATTCAGGTTTGCTATGCGGAGTGTGCCAGGAGGAATGCTCTCCTCACATCTGGTGCTTCCGCCTTTCTGTCTAAGATATTCCCTTAACCCCGGTTACGGCATTTACCCGTGGTACTGCTCTTTCTGCTCTGCTATTGTGAGTGCGGAGGAGTGAGGGCTACCTGGAATCGTATCCACAGGTCCGGAGGAGGCACATAAGCGTGTCTCTGCCACATTGCACACCGCTTTTCCACCTCAGCGCGAACAACCATACGCCTCGACCACGGTCGAGTGACACCTCTGCGCAATCTCTATACTTTGCGCTGGGTACAGGAACCGGCGCAGTCCGTAGACTGCGAAGCGTGCAGCGACGAATGCTGCACACCGTGACACAGAACGTATACAAGGAGCGTGATGATGACAATTATTCAAGCGATTACCGCATCGGGAACAATGACTAGACGTGGGGACGAAACGGTTGCTGACCTGCGTCATCGGCTGCACGGCACGGTCATTCAAGCCGGTGACGAAGGCTATGAGGAAGCACGGCAGGTCTACAACGCGATGATCGACAAGAAGCCGGCGCTGATTGCTTACTGCACGAACACCATAGATGTAGTCACCTGCGTCACGTTTGCACGCGAGCATAGGCTGGTCGTCGCTGTACGCAGCGGCGGGCACAGCGGGCCTGGTCTCGGGATAGTTGATGACGGACTGACCATTGACCTGTCCAGAATGAACGAGGTGACCGTGCATCCGGAATCCGGCATGGTACGCGTCGGTGGTGGTGCACTCTGGGGTGACGTTGACCAGGCCACGCACCCCTATGGGCTGGCAGTGCCCAGCGGCATCTTCGCTTCCACCGGCGTCGCTGGGCTCACCCTGGGCGGCGGATCGGGTCATCTCAGCCGTCAGTATGGCCTCACCATTGACAGCCTGCTGGAGGCCGAGGTGGTACTGGCTGATGGTCGGGTGGTCACGGCTAACGAGCAAGAGCACCCTGACCTGTTCTGGGCGCTACGCGGCGGCGGCGGCAACTTTGGCATCGTCACCAGTTTCCTGTTCCAGGGGCGGCCTGTCAAGAACGTCATCGGGGGGCCGATGCTCTGGGATCTGGACGATGCACCAGCCGTGATGCGCTGGTACCGCGACTTCATCGTTGAAGCACCGGAGCACGTTAGTGGCTTCTTTGCCGTCTTGATGGTGCCGCCAGTGGAACCCTTTTTCGAGCATCTGCATATGCAGCGGATGTGCGGCATTATCTGGGCGATCAACGCTACGCCGGAGCAGGCAGAGGAAGTACTGGCTTCCGTGCGGGAGCAGTTCCCACCCGCGCAAGACCTGACCGGCCCGCTGCCGTTCCCGGCCCTGCAGAGCATGTTCGATGCGCTCGCCGGCCCCGGTCTGCAGTGGTACTGGCGCGGCGATTTCGTCAACGAACTAAGCGACGCAGCCATCGAGCGCCACATCGAGTTTGCCCACCGGCTGCCTGACGGACTCTCAACCATGCATCTCTATCCAGTCAATGGTGCAGTGCATCGTGTAGGCAGCACGGAGACAGCCTTCAGCTATCGTGATGTGACCTGGTCACAGGTCATCACCGGCGTAGACGCTGACCCGGCGAATGCGGAAGTCATCCGCGACTGGACGGTATCCTACTGGCATGCGTTGCATCCCTACTCAGCGGGGGGGGGCTATGTCAACTTCTTAATGAACGAGAGCCAGGATCGGGTACAGGCCACCTACCGCGACAACTACCCGCGTCTGGCAAAGATCAAAGCACGGTACGACCCGGAGAACTTCTTCCGGATCAACCAGAATATTCAACCGGCTCGCGAACGACCCTGACACGGGGTGGTTCGGAGCGTGGATTGCCCCATCACTATGAGACGTTCCCGCCAGGCGCAGCGCAGGTTGCGCCTGGCGGGCGGCCTGCTGCTGGTGCTCTTACCCACCAGCGTGACCACGGCAGCCGCTACGCAGACGAATGAACACTGCTTTGCCGAAACTGACCACTGCATCAGTAGGCCCATCCGCACCTACTGAGAGCAGCATGGGGGCTTGCTGGTCTTTGGCTATCCCATCAGCGAACAGCGGGCGGCGCTCATAACGCGGACACTGGTCGCATGCGTAGAGCGCGCCATCGCCTGCCGAATAAACTGCGCCGTCTCCGGACTACGCGCGCCATACTGTCGCACAGATAACTGCACCAGCGCGCGCTGCGGAATCAGCCACAAAAACGGGCGTGTAATCGGGGTCTGAAGACGTTCCCACACGGTATGGCGGGTGCCATACGCCGTTTCTGCCAGGATAAGTTTGTCGATGCGCTGAGGAGCTTCGCCGGCAAGCTGTTGGGCGACCATCCCGCCCAGGGAATGCCCGCATACATGGGTCTGTGCAATGCCGAGGGTATCGAGAAGTTGTACTACCCGGGCCGTCAGCGCCGGGATGCTGTAGGTTCCGTCTACATCCGGCGAGCCGCCATGCGCGGGCAAATCGCAGGTGATCACCTGATAGTGCCGGCGGAAGAATGTGCATTGCGGGTGCCACATCTGCGAACTGACCAGTGCGCCATGCAAGAGGAGCAGCGGCGGTCCCGCACCAGTGATGTCGTATTGCAGTTGCATGCCGGCGCATTCCTCATACCATTGCCCTGAACGAATGATTGTGACGCTACAGGTGTGAAGGAAACCGAGGCACTGTCGCGGCACGGTGCAGTTCATCCAGGTCGCCGACACGCGGTGTATAGACTGAACAGTGCTCACAGAACCGGGCGGGATCGACCTGATAGAACATCTGCAATGCCCCAAAGGTGATCGGCTCGTAGCGGTATTGTGCCATCCGGTAAAGATTCAGGCGATCCGGTTCATGTCGCTGGAGCTCTGCCACTTCCTGCTCAGTGTTCCATGGTTCGGGTAGGCATCTGGCATAGTCGCCCGACACATAGACCGGATCGCCCGCCCAGGCACCGATAAGGGGGTGTACCCGGTCAGTGGGTGGCACCTCACGCAGCAGCAGTTCAAGCACTGGCAGGTCGTCCCACTGGAAGACCCCTGACCATTTGTTGTTGCCCGGCGGATCAAGGTATTGGCGTCGGGCGGGGTTGACAACAGTTCTATGCCACGTTCCCCGATCCTTCGCGCCAGGCAGGCAGGTGCGAAAATTTCGTACCTGCCCCGGCATAACCACATTACGAGACGATCATATCACCCGGCACCTCCGCCCCCATCTCGACCAGATTGGCGTTGTGCGGGCTGTCGAAGGTGCGCAGCGGTTTGCCCCAACGCACCAGTTCGCGGCAGAACGCCTCGGTCTTGCTACCGGGGGCGGCATGGATGATCAGCACGGTTTCCGCGAGGGCGGCAGCGACCAGGTTGCGCGTCAAAGCGGTCTCCTCGGTAACGCGGCGCTGCGTGGGGCTGAAGGGCGAGAGCAGCAGCAAGCGCCCCTCCTGCAACGGCTCACGATACTCCAGCGGGATGCGCCAGCGCTCGATGCTGCGGGCGGGGCAGAGGATGAGCGGCTGCGTACCGCGCAGCAGTGTGGTCAGGCATTCGCGCTCGACGGGGGAGTGAAAGCCGCTGATGACGGTGCGGCCCTGCTGCCGAAGCTGGTCGGCCAGGTCGTGCGCCCGCAGGATGAGCGCTGCCGGACACTGGCTGGAACTGAAGAGCGCCAGGGCCGGCTGCTGCAAGATGGCGAGGTTGCCGCGCGCGGTAAGGGTGGGCGGGGCATGGTCGCCCAGCCGGCGCTGTAGGGCGGGCGGGTAGGCGGGATGCTCAGGGGTGAGGTTGTGCTGGTCGGTGCTCACTCCTCCATGCCTCCATCCCGCCCCATGCGGTACTTGATGTCGTAGTTGATGATGAAGTCCAGCTCCTCGGCGGTGAAGCCGTAGTGCTGTGCCAGCGCCCGGTCGATCTCGTCGATGATGGGTTTGGCCTTATGAACATCAAAGTTAATCTCTTCGACCTGAATATGTTTGCCACGCCGCACTCGAGTTGTACTGCTGGTGTTATAGGCTATCAAAAGTTCTTCTTGTAGCTTATAAAATGGTCGTGGGTCAACCGTATCCAGGGCAAAGACAGGCAGATCAAGCACCTCGCGGGAAACTACATCCATACAATTTGAGTTACTGATCCAGTACCAGTAAAAGAGTTGGCTGTTCAATAAAGCGAGAACAATTGGAGCAAACGCGGACTGGATCGTCACTGGTTTATAGTGAGATGACAACTTGCTCAACAGTGCCTTGCGCCAGTAGCGTCCACCTGAGTGATAGTACAGAGTTACACCTACTGGGGTTGTATAAGCACGTAGCTTTCGGCCATGATCGAGCATGCGACACAAAACCTGTTTTTCGATTGATGAACCCAATTTAGGATGGGGATTAACATGATTTGTGAAGCACGGTTCCGAAACATAGGATAAGGTTTCAAAGATATGTGGTCTGTCACCCGTAGTACCACTTGACCATCGCCGATATCCCGTGCCATAAACATTTTTACGTTCATTGGTTTTGTAGAACAGGCTAATCGTCAGGTTCATATCCACACCAACAAAAAGCTTTCCCGGACGCACGGCGTAATGGCTGTGCCACTGGACGAACGACTGATAAAGGTTCTGAAGTGCTTGCATACTGTCGGTGGAAACCGAGGCGATTGGCACGATCATTCCACAACGTCCCCCCTGACGCAAGAGAGCCGGCGCACGCTCCACAGTTAGCGCATACAGATTGCCGCAAGGTTCTGTGACATACCCGCGCACTGTGTAGTGACGGCGCACTTTGCTGTAACCGATATACGGTGGGTTGCCGATAATCACATCGAAGCCGCCGCGCTGCATAATGCCGTAAAACTCCACAAACCAGTGGAAAGGCTGATGGGTGGCGAGCCACTGCGTGTAGGCACCCTCACCCCCTGCCCCTCTCCCACGCCGGGGAGAGGGGTGCTTCCCTTCCCCACCTGTGGGGGAAGGGCCAGGGATGGGGGCAGTAACGCCATATTCCGCCGCCAGGTAGTGGTTCAGTTCATCGTTCAGCGCGTTCAGGCGGTGGCGCAGTTCCTGCTTGTCCTCCGGCGTCACCGCCCCAACCAGCGTCGTCTGCTGCTGGCGAAACGCCTGGAACAGCCGGTCTACGTCCTGCGTCTGCGCCTCAATCGCCGCAAGTGATGCCTCTTCTTCTTCCGTGAGCAGCAGTTTGGGGGCGTTGCCCTGCGGGTTGATAATTGCCTGCTGCACCTCCGCGTAGGTGGCAAAGCCGACCAGCGTGTTGCCCGCCTGAATGTTGAAGTCGATATCCGGCAGCGGCTCGATCTGCTCGGCCCGCTCGATCTGCGCCACCAGCTTGAGGAACAGCCGCAGCTTGCAGATTTCCACCGCCTCATCCATAATGTCCACGCCAAACAGGTTGTTCACGATGATCGACTTGAAGATAAAGTAATGGCGGTTGGGGTGCTGCCCAACACGCTCCAGCGTCTCGCGGAAGTCGCGGTATTTGCGGCCCCTCACCCCCGGCCCCTCTCCCACGCTGGGGCGAGGGGTGGTTCCCTTCTCAACTGATTGGGGAGAGTCCACAGGAGATGCAAAAGCTGCCCGAATGTGTGCCAGAACTGTCGGCATATCCTGCTCAACCTCAGTGGCGGTAACACGCACAAAGCGAATGCCAAGCGATTCCAGTATGGCCTGTCGTTCGGCATCAGCTTCGCGCTGGTTCTCGTGTATTGCGCCATCAACTTCGACAGCCAGCCTTTCCGATGAGCAGTAGAAATCCAGCACAAACGCCCCCACTGGCTGCTGGCGGCGGAACTTCCGCCCATCCAACTGCTTACCGCGCAATGCCTGCCAGAGCATATCTTCACTCCCTGTTGCCTCACGCCGCAGCGAGCGGGCCACCGCTACCATCTTTTCACGTAACGCGGGCGGTACTTCGAGCTTCCCTTCCCCGCTGGTGGTGCCCTCACCCCCGGCCCCTCTCCCACGCTGAGGCGAGGGGAGCTTCCCTTCCCCACCTGTGGGGGAAGGGCCAGGGATGGGGGCGCGATCATAATCATCCAGAAAGCCCTGCATGCGCTCCAGGCAGGCATCGTACACCGGCTCCAGAATTTCCAAGGCGGCAAACAGGAACGCGCCCGATCCGGCGGTGGGGTCGAGCACCGTCACCTGCTCGATGGCGCGGTAGAAGGCCCGCAGCAGTTCCGGCCCCTCGCACTGCTGGATCACGTCCTGGGCAAACTGGCGCATATCCAGGTTATACGTCACCAGGTCGTTGATCGCGCTGATGTCGCCTGCTGCCAGTTTCGCCCGCACCTCGGCGTAGCGCCGGCGGCGGGCCACCACCTCGCGCCAGATCTCCGTCGGCAAGGCATACTCTTGTGGGGCAGGTTTGTTCCAATGAGTCCGCTGTGTCACGTCGTCTATCCCGGCGGCAATCTCTGGTGGCAACTCATGCTCGCTGCCGTGCCGCACCGCCGGGTAGATGTAGCGGTCGGGGTTGTCGCGCAGCAGCCGCCAGATCGACTGTTCGCCCGCGAAGGCCACCCGGCACTGCTGCCGCGCCGTGTCGAACAGGCAGGGCAGTACGGTGTTCTGGCTGATGTAGCCGGTGATATCCTCGCGAGTGTAGTACGCGCCCATCTGCTTCTGGTTGATGTACTTCTCGAAGATGTAGCCCAGCACATCGGGGTTGATCTCGTTGTCGTCGCGCAGCGGGCGGTCGTCCAGGTGCCAGTGATACTGGTCGAAGAAGCCAAACAGCCGCTCGAAGGCGCGATCCGGGATGGCGATCTGCTCGCCGTGGCGCTCCTCGATCTGGTGGCGCAGGAACAGGCCGCCGTTCAGGTAGGGCACGGTGCCGAGCAGGGCGTTGATCTCCGGTGACCGCTCGGCGGGCCTGCGGGCGAACCCCTCAAAGAAGAGCGGGCAGAGGAAGTCGCGGTAGTAGCGGTCGTCGCCCTGCTGCTGCATTTCTATTCCTTGTCGAATAAATTCTTCAGATAAATGATTAAGTACGCCACAGACAGACGGTTTTATCCCAACTTCCAGTAGCAATGAATTGACCATTAGAGCTAATTTTGATGCCAGTAATGACTTTAGCATGTCCCGTGACAATACTCTGGGATTTTTTGCTCTCCCAATCCCAAAAATGTATTGTTCCATCAGTACATCCACTCACAAGAGTTTGTCCATTTGGATTCCAGGCTACATCCCAGACAGTATCTTTATGCCTCCATGAATGGTTAAATATTTGAGCATTACTTACTTGCCAAAACCGAACTTGGTTATCTGTACTGGCAGCAATCATTTGCCCTCCAGGACTATAGCTGACACTCCATATTGGCCCTGTATGCCCTTTCAGTTTGTGCAGAAGTTGTCCATCAGAAGTTTTCTATACACAGAGTACACTTTCAAAGTCACCTGAGCAAAACGTCTTTTCATCAGGACTGAAAGCAACCCGGGTGGGCCCTATATTCTCTTGCAGTGAATACAATAAACGGCCATTTGAAAGACTTCGCAAATGAACTGTCCCATCAAAGTTGCCAACAGCTATTAATTGACCATTTGGACTATATGAAATGCCCCAGACACCACCTGCATACCCTCGAAAAATAGATTGGCATCGATTATCGGATAGGTTCCAAACATATACGGAACCGTCTTTACAGCCACTGGCAAGAAATCGGCTATCTGGACTATAGGCAAGACATTGTACACAATCTTTATGTTCATACTTACGCAGAAGTTGACCATCTGAGATGTTCCACAAACGCACAGTTTTGTCAAGACTAGCACTGGCTACAACTCTTCCATATGCACTAAAAGCAACGCCCATAACCGCATCTGTATGACCTCTAAATACTCTCAATAACCTTTGGTCAGCTGCGGATGTGGATGTGGGAGCGGCAGATGGTTTTGGGGAACCTGTACCAGATGGTGGACGTGATGAGAATGTCTTTTTGTTTGACAATGCTTGCTTTAATTCTTCAACATTCTGATAACGGTATTCAGGTCGGATAGCCATAGATTTTTCTATTACCTCTACCATACGATGCGATATATTGAGAGAGTGATCTCTCAATGGTTTTAATGAATCTCGATCCTCCCAGGACATACTCCGAAGAAAACCATGTACAGGTTCTTGTCCTGAGATTAAATGGTATAAGGTTGCTCCTAGACTGAAAATGTCACTTCTGGGATCGGTTTTGCCAAATTTAACATCCCACTGCTCTGGTGGTGCATATTCAGCAGTGAGTCCTACTCGTGTAGTTCGTGTTTTTCCTTTACCTGTTTTAAATAGGCCAAAATCTACCAGCTTTATTTGTCCTTGCGTCGTAAGACGTATATTAGCAGGTTTGATATCTCGGTGGATTATTCTTGGATTACAATTATGCAAGTAACTTAGTGCATCGCATATTTTCAAGGCATAATTTACAAGTTCACCTTCAGAAAAAGGTTTCTTTCTCTGTTGAAGAATCTCCTCCAGGTTTTGACCTGGAATATACTCCATTACTAGATAGCCATGACCATCATGCTCGAATGCTTCGTAATAACAAGGTATACAAACATGTTTTTTTTCGTACAGCAACTGAAATTCACGATGAATCCTTTCGGGATAGTGAAGAGTCTCCTTAAGTGCCACCTCTGACTTTGTCCGTTGTTCTGTTGCTAAATAAACAGCACCCTGTGCACCATAACCTAGTAAACGTATAATATGATAATGACCGACCACTTCCAAGTAATTAAGGAATCTCCTGGCATTACGAAGAGACCCTCTGCATTGATTGCAAAATCGCGCTATATCACGGTTTTCTGAACCACAAAGATCGCAAATCTTCATTGAAAGACTCCTCTAAAACAATTGCATGATGTCCATGCTCCTCGACTCAGCAGTTTTAAATCTTCTCTGTCACACCACACCTATAGTTAGTTCCGCCAGTGCAGTTGCCATCAATGTTTTTCCCAGGCCCACCACATCACCAATCAACACGCCACCACGCTTGTTCAAATGGTGAGCGGCAATCTTGACCGCAGCCGTCTGGTACTCGAAGAGGTGCGGGAAGTCACGGGGAATACGGAATGTCGAAAGACCGGCGCGGGCTTCTTGCGACAGATGGTAGGCCATATTGAGGTAGATGTGGTAGGGCGGGATCAACTCCTCGCGCGCCCAACTGTCCTCAATCACCTGCACCAGCACATCGGAAATATCAACACACCAGCGATCATTCCAGCGATTCTCAAACCAGGCGGCGAGCTTCCGGCAGGCATCATGCTCCAGCACATCGACATTGAGTTCGCCCTGGTGAGACAACCCGGCAAAGGTCAGGTTGCTGCTGCCGAGGTAGCCGGTGATCGGGTTGTTGTAATCCTCCCGGAAGGCCAGATAGAGCTTG
Organism: Chloroflexaceae bacterium; assembly: GCA_034437035.1. Lineage (GTDB taxonomy): Bacteria > Chloroflexota > Chloroflexia > Chloroflexales > Chloroflexaceae > CAKZQX01. Next base: position 67,795 of record DAOTUI010000071.1, read on the forward strand.
GCGTGCAGGGTGTGACGCAGAAAGAGCTTGACGATAATCTGTTTCTGCCGGATTTGCTGCACCAGATGGCGCAGGGCGGCTTCATCTGCATTCGTGGGCGTACCCGTCATAAGTTGTGAGCGAAACTCTTCGGCCAACTCATGCTTGAGCCGCAGGGCCGTCTGGTTATCCATCCCGCGCGCCGGGGCGAGACTCAATGCGGCGCGCAGTTCATCACGGGGGTGGCGCTGCATGCCGACCAGCAGGCGGCAGCAGCGGCCGGGGCCACCCGGCCAGTCATCAAAGGCGGGGGCAAGCTGCTTCCAGCCGCGCAGATTGAAATAGCCGACACAGAAATCGGCCCGCGTCGCGCTGGTTAGCGTCTGCTGCAGAGCGGGCAGGAGTCGCCGGTCAATGTTGTCAAAGATGCGTGGCATAGGGTGTTATCTATCCGATGATATGGATGTGTTCGTAGCGCTGTCTTCAGGCGGTCTTGCCGGTGGAAAGGATAGGTCAGTGCAACCACATGCGTGCAGGTCTGTTTTTTATTGCGCCCATTGTAGCACACGCAACGTCGGGCCTACAACCCTTCGAGCCGGAGGAAATATACGCCACTCTCACCACCTGCAACGATTTTACGCCCATCTGCACTCAATGCACAGCATACCAATGAACGATCCAGGTACAGGTCGTGCCGATAGTATCCTACAAACATACCAGAGTCACGAAATGGAAGACATATACGTTCATACTGACCCCTGTCCGTGGGTCTGTTCTTGCGCCAATTGTATCACAATGCCATATCCATCACATTACGTTGTTGTATGCTCTGGAGCGGGAAGCGGAATGAACTGAGATTTGCCCCGCTTCCGGATTGTTCAGCGAGTGAACCTGACGCATTGCAAAGCAAACGCGCCGATTGTCGTCATGATTATGCAGCAGCTAATCGGATGTGGCAGCGGTTGGGTTTTTCTGCGAGAGGGAACGTCCAGGGCATGGGCGGGATCGCAACCGACTAACTATCTGGTGGTGGGATCTGCGTATTCCACAGGAGGCTATCTTCACGCGGATCTATTGTCTCGGTCGTCAGATAGAGGCGTAGCAGAGCCCGCATCTTCAGCATCATCATACCAGAGTGCCTGCTGCTCCGTACGGGGATGCAGCACCACCCAACCACGGCGGTCACGCTTATAAAACGGCGTAGGTTCAATCCGCGCGACACGCCGCAGATGCAGCAGCAACGCGAAAGATGCCTGTGCATGGGTATCCCAGAAGGCAGCATCTGTAATGCACAGAGCGTCGGCAAACTGGTGGCGAATCTGGTGAAGTGTGTCGGGGGTTATGCGGTAGAATTGGGCATAATCAACGATACCCACTCCCAGGATCGGCCCGCCGGACAGCTTAAAAAACACAATATCCTCGGCCTGAACCCGGTCAAATGGGGCGCTGCGATTGACCGAAACCCGCGACTCAATCGTTTTTTGCCCATCCAGCAGCGCCCAGGCCCGACTGAACAGATCATCGAACAGATCCCCGCGTGCCGCGTAGAGATCCGCGATAATCTGCTGCAACGGACGGCGTTCATACTTGAGCAACCCGGTCACCTGCACCCGGATGAGCACCTCCTGTGGGCCGACGTCAGGAAGCGGCACAGTGCGCAGCATCAGCACCTCAGGGCCGCCAAAGCGATCCAGCGCCACCGCACGCATCGTCCGATTACTGTTCCATACGTTTAACCCTCACCATCGTTATCTGATTTCCTAATCATTGAACATCGTGATCGTTCCCATCAGTGACTCCTTTGCTTCCTCGGTGACTTGAAATGTTCCTTATGCATACAGGCGTGCGAAATGCGCCGGGTCGCCGGTTTTGAACAACTGGTACCACGCATCCAGGATATCCTCCGAGTATAGGTTCAGGCAGCGGAAAATATGGACCGCAAACTCGAGCGCAGCGGTTCCCGCCGCCGTTATGACCCCACTGTCCGTGACGGCAGGGGCGTGCTCGTAGCATGCTCCGCCCCGATAGCCGGTCGCTTGCAGATGGTCGGGCGCATTCCCGGTATGCCGCACCGCATCAAGCACGCCCGCCTGGGCCAGTCCGACGGTTGCGCCACAGATTGCGGCAACGGGAACCCCGGCAGCACGAAACACACGCACATGCGGGTAGATCGCTGCGAGTTCGCCCTGCTCCCACCGATCGCTGCCGGGCAGGATGAGCAGCGCGCTGTGCGCCGGATCCAGCGTGTCGAGCGTCATATCTGGAAGGATGGTGAGGCCTCCCATGGTGACCACTGACTCATTAGTCAGCCCTACGTTCTGGACGCGGTATGGTCCGGGCTCAGCCGTCACAATGGACGTGTTGATCCCGGTCAGGGCATAACTCGGCTCCCAATCAGCCAGGGTGTCGAAGACAAACAGATGCACAGTCTGGTGATCCATCACGGTTCTCCTTTCTTGACTTGCTTCAGACTTCCAGGGGCGCTGACTCCTTGCGATCTCGTCGGCATGCGTATCATAGCACACATGTTCCGAAATACAATCCGTCAAATGGATGAATCCTGGCTCATTGTTGCGGTGTTTGTAGTTACGCTCACGCTCTGCGCCGTGCATTGACTGTCAGGCGCGACGGCATTTCTGGGCAGACCAGGATACGCACGAAGAGACAAGATTGTGCAACGCGGATTAGCTATACTGGAGATCGCTGAACGTATGTGTAGTGTGTAGAGGATACAGACGATGGCAACACCCGATCAGTTCCGCATCCATTTATAGTTTACTGCATACAGGACCGGAAAAACATACCGACATACGCGTCAGGAGGAACAGCACAATGGAAGCAGTCATCTTCGTCAGCGGGATCACCTTTGTCGCCGGGATGGTCGTTCGCTCGCTCTTCACCACCCAGCCCCCACCACAGATTATCTATGTCAAGCCGGAACCGGTGGAACGCGGTGATAGTGGCTGCCATGCCGCTCATTCTGGTCGGCGCACTGCTGCTGGCGACAGGCAGTGCCTGAGCAAGAGCCCCTGACTTTTAATCAGAGGGTCATACCGGGCGAACGAGCAGTTGCGTTGACCCACAACCGAGGCCCGTCAGGCAGAGCATCCATCAGGCGTAGCAACAGGTGGGGAAACAGAATTGGGGCGGTCTGTTTGAATAGTGCCAATATGACGGCAGCGATACAGCGCGTCATACACTCAGTTCAAACAGACCGCCCCAGGATCGCAAAAAAACGCCCCACGTTGTAACGTGGGGTCAGGGAAAAAACCTGGTGAGCCGGGTGAGATTCGAACTCACGACCCTCTGATTAAAAGTCAGGTGCTCTACCACTGAGCTACCGGCCCACCACTTGCATTATAGCCCGATCTGCCGAGACGCGCAAACCGCTACTGCCGCAAGGTTGCTTCCAGCCGACGCCCCACCAGCGCCAGCGTGCGCGGATCAATCGGCAGCGAGAGGTGGGTGGCGTACCGCAGCAGATGAAACGTCCCGCCAGGCGGAACCGCCTGCCGCACCTGGGCAGCCTGCTGCGGCGATACAATCGCATCCCACGCGCCATAGACCAGCAGCAGGGGCAGCCTGCCTGTGTCGTCCCCAGTTGCCGGCAGTCCGCCGGCCGTTATGCGCCGCAGGCTGCCCAGCAGATCGAGCGCGTCGATCAGTTCGCGTGTGCCGATGCGCGCGCGAATGCGCGGCGACTCCCAGGCACGCGCAATCCAGTAAGGACTCCCGGCGCGCGTGAGGCGCACAATGGCCGGCTGCAGCAGACCCACCACCTCGCGGGCAACCTGGCGGCGCGAGAGTTGTAGCCAGGGGGGCGCTTCCAGCAGCACCAGTGCATCAACGGCGGTGCCGTCGGCGACCGCGCGCGCGGCGACGCAGCCCCCCAGGCTGTTCCCGATCACCCCCACCCGTTCGTAGCGTGTACGCAGCCAGGCCACCGGGCCGACAATATTCTGTACAATATCCGGGAACGCCTGCGGGCGGCAGCTCTCCCCATGGCCGTCCAGATCGATCAGGAGCAGCGCCAGCCCCCGCGCCGGCAGTGCATCAACCAGTTCCCAGGCATAAAATGTTTTGTTGCAGCCCGACCCGTGCGCCACACAGACCGCCGCGCGCGCACCACCCGCCGGCACGATATGCAGCGCGGGCACGGGACCATTCGCCGTCGGAATATCCAACCGGGTAATCTCCCGATCGGCATAGCTGCCGGGGAGCAGGCGGCGACGCGGATCAAGCTGCCGGTTGCGCAGAGTTGCCAGCAGCAGATGCAGCAGCAGGGCGGGCAGAAAAGCCGGCAGCAATGCCAAACGACCGGCGGTTCCGCTCCGCTGCAGGCGCCGGGCCTGCCAGACCAGCAGCGCTCCCGTTGCACGCCATACCTGCGGATGGGTCAGCAGCAACCCCCGCAGTCCGAACAGGGCCGCCAGCAATTCAAACAGACTGAGCCAGCCAAACAGCGCCGACCCCAAGCGACGCAGAAAACGCGCATCCGGCTTGATCATTCCCATCGACTCTTGCCCGCTCTTTCAAACCAGGTGGTTATGCTACACGCATCTGGTATAATTCACACGACGTACGCGGTCCTGACTCGGAACGTAATTTCGCCTCCGGCAGGGTGAAAAAGATAGGAAACATCTCATGCTGCCGCAGGCGAATTGGGCTTCCACCTGGTCAAACGTCCAGTTTGCGTAACCACTGCATATGCCCTGTAATTCAGGACAGAACGAAAACAAGAACTAACAGACGCCGAATAAAGAATAAACCGGGTTCCACTTCTGTTGCCCGCAACGCATATCGTTCTCGGTTCCGCTGTTCCAGGTTCTCGCCTGCAATCATTTTAGCATGCAACGTCTGCCCAAAACGCATCCGAAATAGACCTATCAGGAAGATTATGTACGACGACACGATCACAGCAATTGCCACCCCCCCGGGGGAAGGCGGCATCGGCATTGTGCGCCTCAGCGGGCCGGATGCGCTGCCGATTGCCCGGCGGCTCTTCCGCCCCCACAAAGCCGGGCCGTTTTGCTCGCACCGCCTGCGCTACGGCTACATTATCGATCCGTCCAACGATAGTGTGGTGGATGAGGTGCTGCTGGCGTTGATGCGCGCCCCCCACAGTTTTACGCGCGAAGATGTGGTCGAACTCTCCTGCCACGGTGGGCCGTTGCCGCTCCAGCGGACACTCGGATTAACACTGGCGGCGGGGGCGCGGCTGGCCCAACCGGGTGAGTTTACCCTGCGGGCCTTTCTCAACGGGCGGATTGACCTGTCACAGGCTGAGGCCACGCTTGATGTGATCCGCGCCCAGACTGCCACCGGACTGGCGGTGGCGCAGAGTCAACTCGGCGGCTGGCTGGCCCAGGAGGTACGCCGGATTCGCGCCGCCCTGATGGATGTCCTGGCCTATGTCACCGTCGTGGTAGATTTCCCCGAAGATGAAGTCGAACTGCAGGATGTCACTCCCGCGCTCACGCAGAGCCTGCGTGCCGTCGAGCGCCTGCTGGCAACCGCCGACCAGGGGATGGTCTACCGGCAGGGCGCCCGGGCCGCGCTGGTGGGCCGCCCCAATGCGGGCAAGTCGAGCCTGCTCAACGCGCTGCTACGCGCCGACCGGGCAATTGTCACGGCGATCCCCGGCACCACCCGCGATACGCTGGAAGAGACAGCCAACCTGGCGGGCATCCCGGTGGTTCTGATCGACACGGCCGGCATTACCGCGAGCAGCGACCCGGTTGAGCGCCTGGGGGTTGAACGCAGCCGCGCCGCCCTGGCTGCGGCGGACCTGGCGCTCCTCCTGCTGGATAGCAGCCGGCCACCCACACCGGAGGATATCCAGATGGCCGAGATCACGCTCGGCAAGCCGACGCTCCTGGTCTGGAGCAAGATTGATCAGCGGTCGGAACAGCCATCTGCAGAACTGCCGACACTGCCCTTTGCGCATCCATATCTGCTGGGCAGCGTTGCCACCTCGGTCGTCACCGGGGCCGGCATTGATGATCTGGCTCGCGCGGTGGCGCAGGCGCTGCTGGGCGGGCAGGCGGTTGTGCCCGGCAATGCCCAACTGGTATCGAACCCCCGCCACCGCGATGCTCTGGATCGGGCGGTGAACGCGCTCCAGGCGGCGGTCGCCGGGCAAACTGCGGGTGTACCCACCGATCTGCTGGCGGGCGACCTGACGACGGCAATGAATGCGTTGGGGGAGATTACCGGCGAGACGGTGGGCGAGGATCTGCTCGATACAATCTTTAGTCGCTTCTGTATCGGCAAGTAACGCTACGCCCCACGCCTCACGTTTCACGCCACACGGTGAATAAACTCACGCAGCGCCGCATTTACGGCTTCCGGCTGTTCAATCAAGACCATATGCCCGGCCCCGGGCACCAGCACCAGAGTTGAGCCGGCAATCTGCTCGTGAAGATACCGGCTGAAACGGGGCGGGGTCAATTGATCCTCCGTGCCGCAAAGCAGCAGCGTGGGACAGCGGATCGCCTGCACCTGCTCCAGCGCATCAAAGACATTGCAGCCCAGCAGATCCCCGCGAAACACCGCCGGGTCGGTCTGGCGGAAGGCAGCTTCCCCGGCTGCACGTAGCTCAGGCACAGCAGTATTACTGTAGGCCCGCGCAACTATCAGGCGTACTGCCGCCGCCGGATCGTCTACAAACCCCTCAATCAGCGCCGGCAGCACCCGCAGACGTGCGCCAGTGCCAATCAGCGCCAGGCCCGCAACCCGCTCCGGCGCGGTCAGGGCCGTCCAGAGTGCAATCGCCCCGCCCATTGAGTGACCGGCCAGCACTGCCCGCTCCAGGCCGAGCGCATCCAGGGCGGCAACCAGGATCCGGCTATAGTCGGCAATGCGCCGGCAACCGGGACCGGGTGAGCGCCCATGCCCCGGCAGATCCAGGGCAATCGTACGCGTGGTATCACCCAGGGCTTGCAGTTGCAAGCCCCAGTGCTGATGCGTTCCACCCGCGCCATGCACCGCTACAATCGTCGGTGTGCCGGTGCCGCGCTGCGCGTAGAAGAGCTTCCCGTGGGATGTGTGCAGAAAGGGCATAGCCGTAGCATCAGCCCATAATCTCATCGGCCTTTGCCGCCAGATCGAAATCCTTCTCTGTGAGACCGCCGGCATCATGCGTTGTCAGCGCCAGCTTCACCCGGTTGTAGCGAATATCGACATCCGGATGGTGGGCGGCCGCCTCCGCCAGAAAGCCGACATGGGTAACAAACGCAATGGCGGCAGGAAACGTCCCCATTTTGTAGGTCTTGGTGATCATCTCACCCTGCTTTGTCCAGCCACTCAGCCCCTGCAAGCGCTCCTCAATCGCTGCTTCGGTCAGTTTTGCCACAGTGTACCTCCTCACATCTGACGTCAATTCAACAGAATAATCGGATCACCACCAATTCAGCGCATGGTGTTCAGCATAACCGGCACATGGACTTATCACCACCGACATAGTCAGCAGTATACCATGCCATGCCGTAGCGATTAGATCGCATAGCACGAACAAAGCGTGCCTGCGCAAATCTTATGGAGTGCGGTAGCCATGCTACCACCTGCTGCTTGCCGTGGAGACACCAGATGCGGGTGGGAAATGGTCATCTTGAGGGAGAAAATAGTCATCTTGAGGGAGATAGGATGGTTAAAGCCGGGGATGCGAAGTTCCGAGGTGGTATGGCTGCGGCACAGGCGGTATACCGTTCCTGCCACCGCAGCCACTTCCGTCATCGAGTTAATCGAGATAACCCCGGAGCTTCTTACCCAGGTGGGGATGGCGCAGTTTCCGCAACGCAACCGCTTCAATCTGCCGGATACGCTCACGCGTAATACCAAACTCGACGCCGACCTCCTCCAGCGTACGGTAACGTCCATCCTTTAGACCGTAGCGCAACTGAATAATTTTTCGTTCACGTTCAGGCAGTTTTTCCAGCACCTCTTCGATCTGCTCACGCAGCATCGAGGCGGCAGCAGCTTCGGCCGGGGTTGCGACACGGTCATCTTCGATAAAATCACCCATGCGCCCTTCGCCCTCCTGCCCGACCGGCATTTCCAGCGAGAGCGGGTGCATAGAAGCCTCCAGCGTACGCCGAACCTTATTGGGACTGATGCCCATTGCATCGGCAATCTCTTCGGGGTTAGGTTCGCGCTGCATCGACTGCTGGAGTTTGTGGGAGGTCCGTTTCACCTGACTGATGGCTTCGCCCATGTGGACCGGGAGGCGGATCGTGCGGCTCTGGTCGGCAATCGCGCGGGTAATGGCCTGGCGGATCCACCAGGTGGCATAGGTAGAGAACTTATGCCCCTTGGTATAGTCAAACTTCTCCACAGCGCGCATCAACCCGATATTGCCCTCCTGGACCAGATCCATCATAGTCAAGCCATACGAGGTATATTTTTTCGCAATCGAGACCACCAGGCGCAGGTTTGCCTGGATCAAATGCTGGCGCGCTTCGCAGCCCAGGGAATACTGACGTTCCAGCATGATCCGCTCTTGCCAGGAACTACACTCGGCCCGTTGGAGCCGTTCCTGGGCAATATCGCCCGCCTCCATATGCTTGGCAAGCTCAACTTCCTGACTGGCCGTCAGCAGCGGCACCTGCCCGATCTCCTGCAAATACATGCGTACGGGATCATCAAGCGCGATATCGGCGAGTTCGGTCAACTCGGAAAGCACCTCGTCTTCATCAGACGGTTTAGTTGTATCAATATCAGTCGGTGATTCGACAACTTTGATACCTTCGGCCTGCAGAATTGCGTATAGTTGATCGACGTCGATCACATATAACTCTGGTTGAGGAAAGACTTCAAGAATATCGCTGTAGGTTAAAAACCCGCGTGTGCGAGCCACCTCAAGCAAACGCTCCATTACTAGTCCCGTCTCTTGTGCAATCGATTGTCTTTGTGTTGCCATAGTCTTACCGTTCTGCCTCGTGTGATAGTTTTTATAGAAACAGTTTTGGTATGGGAAACATTCGCTTCCGGCACACCGACTGTACTTGACACAAAGCCGGCGTGCTATGCACCTGTTGTATAGACATAATACACACTATGTCAAGCGGACGTACAGAATACTCAAAAGTTCACGACCATCCAGAAGAGGTCAGAACCTCGCTAGAAAGTCATTTCCCCGACGCATAAACTGCCTATACTCCCGGTTATGGGAGCATTGCAAAGGAACGCCGCACCCACCACTGGTTGCATCTTCAAAAGGTTTGGCCCGCTTACCGCACTCTGAACAACAAGATGGGGTTGAGAGCGCACCCTCAAACCCCACGCGTAGCAATCACAGAGGGACGCGGACAAGGCACCCCGTTAATCTATGAGCTACTATAACATTATGCAACGGTTAAAGTCAACCCCCTTGTCCACAGATCTGTCAACACTTCTTACACTTTTCCACATTTCATATTCCCATCAGGAAGCCATAGAACAAGTGTTCTCCATAAATAAATGCGGCACACTGTGGAAAACCGGTCCGATCCGGTGAGACTGACAGTGTGGCGCAAATGATGTGCAGCGACCCGGTCGCCCTCACATCATACTGGGGTGATTGACAACTCCATCTGTGTTGACCTGACCTTGCCCGGCGCATATGCTATGTATTCACCGATGCCCTCCGTTTCCCCATGGGCGACTCCGCTTCCGACAGCGCCGGCACCTTCAGCATAGCTTTGAGCAACCGGATGATCAATTCCACCGGCCGATAACCCGTTTTTACGGTCAGGATGGTGCCGACAGGTATGCAAATTAGTCACACGAGTTACGTGGTCGTTGACCCGGCAGGAACCTTTCGCCCTGCCGCAGGCGAATTGGGTTGTTTATCCCGGCAGACGTCTGATTTACACGACTTACGCGGTTGCTCACCCGAAAGGAAATTTCGCCTCCGGCAGGGCGGAAGATTCCAGTCTTTTTCACAAAAATTTTGCACGAAGTGCAAAATTTTTGTGAAAAAGATCAAAAAGTACCATGC
>DAOTUI010000072.1:0-142925 GCA_034437035.1 Chloroflexaceae bacterium
CCTGAAAGGAGATATCGCCTCCGGCAGGGCGGAACATGACATCTTTTTTACAGAAAAATTGCACTTTGTGCAATTTTTCTGTAAAAAAGACGATAAAGTACCATGCTGCCGCAGGCGAATCGGGCTACCCTCGGCTCAAACGTCTGGTTTGAACATGCACCGCGTAAGTCGTGTAATATAGTACCGCTGGTACTATATCAGATCAGGAGTATTGTCATACCAGTGCAGGTGTAAGGCGTTAGAAAAGGGTAAAAACTTTCAGGCTGCCGGATGTGACAATCAGGGCGGCTTGCGAAGCTGCATTTGTCGTGCTACACTACAATTCCAACATAATGGGGAATTGAGCACCTCTCTATAATAAGCGAACAGGATCGTAACCATGCCGGCAACTTCTCACTCAGACGATCAAATCGCTCGGATTGAACGCCGTCTGTCGGATATTCAACACCTCCTTGAGCATCAGGCCATTGCGATTGCCCATCTGCAAGACCAGATCGAAGGGTCGAACCGGAAGGATGACTGGTACAACGTCCAGTTTAGTGAAATGGTACGTATTCTGCTGCGCGATGTGCGGGAGTTGCGCGCTTCCCTGATCTGTTCGGTGATTAGTGATGGGCCGATCAACGCGCAGATCCTGAAAACCCTGCTCCGGCAAACCCCGGAGGATGAAGACGACCTGGAAATATGGCAACAGCCACCGGGTTGTCCCAGTATGAACAACAGTTAAAAGTATCAAATTCATACCTGTACCTATTAGTAAACATACCGGATTTTTGTATTCCCGGTGTAGTCTATCCTGGCACGCAAGTGGCGCGTTGTTTTGCATATCCGGCGCTCACTGACACAACGTACGTGATCCCGCGTTTGAAAGTGGATATCGCAGCCGGCAGGGTGGAAGAAAATAGCTTTATTTCCTGCAAAAGACAAATAGCGTACCATGCGGCCACAGGCGAGGCTGCGTTCATCTCATCAAGCGTCCAGTTTGAACCCCACCGCATACATTCTATCATTGGCACTGCGTTTGCTGCTACGCGTCATTGTATTGTCCGGTACAGTGGCAACCCTGCTGAAAGTACAATACATCTCATACCAATCTGACTTCCAAACGGCAACAATTCGACCAACCACGAAGAACACGAAGGAACACGAAGGGCTGGATAGTGGGGGCGATCGTGTATATACGTCCGGTTCACTGTTGCACGCTCTCCGTGGCTTTCGTGGTTTTCTTGCACGTTTGGCGGCAAATTGGTCTCACACACTACGCGATTGGACGAAGATCTGCTATAGTATGCTCGGTGTTCGTAGGCCGCCCGAAATCAGGCGCATCAGGAAGGAAAGCCTATGTTCTGGAAAAAAGATCGCAACAAGGAGCAGCAGGAGCAGGCGGAAAAGATTCAGGCGACGACCAGGAAGAACCGGGATCTCCAGTCGGAGGTGAAAAAGCTCCAGGAGCAGATTACGGAGCAGGCAAAAACTGCCCGACAGCAAGCGGTAAAGGCTCAGGGTCAGGCCGTGCAAAAGTTGCAGCAGGAGGTCACAAAGCTGCGGCAGAAGGTACAGTCTGCCGAGCAACGCGCGCAGAGCCGGCGCGAGCCGGACGTAGACATGGAAGAACTCCCCGCGGAGCAGCAGCGCGCCGCCCGCGCGGACGTTGAGCAAGAGCTACGGGAAGCCAACAAACGGATTGACGCGTTGGAACAGGAACTGGCCCAGACCGTAGAGAAACCAACCGGGATGGCGGTCGGCAGCACGGCCTGGGTGCGCAAAGCCGGCGGGCAAGGACTGAATCGGCGTGATGCACCCGGGCTCAACTCCAATGTGCAGGACAGTCTGGCAATTGGCACGCAACTAACGCTGCAAGAAGGTCCAGTTCAGGCCGATGGCTACACCTGGTGGCGCGTCCAGGCCGGCGATGGCCGGGTGGGCTGGGTTGCAGGTGAGGAACTGGTGACGCAACCGGAGTAACGCAGCGTAGGGCGCGCATGCGCCTGAAATTTCAATACATCTTTCAACCGCAGCGCAATTATCCTATCGCGCTGCGGTTTTGTTATGCCACAACCTGGTACAGAACTTGCTGTGCTGACGGCATGCCGGATTAACCCAGGCCGGACTGAAACGCGAATATCTCTTCCTGGCCGGGAGAATTAACTAGAAAGAGCGCGCAGTATGACAATACCAGGAATCCACACATCTGCCTGGGCAGCGACCGGCACCATTCCCTCCTTTCCGCCGCTTGAACGGGATTTGTCCGTTGATGTCGCCATTGTTGGCGGCGGTATCACCGGACTGACGGCGGCCCTGCTCCTCAAGCGAGCCGGGGTGAAGGTAGCGCTGCTGGAGGCACGGCAGATTGGCAGCGGCGTATCGGGGAAGACCACCGGGCATCTGACTGAGTCCCTCGATACGCGCTACCAGACTTTTATTCAGGAGTACGGCCTGGACCGGGCCCGCCAGATTGCCGAGGCAAGTCGCGCCGCTATCGAGCGCGTTGCCGCGTTTGTGACGGAGGAGCAGATCGACTGCGACTTCCTGCGGGTACCCGGCTACCTCTACACTGAGACGGACGATCAGGTGGAAGCGATCACGTCAGAGTATGATGCGGCCCGGCGTTTAGGAGTTCCGATAACCCTCATGCCGGAGACACCGCTGCCCTTCCCGGTGCAGGCCGCCACGCGCTTTGACAACCAGGCGCAGTTTCATGCTATGCGCTACCTGCAAGGGTTGGCCGGAGCTGTTTCCGGTGATGGCTGCCACATCTTTGAGCAGACCCGCGTTGTGCATATCACCGATGGTACGCCCTGTTCGGTCCAGACGGAGCAGGGCCAACAGATTACGGCCGCGGCGATCATGCAGGCAACACATGCACCGATTAACAGTCCGGCCTTTCTTCAGGAACTATTGCCGATAATTCAAACCCGGATCTATCCATACCGCTCCTACGTCCTGGGTATCCGCCTGAACCAGCCGACAGCGCCGGTCGGGCTGTTCTGGGATACCGCTTCGCCCTATCACTACACCCGGAATTTCGCCGGGGAGGAGAGTAATCTGCTGATTGTCGGCGGGGCGGATCACAAGACGGGGAGCATACATGATACCGCCGAACCCTACCGCAACCTGGAAACGTATGCCCGGGAACACTTCGATATCGCAGCCGTTGAATATCACTGGTCTTCCCAGGTATACGAACCGGCCGATGATCTGCCCTTTATTGGCAAAGCGCCGCTCTCGCGGGGAGTGTATGTTGCAACGGGTTACTCTGGAAATGGAATGACCTACGGCACCCTGGCCGGAATGCTGCTCACTGACGCGTTTCTTGATCGGCCCAATGCCTGGAGCGAGCTCTACAGTCCGGCGCGGCTCAAACCGTTCACTGGCGCAAAGGAGTTTATCAGCGAGAATATTGATGTCGCAACCCACTTTGTCGGCGATAGAGTAGCCGGTAGCACGCAAGACGTCGCCGATATCCCCGCGAATGCAGGGCGGGTTATCCGAATCAAGGGTGAACAGATCGCGGTCTATCGGGATGCTCAGGAACAATTGCATGCATGTTCGCCGGTGTGTACCCACGCCAAATGTATCGTCCACTGGAATACCGTCGAACAAAGCTGGGACTGCCCCTGTCACGGTGGACGGTTTGATGCCCATGGCAAGGTGCTGAATGGACCGCCAGTCAACAACCTGGAGCCGAAAAACCCGGACTGGTGATACCGTGGCACGCTTATTGCTGAGTAATCATATGAGCGTGCCTACGGGCATGAATTGTATTCGGAAGCATATTAAGATGGAGGTTTTGTATGGGTCTCATTAACATTATTCTCTGGCTCCTGTTCGGCGCACTGATTGGTTGGCTGGCAAGTATTGTTATGCGCACCAACGCCCGGCAGGGTGCCATTCTGAACATCGTTGTCGGTATTGTCGGCGCGCTGCTCGGCGGCTGGCTCTTTGGCTTACTGCTCGGAGCAGGGAGCACGATTAACGAGGGGAATTTCAGCCTCGGTTCGCTGCTGGTATCATTTCTCGGTGCCGTCGTTCTTCTGGGTATCGTGAATCTGTTTACGCGCGGATCGGTACGTTAGCCTGGATAGCAGGTCAGCGCCGGGATATGTTGCGTAACATTACATATGATCCACGACTTACGCGGTACAATCTGTTACGGACTGGTGCCGGACCAGAACGCAGTTTTCGCCTGCGGCAGCGTGGTATATGTCGAATCTTTTTCAGGAAATTTGGCTCACAGAGCCAAAATTTCCTGAAAAAGGATGTTCGGTTCCGCCATGCCGGAGGCGATATCTCCTGCCAAAGGAGGAACCGCGTAACTCCTGTATGATCGAGAACTGAACCCTTACCGGCGCGACACGAATACAGATGAAGATGGTGCATATGCGGAGTAGAATCGTGCGCACCGTTTCCGTTTTTTTCGGCACTGTGTGGAACAGCAAGAACAGATAGCGAGTATATGGAACAATTACAGAACAGATTACAGAACAGTCGATATAGACAGTGGCTTGTTCCGACTCTCCTGATCCTTTTGCTCATCTCGTTCAGCCTGCATCTCTGGACCCTGACCACCCTCAGCAGCCTGCGCACGCTGGCCCGCACTCAGATGTTCGATCTGTCGCAGGAGATTAAACAGATCGAGGAGGATGTGATCGAGGTTAATGTGAATATCGACCAGGAGGTGCCGATCAGAGCGGAGATCCCCGTGCAACAACAGGTGACAGTGCCCATCAATACATCGGTAGCGCTAAATGAAGAGGTAGAAGTTAACATGAATAATTTCGTCTTTAATGTGCCTCTGGATGTCGAAGTACCGATCAGTACCACCGTGCCGATTACCATTGATGAAACCGTTACGATCAGTACCACGGTTGACCTGGAGTTGACCGCACCCCTCTCCGTGGCAATTCGTGATACATCACTGGCGGCTTACCTGGCAGATCTCCGGCAAACGCTGATTGATCTGGGTGAGCGGTTGTAGCAGGAGGGTAAAACAGTATGGCCGTGCAAACGCAACCCGTTCCACGCGCGACCCACCTGCCGCCGGCAAAGCGCCCGGATCGGCCAACGGTCATTGATGTAGAGGATGTCGATTTTACATTCACCCGTAAAACCGGGGTTTTTGACCTGACCTTTCAAGTACCGGCAGGAACGATTTTCGGGCTGATCGGACCGAGTGGGTGCGGCAAAACCACAACGGTGCGCCTGCTCAACGGCCTCTACCGACCGGATCAGGGGAGTGTACAGGTTCTGGATCAGCGGAAGAACCGCTTTACCACGCGTACCCGCGAGCGCATCGGCTACATGCCACAGCAGTTTGTGCTCTACCCCAACCTGACGGTCGGCGAGAATCTGAACTTTGTGGCATCGCTCTATGGCCTGGGCTATATACACAGGCGCAAGCAACTACGGCAACTGCTGGAGTTTGTCGAACTGGCCGATGTGCGTAACCGGCTTGCGGGGAAGTTATCCGGCGGTATGCAACGTCGGCTGCTCCTGGCCTGTTCACTAGTACATAATCCGGTCCTGCTCTTTGCCGATGAACCGACGGTGGGGATCGATCCGGTGCTGCGGGCAAAGTTCTGGGATTCGTTTCATACGCTGCGCGACCAGGGGCATACCCTGTTCATCACCACGCAGTATGTCAGCGAGGCCGCCTACTGCGACCTGGTCGGGGTGATGCGTGCCGGCCGGTTAATCTACTTTGATACGCCCGAAGGTTTGCGCCGGCAGGCTATGCAGGGTGAGATCATCAAACTGACCGTTACACCGGAACGCATCATGGATGCTGCACGGTTGATCTACTCGCATCCGGAGGTGCATGAAATTCGTCAGGATCATACGCAGCCGGGAATGTTGTATGTGTATGTTACATCTGCGGCAGAGATGATTCCGACCCTGGTTACGCTCCTCGATGATCACCCTGAAATTACGGTGGAACAGGCGGAAGAGTACCAACTCCCATTCGACGATATTTTTATCGCACTTATGGAGAAGGCAGATCAGGCGCATGCTTAAGCCGTTTATTCGTCTCTTCTCATTCTTTGGCAAAGAGGTCAATGAGATTCGCCGGCAGCCGCGACTGGTGCTGAGTCTGATGCTCGGCCCCTTTGTTATCCTGTTGCTGTTTGGTGTTGGCTACACCGGCGAGCGCCCACAGTTGCAGACCACCCTGGTTGTCCCATCCAATATGGATCAGGCACTGCTGGAACAGGTCCAACAGGTTATCTCCGTCAATTTTGAACTGACCGATGTTACGGCTGACTGGACGATAGCCCTCGAACAACTGCAAACGGGTCAGGTAGATGTCGTCGAAATTCTACCCGAAGATATCGAGGAGCGCGCCCTCAGTGGCGAACGGTCCCCGGTTGCCTTCAAATATAATGCGATCAACCCGCTGAACGAGCAGTGGATCCAATATCTGGCCTATGCCCAGGTCAACGAGATTAACCGCGCCATTCTGCTGGAAGTTACGCGCCAGTTGCAGGACGAGGCCGCCACAATCCAGCAGCAACTGGATCAGGTATATAATCAGCTTGGCGCAATTGAGAGTGGTATGTCGGCGGCGCAGCGGATCGAGACACAGCAGTCACTGGGGCAACTGCGTGATACTATCGGTGTGCTGGCGGCCAATCCGCTGCTGCTGCGCCAGTTGAATGATCCCGGCATGAGCGAAGCGGAGACCCGCCAGGAACTCGATCAACTGCGTAGTGATCTGGAAGATATCGAGCAGGCGCTGGGCGGAGGTTCGCTGGAGCAGCAGCAGACGCGCATTGAAACCACGCGCCGACGAGTCGAGACGCTCCGCAATCAGATTGAGACTTTTGCCGACCTTCCCCCGACGGTCATTATCTCACCGCTGCAACGCACATTTGAGAATCTGCGGGGGCGCTCACTCGATCTGATGACCTACTATGCCCCCAGTGTGCTGGCGCTGATTGTGCAGCATATTGCCGTAACGCTGGGCGCGCTATCACTGGTACGTGAGCGGCTTCTGGGCGCGCTGGAACTCTACCGCGTCGCGCCGGTGTCAATTCTGCAAATTCTGCTGGGGAAATACCTTGGCTACACCCTGTTTATCAGCCTGATTACCGGTGTGCTGATTGGGTTGATGCGCTGGGGGCTCCAGATCCCCTTCCTGGGTAGTCCCCTCGCCTTTATCGCGGTGACGCTGCTCTTCATTCTGGCTGCGCTGGGCGTTGGTTTCTTGATCTCCGTACTCTCGACTTCCGAGAGCCAGGCAGTGCAACTCTCAATGCTGGTGCTGCTGCTCTCGGTTTTCTTTAGCGGCTTCTTCCTACCACTGGAAAACTTCAAAAATCCGATTGATCTGGTTGGGTATGGCATTCCGCTGACGCATGGCATTAATGCGTTTCAGGCGATTCTGCTGCGGGGATGGTCCCCCGACAACACCACCTGGCTGATCCTCGGCAGCATTACCGGTGTTACCTTTGTGATCGTCCTGATTATCTCCGAAATCCAGTTTCGCCGCGCCTGATCCGCCGCCGGGCAAACAAAAGGTAACAAAAACCCCGACAATCAGCAGGCTCAAAGCCAGGATCTGATGAATTGCCGGGGTGTAGCAAAAACTATGGTTATGCCGCTATACGGACTATGGACTTCAGACTACCGACTACCGACTACAGATCTAAAGATTAGGCCGCAGTGCGCTGTAGTAGTGTTGCGCCCAGTAACTGCTGTAGAGGCTGGCAACCCCCACACCCTGCCCTGGACTCAACGCCTGCACCACATTGCCCCCACCGATATAGATCCCGACATGGCTGATACCGGCGGTGTAGGTATTGGCAAAGAAGACCAGATCGCCCGGTAGCAGTTCCGACTGGCTGGAGATGATCGCGCCATACCGGGTGTTGTACTGAGCTGCCGCGCTATGTGGCAGACTCAACCCGAAGTTGCCGTAGACATACATCGTAAATCCGCTGCAGTCAAACCCACCCGGGCCGGCTCCACCCCAGACATAATTTGCCCCCACAAACTGCATGGCAAAATTAACCACCTGGCTTGCCGGGACAACCGGCTCAGGTGTCGGTTCCGGCGTGGGTGGCGGAGGCTCAGGTGTCGGTTCTGGTGGTGGCGGCTCCGGCGCAGGTTCCGTTGGCAACGGCTCCGGCTCCAGATCAGGTTGATCCGGCTCCGGCGCGGGCTGAGTTGGTTCCGGCGCGGGCTGAGTTGGCTCCGGCGCGGGCTGAGTTGGCTCCGGCGCGGGTTGCGTCGGCGACGGTTCCGGCGCGGGCTGTGTTGGCGACGCGGGCGGCTGCGTCGGTGTTGGCGACGGCTCAAACCGTTCCGCAGGCGGCTCGGTTGGCGACGCGGGCGGCTGCGTTGGCGACGGTGGTGGTTGGGTCGGCTCCGCCGGCGGCTCGAAACGCTCTTCCGGTGGCTGCGTCGGATCAGCCGCCGGTCGAACCGGTTCCGATTCCGGCTCCGGTTGGGCCGGCTCCGGTTCGCGCTGGACCGGCTCGGACGCGGGCTGTTCCGGCGCGGCGGGCTGCTGATTGACGGTATTGGACTGCGCAACAACCTGGGGCTCCGGCTGCGGTAGTGCCGGGATATTCTGCGCCACCGGCACCCGCCGCACAATATAGTCACCGGCGATGATCAGTTCGCTCGATACCCAGCCAACCGTTCCCTGGGGTGTACGCACCTGCAGCCAGTCGCCATGGCGACCGAGCAAATCAAGCGTGGTGTCGGCGGTCAACGTTCCTATCCGGTTGTAATCGGTACCTGGACCACCGCGCAAATTTACGCTCTGCGCGTTAATCGCACCCAACAGCGCCGGATCAGGATCGGGCACGCTGCTAACAACCTCAACCCGCTCGATAACACCATCGGCGATATCCAGATATTCGCCGGATACCCAGCCAACCGTTCCCTGCGCAGTCTGAACCTGCAGCCAATCGCCATAGCGCACTAGCAGTTCCAGGCTGGTTCCATTCGCCAGCCGGGTCAATCCCATGTACGTCGTACCCGGCCCATCGCGCAGGGCAAGATTGGATGTGTTGACCATACCCACTCTGGGCAGTGGTGGCGTGGGGATGTTGGTGGCCTCGGGCAGAATCTCGCGGGCCGTTGCATTGACATTCAGTAACTCGGCCGCTACCCAAAAGATCTCCCCGCTACGTCCGCGTACCTGGAACCAGTCGCCATGACGCGCAACCACCCGCACAGACGTGCCCATGGACAGCGTGCCAAGCTGGTCATAATCGGTGCCGGGCCCGGTGCGAATGCCGGCGTTGTCAACGACCGTATTCGCAATGGTCGTGAATGGCCCGTGCAACTGGGGTTGGGATTCAATCACGGGGAGCGCGTCAATCGCGGCGAACGCCTCATCGGGTACGGGTGTATCGCCGGTGTACTCGTACTCTGACGATGCCGGGAAGACTGGTGCGACCAGATCGGACAGGAAATTGCCGGTGCTACCCGGATTTGTCCGGTTGGTCGCCAGCATATCGGCCGGTAGCCGACTGACGATACCGGTCAACACCACCAGGACTACGATGAACAGGTGCAGCAGGGTACGTGGAGCGGGTTTCCATGTAGATACCCAGGTCCACAGACGACTGGTGCAGACGACGACAAACGTCAGCAGGGGACGGGCCAGTTTGCCTGCGCGTGCATAACGCTGCCGCCGTCGCAGTGCTCGTTCCTGGAGCTCGCTCAAATCGGGTTGAGCGTCCGAAGGGTGCGAGAAAGGTGCCATAGCTTTCCTTTCAATCAGGTCAACATGAACCATAGCCGGATGTTGCCGCCAAACATCAGGAAGTACGCGATCAGGGCGTTGGAGCTACTCGGCAACAGGGTTTCAGCGAGTAGCAGCATAATTCAATTTGTTGGTATGTTCCGCCTTTAGCCAGGCGGAACATACGCACTCAGGTCAGGGCGAACCACGTACTTTCTGAGCGTACTACTTTCCCGGTGGCACAACCGGCGAATATCCACATACCCGGTGGACTCGGTCGGACCTTACCGTGTTGCCACGGGAAGCTGGGCCGCAACTGCCGGGTCAATTGTCAGCAGCGTGACGCTGACCCACCCGGTCTGGTTGCGCGGATTGATAATCTTGTACCAGGAACCATCAGACGTTTTCGCCACCAACTGCACCGTCTCGGCGGCATTGATTTGATCCAGTACCTTCCCCTGAAGGTTGGGAAATGCGCGTACATTACCGCCGTTAAAAACTGTCGCCGTTAATCCGGTTGGATCAGCCGGCTCAACTGGCGGCACCGCTGCCTCCGGTTCCTCTGGGACCACCGGCAGAGCCGGTGCGGCCTGCCCGGTCACGGGAACCCGAGCCGCGACTGCCGGGTCAACCGTCAGCAGCGTTGCGCTGACCCACCCGTCCGCTGCCGGTGCTTCGACCCGGTACCATGTGCCGTCTGCCGTCTGCTCCTGAAGCCGCACAGTTTCGCCCGCCTGGAGCTGACCGAGCACGGCTCCCTGGAGGGAGGGCGCACTCCGAATATTACCACCATTAAAGACTGTGGCTGCCAGCATGCCCGGCGCTATCTCCGGTTCACCGACATCTTCTAAGAAATTACCTCCGCCGAAGAAGGGTGATGCGCCCAGATCCGGCTGTTCCAGCGCGATGGCATCGGCGGGCTCGACAATGTTGATATCACCACCGAAATCGTACATATGCGCCATGAAGTTAACGCCAATTAGTTGCTCCGGCATATCCGGGCTATACGCTTCGATAAAAAGCTCTAACTTGTGGAGATAGCCGTCGTTACAGATCCAGCTTTTGACCTCCGCCGACTCGATATCATTGGGATTAAAATCCTGGCCGCTACCGGACATGTCGCTGCCGGACATGCTGTTCAGTTCTTCGATGGCGCGCAGGGTCGCTTCCCGGTCCATCGTGTAGACATCGCACTCCTGGCCGTCAAGCGACTCGTTGCCGGTCAGGACAAAGTCGAAGACCTCGATGAACATCTCGAGTTCAGCCATATCCAGTTCTTCGCGGAACGCGTCGGGTGTTACAGGCACACTCGACATGCCTCCCAGACTCTGCTCACCCCGGTACCAGCGATCTTCGGGCGCGCCCAGGAATGCCACTGGTCCGCGAATGTAGGATTGCCCATTATACTGTATAAATTCCAGACCTGTGTCTGGTTCAACCTCCAGGAACATAGTCAGCAATCCAGTGACCGCTACACGCGTGTTGTTGTTGTTAAACTCGCCCATAACATTGAGCAGTGATGTGGGCTGATTGGGATCGAGCGAGATATTGCCCAGCATCATCATCGCCTCTGGCGGCAATCCGGTCACTGCCAGATCCAGATCCATGCGGAAGACCTGTGCTTCCAGCGATTGCGCCAGCGCCGTGGTCAATGCTTCCTGCACCCCTTCCGGGCTGTCGGCCGGTGGTGTTGGGGTAGCGGTGGGCGTTGGGGTTGTGGTTGGTTCCGGTGTGGCCGTTGACGTAGGTGTCACTGGCGGCTCTGTCGGTTGTTCCGCGGTTGCCGTAGCTGCGACGGACTCCTCCGCGACCGGTTCAGCCTGACTCTGACCGCAGGCCGTAGCAAGCAGCAGCAGCAGCACCAGTAGTGATGTTTGAACGATTGACTTCGACATAGCGTGATCTCCTTCCTGCGAGTATGTGATGAATGGTCTGATTAGGGATGGAGAAGTTAGTGTTCCAGTAGGCCCGATTCTGGTGTGGCCGGCTTATGCTGCCCCAACCGATACGCGCTGCAACAGAGAAAAATGAGGACTGCGCACAATCCCCGGCTAAGACTGTAACATGTTGTAGCACCAGAGTAAATAGCACAAAGGGTTAGACGCCGCTAGTACCACTGCCATACACGCTGGTGCATACCCCCGGTCACAAGCAGATCATTGGGCTTTCTTGTGAAGTTTTAACTGGTCATAGGTCAGCGAATCGCGGCAGAGCGGGGGTTCCGGCAGCGTGGAAGAGATGCCCTTTCCATGCTGCCGGGGAGAAAACCATTCACGCATGTCAGCGCTGCACAAGGGGGAGATAGACCGGCTGACCCAACCGGAGCGTGTAGAGGCTGGAGCGATTGGCGAGATTGTCATCGGCGAAGGCATACAGGACCGGCGTCTGCGCCGCGTTCACCTGAATGGGGCCGGTGTAGCGCCGGTAGGTGTCCCCGTCGAGCGAGTAGTAGACCGCCTGCACCCCGACGCCACTGTCGGTAGCGGTTAGTGTCACCGTAGTGCCGGTAGCCGGCCCGCTGCTGCTGCCGGTCAGCGTTGGGGGCAGGAGATCATCTGCTCGATCACCGTCTGGTGGGTGACAATGGGGCAGCAATGCCGGACTCAACCAGGAAGAACGTAACCCGGACGGGGAATTATCGCATGCTGCCTCACATCTCCGACGGCACCTGCTGGGTCAAACAGTGAAATGCGCCCAACCCCCAGACCAGATCGGTGCAGTCGATACAGATAACTTCGCGGGTGGGGAAGAGGTCTTGCATGATCTGCCGGGCCTGCGCATCGGTTGGAGCGTTGAAGCCGGGCAGCAGAACGACGCGATTAGCGATATAGAAGTTGGCATAACTGGCGGGCAGGCGCTGCCCTTCGCAGATAACGGCAGGCGGCAGCGGCAGCGTGATGATCCGCAACGGCTGGTCGTTCAAATCACGCATTGCCCGCAGCCGCGCCAGGTTCTCCTGTAACACCGCGTAGTTTGCATCAGCGGGATCATCTTCGACAATGGTGACAATGGTGTCATGGGCGACAAACCGCGCCAGATCATCCACATGCCCATCGGTATCGTCCCCAACGATGCCGTCCCCCAGCCAGAGGATCTGCTCGACCCCCAGCATATCCCGCAGGCGCTGCTCAATCTGCGCGCGGTTCAAGGTAGGGTTGCGGTTCGGGTTGAGCAGGCAGGCTTCGGTCGTCAGCAACAACCCCGCACCGTTGACATCGATTGAGCCACCTTCGAGGATCATGCCGCCCGCGAAGCGCGGCACATGCAGATATTCCGCCATTCGTGCAGGGATCTGGTTGTCCTGATCGTAGGGCGGATATTTATCGCCCCAGGCGTTATAGCCCCAGTCGGTCGCGGCGAGCCGGGGGTGCGCGGCATCCACCGTCTGGCGAACAAAAATTGCGCCGTGATCGCGGCACCAGGCATCGTTGGTGGGGAAGTGGTGAAAGCGGATATCGCCCTGCGCACCCGCCTGCTGCAACCATGTCCGGGTGGTCGCTTCCATTGCGGCATCGTTCACATTGATATGCACCGTCTCCGAGCGGGCCAGGACTGCAACCATCTGTGCATACACCGGCAGGATCAGTTCCAGCTTGCCGGGCCAGGTTTCGACATTATGCGGCCAGGAGAGCCAGGTCGCCTGGTGCGGATGCCACTCGGCAGGCATGCGGTAGCCGCGTTCGCGTGGTGTCGGCTGATCGGTCACATCTTCCCCTATCGTTATTTTACACGAGTTATGCGGTTGGTTCCAAACCAGGCGTTTGCCTGAATGAACGTCCCCATTCGCCTGTGGCAGCGTGGTACTGTTTTATCTTTTTCACGAAAATTCGGCTCTTCGAGCCGAATTTTCGTGAAAAAGACCTGGGATTTTCCGCCCTGCCGGAGACGAAGAACACCTTACCTCAGAGGACCGCGTAACGCGTGTTATTTTACAGGACGTACGCAGTCGGCATGCAAACCGGGCGTTTGACCCGATGGAAGCCCGATTCGCCTGCGGCAGCATAATACGTTTTTAATCTTTTTGAAAAAAACGTGGCGCTCCGCACTACGTTTTTTCCAAATAAGGATGTCCGGTTCCGCCCTGCCGAAGGCGAATCCCAGCCGCTTGCGCGTGATCGCGTAACTCCTGTTTGTACAAGACTATGCAACGGGTGCCATTGATTGCTATCAAATATTATCAAGACAAACGGAACCTGCGGAAGGTTCGCAGATACTGCACTCTTCCGCAGGGATCTGACGCAATTAATCAGGTCTAACTGCCATATCGCAGTTGGCGCGCGATCCGGGCAACATACCGTCCCTGGGTGCGCGCAATCGCCAGTTCATTTTCACTCGGTTGGCGCGATCCGTCAAGCCCGGCCAGCGTCGAAGCTCCGTAAGGCGTGCCACCCGTGATCTCTTCCATGTTCATAAGCCGCTGCTCGGTGTAGGGTACGCCGACGATAACCATACCATGGTGCAGCAGCGTGCTGTGGAAACTGGTAATTGTCGTCTCCTGCCCGCCATGCTGGGTAGCGGTGGAGGTAAAGACACTGCCGACCTTGCCGACCAGTCCGCCGGTCTGCCACAGGTTGCCTGTCCGGTCAAGGAAGTTGCGCATCTGCCCGGCCATGTTGCCAAAGCGGGTGGGTGTGCCAAAGATGATCGCATCGGCTGTGGCGAGTTGATCCGGATCGATAAACGGGATATGCGCGAATGCCTGTCGCGCCGCCTTCGCCCCGATCTGCTCCAGGACGGTATCGGACATTACTTCGGGCACCTGGTAGAGCGCCACTTCGACATCCGGGCTTTCGCGCGCGCCTTCCGCAATCACCTCGGCCATCTGGTAGATATGACCGTAGGTGCTGTAAAATACGACCTGAACATTGATTGCCATTCCATTCCTCCGTGTAATACTTCCTTTATGTAATCTACTTCCGATTTGTTAGCTCATTTAGAAAAAAATACCATACAAACTTCTCTTTGTCAAGCAGCTTCTTTTTTGTTAGTATTAAGAATTGGTGAGTGGGGACTGGGGATTGGCGATTGGAAACTCAGCCGGCCACGCTAGAAGCGTGACGGCCAGGGTATCACGCTCGCAGCGTGACCTACAACCAACAACTGAAAACTCAACACTCAACATTCGAAACTGAGAACTCAACACTCAACATTCAAAACTCAAAACTGAGCCAAAGGGGGCGTTTATGCGCTATAGTGAGCAGATCTGTCCGCGTTACCAGCATGCAATTGAGATTCTGGCACGCCGCTGGACCGGGCTGATCCTGAAAATTTTGATGGCGGGACCGCTACGCTTTAGCGAACTGGCCGAGCGCCTGGAAGTTGTGAGCGACCGGGTGCTTTCCGAGCGGCTGAAAGATCTGGAGGGCGAAGGGTTGTTGGAGCGACGGGTCTTTGCTGAGACACCGGTGCGGGTTGAGTACAGCCTGACCGAGAAGGGGCATGCTATGCGCCCGGTGATCGAGGCGATTGCGGCGTGGGGGGAGCAGTGGGTTGATCCGCCGCAGCAGTAGGGCAGATCCGTCAGGCACTACGCACGGTCACTCTTCCCCGGCAAACGGATCGCTAAAACGCGGGTCGGTCAGCGCGTCCTGGTCGGTGAGCGCGTCCAGGAAGGCGAGCAGATCCCGGCGATCACCATCGCTGAGCACGAACCCGGCAACAAGCGGGTGGCGGGCGGCGGCACGGTGCGGCTCCTGCCCGGCTCCCCGGCGGCCCCCGGACGCGTAGAAGCGGATGACCGCCTCCAGCGTCGGCAGGCTGCCGTCATGCATGTAGGGCGCGGTTACAGCAACATTGCGGAGCGGGGGTACCCGAAAGCGATAGGCATCCTCCAGGCGGCCGGTCTGTGCGGCCAGGCCGCGATCCGGACTACGCCCCGCGCCGTTTGCGAGATAGCCCAGGTCGGCCCAGCGCGGCGGCCCGGCCTGCTCGGGTGGGCGCAGATCAACGTGGCAGTGTCCACATGCCGGCCCGGGCGAAAAGAAGAGTTGCATTCCCCGTTGGGCAGCCGGCGATAACGCGGTTGTGTCACCCTGATAGACAAACTGGTCATAGGGCGTGTTACGCGCAACCAGCGTGCGCAGAAAGGCCGCCAATGCCTCGGTGATCCGTTCCCAGCGAAGCGGATCGGCATCAGCGGGGAAGGCGGCGGCGAAGCGCCGGGCCATAGTGCGGTCAGCGCGCAGGCGGGCCAGGATTGCCTCCCGGTGCGCAGCCGCGTCCATCTCCGGTGGATGTTCGCGAAAGAGCGGCAACGGGATCTGCTGTTCCAGGCTGGTCAGGTCGGGATCGGCCCAGTTCAGGGTGGCAAGGTAGCCCACATTCAGGAGGGCCGGGGCGTTGCGCTCCAGCGGCGCACCCGTTGCGCCAATCGGCGTCGTGCGGCTATCGCTGAATGCCGGCTCCTGACGGTGGCAGGAGGCACATGCCAGCGTGCCATTCCCGGAGAGCCGCCGCTCGTAGAAGAGATAGCGCCCCAGTTCGATGATGGCGGCCTGGTCGGTAGCACCCGGTGGCGGCGCAACTCCCTCCGGCAACTGCCAGGCATAGACGGATGTGTCGTGCACGGGGCGAGGCGCGCATGCCGGAACTGCTGCGGCCAGGGTCATCAGGAAGAGGAGCAAGAGCAAGTGGCGTACCAATATCGCAACTCCATTCACGGGTGGTGTAGGTAATTGGCGTGAAAACCACTATCAACGTTATGCTGAGTGTATAATGGGCTATAGTTCATGTCAAGGCATGGTTATGACTTTACAGATATAATAGTCCAGGATACTACATGATCTGGAGTAGTACGCAATGTCGAAGAGTCACATTATTCTGGTGATCCTGCTGCTGACCATTGTCGGCTGTGCATCCACGGCGGTGGAGCCGACCGCACCCGCCGCGCCGCGCACGCCGGTGACGCGGGCCACACCCACCCCCGGCGCGGTGGGCCAACTGGTTGAGCGCAGCACCCCCGCGCCGGAGCAGGTGCCGCTCCTGGCAGAGCGCCTAACCGAGGTTGAAGCAGCCCTGGCGCGGCCCCAGCCGATCCTGACCCTCGCCGGGCTGGAAGAACCGGCGCAGACTGCGCAAGAGCTGGCGGTGCTGGATGAGCGGGTGCAGGCGGCGATCTACACCGCCGACGGACAGCCGATGCGCACCGAGGTATTTGGTGTCTACCCGCTTGGCCCGGCGGATAGTACCCCCGCGACCGCCGTTTGTAGCAATAGCACCTGCTACCGGGTGGAACTCTACAACTTTGCCGACAACAAAACCATCCTCGCCGTCGCCGACTCGGACGCGCAGATGATCATTGATGTACAGGTGCTGCCGGAAACCCAGCCGACGGTGGTGCCGCAGCATCTTATGGACCTGGGGGCGCAGATTGCCCTGGCCGCGCCCGAAGTGCGCGCGGCGCTGGAACTGGAGCCCGATGCCGGGATGATCCACCAGCCGCAGATGAAGGTGCAGTTCCAGGCAACCGCCTGCGAACGTTCGCGCCATCTCTGCGTCGCGCCCATTTTTGTGTGGGGCGAACGCGCGCTCTGGGTGATCGTCGATCTGACAGCCTACAGCATCATCGGGCTGCGCTGGACCGACCTGGGCGAGTCCAGCCGCATGCCGGTTACGGAGCAGCGCCTGCAGGACAGTGTTGTCACCAGCACGTATTGCCGGCAAGAAACCTTCCTCCAACGCGATGGCTGGGAGATGAGCTACATCCTGACCAACTCGGATGGGCTGCGCGTGGCGGATGTCTCCTTCAACGGGAAACCGGTGCTCGCCAGCGCCAAGCTGGTGGATATTCATATCAGCTACTCCTCGCGCGAGGGCTTTGGCTACAGTGATGCGCTGGGCTGTCCGGTCTTCTCGGCGGCGGCGGTGGTCGCCTGGAATGGGCCGCAGGTTGAGCCAATTACCGGGGCGGACGGTACCGAGGGCTTTGCGCTGGTGCAGCGCTTTCGCAGCGAATTCTGGCCGGTGCCCTGCAACTATGCCTACCGGCAGCGCTACGAGTTCTACCGCGATGGGCGCTTTCGGGTGATGCTGATCAACGACGGGCGGGGTTGCGGGGATGACGGCACCTACCGCCCGCTTATGCGCATTGCTCCCGCGCCGGCGCAGGCGGAGTTTGCGGAGTGGAGCGGGGATAACTGGCAGACCTGGGAGCGCGAAGGGTGGCAACTGCAGCAGGAGACGACCACCTACACGCCGGAGGGCTACCAGTATCGCCTCAGCGATGGCGCGGGCAACGGCTGGTATATCGAGCCGGGGCAGGGTCAGTTTGACGATAGCGGGCGGGGTGATAATGCCTACCTGTATGTCAGCCGGGGCCACCCTGACCAGGACGAGGGCGCGAGCGATCTGCCGACGCTGGGGGATTGCTGCAACACGGACGAGCGCCAGGGACCGGAGCGCTTTATCGAGCCGGCGGAACGGCTGGGGGATGTGCCGCTGGTGATCTGGTATGTGCCACAGCTTAAAAACTCCGACGAGCCGGGTTCCCGCTATTGCTGGGCCGACGCGATGCTGGAGGATGGCGTGTTTGTGCCGGAGGTCTGGCCCTGCGCCGCCGGGCCGATGTTTGTGCCGGTTCAACGCTGAGTTCTGAGTTTTGAATTTTGAGTTTTGAGTTTTACGTTAACAGCCCGTACGACGTAACTTGTATACGTTCATAATCTAACCGTTTAAGACTTGCGGAGCGAAGTAAAATTATGAGCCGACGGAGATCTTCTTCCCAGAAAACGAAACGGGCGCAGCGCGGCAAGCCGGTTGCCTCCCCCCTCGTACGCGGGACAAAACAGCAGCCGAGGCGATTGGTCTGGGTTGCGCCGGCGATTGTGCTGGCGATTGTGCTGGCCGGGGTCGGCTGGTGGCTGCTGGGTGGTCGTGCAATTGGCAATGACGACCATAGCCGGCCCGCTGCGACGACCATCGGCGGAGTGATGGATTGCCGGGGAACACCTGAGTTTAGCGAGCGGCTGGGCTACCAGGATCGGCTCGGCATCAGCACCAGTGAGCGCAACTACGCCGGCCTGGTGATCTTCGATGGCCGCTTGCCGCTCACTGCTCCGCTGGAGCAGCGCGATCTGCATCAGGAGCCCTCCTGGGATGCTGCCGGGACGCTCGGCCCGTTTGTGCTGGACCGCCAGGGCAATATCTACAGCGCGCCGGTACCACGCACCGCCGTCAGCGATAACCCGCCCGACACGCAGAACACGATCTACCGGGTGGATAGCGTAACCGGCGAGATGGAGCCCTTCGTCACCCTGCCCGATGCGCCGCCGCCCTCGCCGCAGAACCCCTTCGGCATCCTGGGTCTGACCTACGATTGCGAGCGTGATGCGCTGTATGTCAGCACCGCCGCCGGATCAACGCTGACAGAGGAGCAGGGCCGGATCGTCCGGGTAGACCTGGCGACCGGGGCAACAACGGATGAAGTAGTGGGCGTGGATGCGATTGGCCTGGGGATATTTCGCGGGGTGGATGGGAAGCGGCTCTATTTCGGGCCGGCACGCGAGTCAACCCTGGCCTCGGTCGCGCTGGACGAAGCGGGGCACGCGGTGGGGGAGATCCGCACCGAACTCGCCGTGGCCGACACCGCCGCCGGCCTGGGTGAACCGAAAATACGCCGGATCAGCTTCGACCGCGAAACCATGCGGTTGTATATCGTTCCGTTCAACTTCAACCTGCGCGCCGTCTCCGAACAGCAGCAGGTGATCGCGCGCTACCGCTATGTGCCGGAGACTGATAGGTGGGAGTTGGTGCGGGAGTGAGAGTTGGGGTGCGGCAGGGCTTGCGCTGCTGGTATGTGATATAGAGCGTCAGGAGGTGGTTCAATGGATAAACTAACCCGGTATCGTCACTACCTGCAGCAGATCATTGACGAATACAGCCAGTACAAGCCCTCCTACGGTGAGGTCGAGTTGGAGCCGATTGTGGACCCCACACGCGATCACTACCAATTGTTGTCGGTGGGCTGGAATAAACATCAGCGTATTCATGGCAGCATTCTCCACCTCGATATTCGGAATGAGAAAATCCGGATCCAGTACGATGGACCAGAAGAGGGGGTTGCGAATCGTCTGGTAGAACTCGGTGTACCGCGCGAGGATATTGTCCTGGCGTTTCATCCACCGTATAAGCGACCGTATACAGATTTTGGCGTAGGGTAAAGGTATCCTGACCGAGCCAGATACACCGGCACCGCAAGAGGAGTAGCGTGTTGAAGACAGTCTCTGTTACCGATTTACAGCATGATGTGGCCCACTATCTGGAGCTTGCCGAGGAGGAAGATATTCTGATTCTCAAGAATGGCAAACCGGTCGGGTTTCTACACGGTTTTACCGATGAAGACGATCTGTTTGACTACCAGTTAGAAAACGATCCCCGGTTTCTTGAACGGGTGAAACGCGCACGCGCACAGTTTCGGGCAGGGCAGGGCATCCGCCTGGAAGAGGTTAAAACCGAACGTCTCGGCACAGAAGATGAACAGTAGTCACACCAGCAAGGCCCGAACGGCAATTCCATCTCACCCCTGCGTACATACCTCACCAGTACCGCTGCCTACTATAATCTACACAGATCTGGTTGAAGAGAAAGACATTCGGATGCTGCGATTGCGCGTCCGCACAGTTGCGGAAGCGAAGGGCTACACAATCCGGCGACTACACGAGGAGTCGGGGGTATCCTACGATACGGTGTTGAAGTATTGGCACAATCAAGTGCGGCAGATTGATACCGCAACGCCGGCGGCACTGGCAAAGGCAGTACAGACGACCAGCATTGACCTGCTGGAAGAAGTCCCTGAGTAGTACTACAACAAAAATTTTCTGCACCCATGCGCGCCAAAGCCGCAGAACAAGTTAAACCTTCCATCCGGTTGTGGTCATCTCTGCGCCCTCTGTGTCTCTGCGGTGAGAAAGAAATCTCGTTGTAGGAGGAGAAGGTAAACCCATGCCCCTGTCATTCGGCGAAGTTCAGTGGTAATCTCCTACGACGAGTTGCGTTTCTGCTCCGTTCGATAATCATGCTCACCATCAATAATACCCAGCGCCACCAGCGCGGCCATGCCTAGCCCCAGGATGCCCGCCAGCACCACGGTGAGCATATTGCTGAAGAAACCGCGCCCGCGCCAGCCGAACCAGCCAAACAACAGCGCAAGTAATGGCGTCAGCACATAGACGCCGCCGCGCAGCACAAACTCAAACAGCGCCGTGTCGTCGGCAAACCACCCGCCCGGTCCGACCGGCACACCCAGTGTCAACAGTACCGGCGTGACGAAGAATGCCTGGATGAAGCCGGAGACGAAGCCAATCACCGCCCCGCACAGCAGTCCGAAGAGGACAGCCAGAATGCGCATCGGCAGCGCGAGCGGTTCTTCGCGCATGACGACGGGAACTCCGGTTGGGTAGTCAGATGCACCAGACATGTATTCGGAGAGTGCTTCCTGGTCGTAGTCTCTCATCTCCCAATGACTCCTTTCCCTGGTGGTGTACGATGCAAAGCAGTCCCTGCTGCCTGTATGCAACAGGGACTACCTACCTACCTACCTATATTATGGCATAACACGGTATATCATTCAGTGGTGGGGGTGCCCAGGACTTCGACTTCGGTCAGCGCAATCGAGTCGAACGTGATGTCCTCGTGCTCGTGGATGCTATCGATCACAATGCGCACGGTCTCAGTATCGACCGGCTCCAGGGGCACGTCCTGCCAGCCGGTCTCCTCGGCCAGTTCGATGGTCTGCTCGCTGCCATCAGCAAAGACCAACGTAGCTGCCGCGATATGAGCGCTGTCGTCACCTTCGCGCGTGTAGATGCGCATACTCTCGACGGTGGCAGCTTGCTCTAACGTGAGCTCGATCCACTCGCCGGGCTCCATCGATCCGCTGTACCAGCCGTCCCATCCTTCGGTACTGCCATCGACCGCCAGTTCTGCCGCGTAGCTGTTGCTCCACTCGGATGAAGCAGTTGTGCCGGCAACGGCAAGCTGTGTGAGTGGCCCGGCATCTGCGCCACTCGCTTCCTCAGCCGGGGCGTCTTCGGCCGGTGCTTCCTCGGCGGGGGTGTCTTCGGCCGGTGCTTCCTCAGCGGGGATGTCTTCGGCGGTGTCCTCACCTGGCCCGACCCCCCAGATGCGCAGCGTTTCGTCCGCCGATTGAGATACCAGGAACGAGCCATCCGGCGCAAACACCAGCGCATCAATGGCCGATGTATGACCGTCAAGCTGGTTCAGGTTGCTCCCATCGGTACTATCCCACAGCCAGAGCGAGCCTTGCGACGAGCCAGTCGCCAGCATGCTGCCATCGGGGCTAAAGTCGATCCCGCGAATGTCGCCGCCCTGGTCTTCCAGCAGATAGGCAGTGCTTTCGTCTTCCACATCGTAGACCATTGTCGTCCCGTTGTTCAGGCCGGCCGCCAGCAAGGCGCTATCCGGCGAGAAGGT
Source organism: Chloroflexaceae bacterium (assembly GCA_034437035.1). Lineage (GTDB taxonomy): Bacteria > Chloroflexota > Chloroflexia > Chloroflexales > Chloroflexaceae > CAKZQX01. Next base: position 22,127 of record DAOTUI010000072.1, read on the forward strand.
GAGTGAGCTTACGACCGAGTCGGCGGGCAACGAGGTAATCTCGTCGCCGGTTGCGGCATCCCATAGCATGATCGTTTTGTCGATGCCGCCGGAGGCAACCAGCCCGCCATCCGGCGAGAAGGCCACCGCGTTGATCTGGTCGGTGTGCCCCTCCATCGTGGCAATCTCGCTCAGGTCGGCGGCATCCCACAGCTTCACAGTCATGTCGCGGGAACCAGTCGCAAGTGTGGAGCCGTCCGGCGAGATGGCAAAGTCAAAAATTCTTGCTTCGTGGGCTTCTTCAACGACGTTCGCCTCGCTGCCGTCACTGTTCCACGCGGTAATCGAATCACTGAAGTCGGTAGTATAGAACATCGACCCGTCCGGCGCGGATACAATATCGTTCACCTGGTCTTCGGCGATGACTTCGTTCTCACTCAGGTCGGCGTCCCAACTCTGGATCGTGTCGGCACCATCGCCGCTCAGGATCGTCGCGCCGTCTGCGGAAATTGTCAGCGCGCCAATGGCGTTGGTTGAGCCGAGGGTTTCGCCATCAACTGACGCAACCTCGGTGCCGTTGGTGGTATCCCAGACAACCAGCGAGTCATCGAGCAGGCCTGCAACGAGCGTCGCGCCATCCGGCGTGAAGGCCACACTGCGCACGCTGCTCGGATTTTCGAGCTCTTGCAAGCGGGCCGCGTCACTCGGACTGTAGATGCCGAGGTTACGGCTGTTGGAGACGACCGCAAGTTGACTGCCATCCGGTGAAAAGAGCACCTGACTCTGGGGGGGCGTGTCAGCCTCGAAGCTCTGAACCTCGCTGCCCTCTGCCAGGTTCCAGACTTTGACGATGCGACCAAACGAGCCTGAAGCGAGCAATCCCTCGGGCGAAAGAGCGACTGCTTCGACATCATCTTCGTGCCCGGTGAAGGTACTCATCTGCGTACCGTCAGCTACGTTCCAGATCTGAATTTTGGGTGCGCTTGGCGCCACCACCAGTGTCACACTATCGGAACCAAATGCGACATCGTTAATGGACTCGTCAATCTCCAGGGTGTTGACCAGCGCGCCGTCTTCGACCCGCCAGAGCAGCACTTCCTTGCTGAGCGTGCCGGCAGCCAGCAAGCTGCCGTCCGGCGCAATGTCGATGGTATCGACGGAGAGCGAATCATCATCGAACGTGCGTACTTCACTCAACGTCTGAACGTCATAGAGCGCGACCAGACCATCCTGCAAGCCGGCAGCGAGGGTTACGCGGTCGGGCATAAAAACCAGATCATTGACTGCGGACGTAGTAGGCATAAAGCCAGTTGTCTCCAGGGTTGCGGTATTGTGCAGCCAGATACCGACTGATGTTCCGACCGCAGTGAGATCACCTTCGCGCGAGACAGCAATGACATTCAGATCACCGCGCCCGATCATGCGCTGTTCCATTACCTCGGCGGCAGTGTCTGCCGTGATTGCATTTTCGGCCAGTTCGACCGGCTCTGGTATTGCCGCCTCCGGTTCGGCGGTTTCCTCTGGGGTAGCCGTGGGAGTTTCTTCTGTTTCGGTCGGTGCTTCCTCTTCAGCCAGCGTTTCCCCTTCCGGAGGAGCCTCGACAGCAGGTTCGCCTGCACCACTACAGGCAGCCAGTGTGAGCATAAGCACCAGGATGAGGGATGTCCAGCCGTACATCAAATTCTTTGTCATCTTGCCTCCTTAAATGTGTAAAGAAATCAATATAGTATGCGTACTTCGGCGGTTGTGCGTAGTACGTGCTCATGTATAATGTGGGTGATATGTATTGCATGAGCCCGCTCGCGGCTGGAACTATATGACTGGAGATGAGCGTGTTAGACGGATGGCATTATGCGGAAGACTGCTTGCGTCAACTCAGTCATATAGTTGTAGATAGCACTAGAGCTTAGGCACAATAAGCACGAAACCGCATCAGAATGCGCTAAACATCACCAGGTAAGGTTGTCTTTTTAGCCCATTGGGAAGCCACATCCGCTTATTGTGCATAGACTCTACTATACTGAGTTATCGTCAACGTATCGTGAAACTCGAATTTCGCGAGGGTTGAACCGGGATCCTGATTTTTCCGCACTTACCCACCATCGGGTGGGAGCGCGAACAACCGGGTCAGGGCATAGCGTGGAGTGCATCTGCCACCAGACCACACCACCTTTCGCAACCGCTCAGAACGTTGGATCGTCCAGCGAGATGGGAAAGAAAGTTTTTGTATATGTTCACAGAACAGACTGCTGTGTTGCACAAAACCCTGCAAGCACACGCCAACCCGGAAACAAAAGCGTGGTGGGAAAACTATGTCAAGGAAAGCGCTCCGTTTATCGGGGTCAGGATGCCGCTGATACGGTCGCTGGTGCATCAGTGGCATAGGGAGCATATTACCGGTCGCCTCGATCTGTCGGAACAGGTAGATCTGGCATTGGCTCTGTTTGCGGGAGCATACACCGAAGAAAAACTTGCCGGAACGCTCTTTCTTCAGGAAATCCTGCTGCCGGCAGGGGCGGTGAATTATGAGCGTGATATTGATCGGTTCGCTACGCTGTTTGACAGTGGGAAAATCTATGACTGGAATACGTGTGACTGGTTTTGTGTAAAAGTGCTCGGACCGCTCATTCAGGCAAACGGGTTGGCGTGTGCCACTCGGATCGCCGCGTGGCGGAGCGCGGAGAATCTCTGGCGGGCACGCGCTGCGCTGGTGGCTTTTGTAAAAGTGGCAAGCGAACGTGTACATTACCCGGCGATTGAAACGTCCTGTGCCACACTCATCCGGCGACCGGAGCGGTTCGCCAGGACCGCCGTGGGCTGGATTCTGCGCGATATCTCCCGATATGATGAGGCATTTGTGCGAGCAGTACTTGAACAGAATATCCAGCACTTTTGCGCCGAAAGCCTCAAAAATGCAACAAAGTATTTCCCGAAGGAATGTCAAAAACGGTATCGTGACATGCGCCGGCATGCCTGCAACGGCGTTTGAGCGAGGCCATCCGTCGGATGGAGGGAGTATAATCGCCGATCCAATGTTATACTGTTACTGTGGTCACAGATACAGAGGGGTTTGTTATGTCTACCCGGTGGGATCTAGCAGCCTACAGCCGCGAGAATCAACTCGTCCTTGTTGTTGAAGTAAAGAGCAAACTGGATACAACGCCAGAATGGGCGGCGCGACTACGTCGCAATATCCTTGCCCATGACATATTTCCTAATGCACCCTATTTCTTGATGGTGTTCCCTGATCGCTTCTATCTCTGGGCACATAGTTTAGCAGATCTTGAGGCGATCGAGCCCGCCTACGTTATTGATGCAAGACCAATCCTCCAACCTTACCTGGAGCAGGCAGGCATTACGACAGAGCAAGTAAGTGAACAGAGTCTTGAACTTATTGTCGCATCCTGGCTTAACGAGCTAATCCATACAAAAAAACCGCCTGATGAGGTCGATCACACCTGGCAGTGGTTAGTCGACTCGGGCTTATATTATGCCGTTGCAGGCGGAAGTCTCGATTATGAAGTGCTGGTATGAATGTCTACGTCGAAACTAACTTTGTCCTTGAACTGGTCTTTCAGCAGGAGCAGGGTAACAGTTGTGAACAAATTCTGGATCTGTGCGAAGCGGGAAGTGCTCGTCTGATCATCCCGGCGTACTGCCTTGCGGAACCCTACGAAAAACTCATCAGGCAGGCACGCAGCCGACGAGAATTACAACAAAACCTTGAAGCCGAGTTACGTCAACTCGCACGCTCATCTTCGTATCAGACAAGAGTTACCAGCATTCAAGATATTGCGAGCCTTCTCATCCAGAGTAATGAAGAAGAAGTGCAACGATTTTTACAATTCCGCGATAGATTCATCGGGATTGCGGAAATAGTACCGCTTGATGCTAATATTCTAAAAGTAGCTTCTTCGTACGAAGTGCCATACGGCTTGAGGCCACAGGATGCTATCGTATACACCTCGGTCATCTCGCATCTACAGCGAAATACGCCATCAGTCGGTTGTTTCCTCAACAGAAATTCGAAAGACTTCGATAATCCGGATATTGTGGATGAGCTTGCAACATTCAACTGCACGATGATCCCCCGCTTTGATCACGGATTGGGTTTCATCCAGGCCCGCGTACAATCTTAATGCCGGCGTCTATATCTCAATTATTTCACCCAACCCAAAACCCCATCTGTTGCTTTCCACATGCCCTGATTGGGCATGCGGAAAGCAACAGATGGGGTGAGCGGATCAGGCGGATGTTACCGCTGCATCAGCGGTAGGAAGATCTGATGGTCCGTGTTCGTTACCCGTGGCGTCGCGCTGACCGGGCCATATTCGCTCATTGTCTCGTCGATTTCAACCTCCTCCAGCCAGTAGCTGTAGGTTGTACCCTCCGCAACATCCGTATCGGTCCAGGTGTAGGCTGCGCCGGCCGATCCACGTCCCTGCGCCAGGATCAGCGCGGGTGTAACCCGTTCCGCTTGTGCGCGGTCGCCGTCGCTGCTGCGGTAGAGATGGTAGCCCCAGGTGTTGATCTCCATGCCGGTCTCCCAGCGAATGATGATCCGGTCACCCTGGCGCGTAGCGCTGAACCGGTTCAGCTTGATAGCGGTTGTGCCGGTATCACTCAACCCGGCCCAGATATTCGGCACATTCTGCCCGGCTCCCAGCGTTACCGGCGCGGTTGTGCCGGTAGTCGGGTCCACATCGCTGTCAACATCATCGTTGCTCCGGTCCGGTCCCGTGAAGCCATAGCCGGCCGGCAGATCCGTGAAGCCAAGGTAGTAGTCCCCCGGAGTCAGGTTAGTGAACGCGTAGTACCCGGTGTCGTCGGTGGTTGTGGTTGCAACCACATTGCCACTCGCATCATAGAGCGTTACGGTGACGCCTGATACGCCCGGTTCATCTGCGTCGGACTGGCCGTTGTTGTTGTCGTCCTGCCAGACGCGGCTGCCCAGGCCGGCGGGTTGGAACAGGCCGAAGTCCATCGTCAGGTTGCTATCGGGGTTGGTATCGCCGTCGTTGGTGGGCTCATCCTGCCGGACGAGGTTGATGGTGTCGCTGCGAATTGCGTCGTCGCCGGCAGTGCCGTGGTCCACATTGTTCTCATCTGCATCACCATCGATGCCGGGCTCATACGGGCCATTGGCCCAGCCGTTGCGCCCGGTGCTGCTGCTGTAGCCGGCCGGTGGCACCACCTCGATGACATAACCGTCCGGTGCCAGGTTGTTGAAGCGGTAGTTGCCGTTCGCGTCGGTGGTGGTGGTGGCGATGGGCGGGCCGTCCGACTGACCGTCGCTATTGCTGTCCCGGTAGAGCTTGACCGTCGCGTTGGGCACGCCCGGCTCGCCCGGATCAGCTACGCCGTTGTTGTTGCGATCTTCCCAGATCAGGTTGCCCAACTCCAGCGGCAGGTAGAGCCCGGCGTCCAGGGTCGGATCGCTCGCGCCCGGTGTCAGCGTGACAACGGCTGTGCGTCCGCTGGTCGGGTCGGCATCGCTATCACGGGTGTCGTCGCCACCCTGGTTGGGGTTGCTGAAGACATAGTCGGACGGCGGCACAAACTCTACCTGGTAGCTCCCCGGTATGAGGTCGCTGAAGCGGTAGTAACCGTTGCTGTCGGTTGTGGTGATCCAGGGCACCCCCGGCTGGTTCGGATCGTCGATGGGGTTGCCGCTGCCATCGAGCAGGCGCACGGTCACGCCGGGTACAGGTGGCTCATCCGTTTCCTGCACGCCATTCCGGTTGTTGTCCTGCCAGACATAGTCGCCCAGACCGGCCGGCTTGAAGAAGCCGAAGTCGTAGGTAGGTGTGTTGGTAGCCGGTCCGGCAGTCGTGGCGGTGCTGATCTCGGGATAACTGTTGATCATTTCCGCGTCCGAGTCACTATCATCGCTGCCTGCATCCTGCGCTGTCAGTTCCCATCCTTCCAGCGGGCCGCCGGGGGCAAAATCAGCCGGGTTTTCCAGCCGCACGGTGTAGGGATGGTCGGGCTGAAGGTTGGTAAACTGGTAGTAGCCGCCGGCATCGGTAATGTCGGTAGCGACCAGCGTGGTTCCGTCATACAGGCTGACGGTTACACCGGCGATGCCCGCGCCGGCAGGCTCGTCCTGCATGCCGTTCCGGTTGTTGTCCTGCCAGACATAGTCACCCAGGCCGGCATCAGGTGAGTAGAGCCCGGCGTCCAGGTCGGGATAGTTGTCACCGGCATTCAGCGTTACGTCGGCGGTCTTGCCGCTGGTCGGGTCGGCGTCACTATCCTGGGTGTCGCTGCCCTGGTTTTGCGGGCTAAAGACCGTGTTGGGCGGCAGGTCACTGAACTGAACGGCATAACTGCCCGGCGGGAGGTTGCTGAACTGGTAGTAGCCGGTTCCGTCGGTTGTGGTGGTGATGGGGTTGCCATTCACCAGGAGCGGATCGCCCGTATTGCCATCCAACAGGGTGACGGTGATGCCACCTACACCATTTTCGCCGCTGTCCTGGATGCCGTCGTTGTTGGTGTCCATCCAGACATAGTCGCCCAGGCCGGCGGGTTGGAAGATGCCGAAGTCAATCGTAGTGTTGGTGTTGGCATCCGTTGCCGGGTTGGTCACTCCGTTCGGCAGGGTTGCATCGCTTTCACCCGTCGGCTCGTTGTTAACCTCCAGCGTGATGGTGCCGCTGCGAATGGCATCTGCCGCGAAGCTGGTGCCATCGCCCTGCGTGCCATGATCCTGTTCCTCATCGGCAACGTTGTTGCTCTCGGCGATGCCCGGCTCGTAGGGGCCGTCCGCCGCCTGGTTGGTGCCGATTGCGCCGGTGCTGCCGACATAGCCTGCCGGCAGGTTGGTCAACTCGATCACATACCGACCGGCGTCCAGTCCGGTGAAGAGGTAGCGGCCCTCCGCATCGGTTGTCATTGTGGCGATAGGTGTGGCGCTGTCGGGAGTGCCATCGCCATTGGTATCGGCGTAGAGGCTGACGGTGACATTCTCCACGCCGGTTTCACCGTTGTCCAGGATACCGTTATTGTTGGTATCTTCCCAGACCCGGTTGCCCAGGCTCAGACTGTAGAAGCCAAAGTCAACCGTCAGATCACCGTCAGAACCGTCGCCGTCATCGGTCGGCTCACCACCGGAGGTCAGGGTGACGACCGGGCTGGTGACCGGGCCACCGGGGGCGGGCTGGTCGCCGTTGTCATCGCTGTTCTCACCGTTGTCGCCGGCGTCGGTGGTAGTGCTGCTAAACGGATAGTCTGCCGGTGGGTTCGGGATGTAGACAAAATAGTTACCGGGCGTGAGATCGGTAAATGCATACAGTCCGGCGCTGTCGGTGGTCTGCGTCGCCACCGGGGTCGCGCTGGTCGGGTCGTCTCCACTGCGGAACAACTGAACTTCTACGCCGGCGATGCCGGTTTCGCCCCAGTCAAGCAGGCCGTTATCATTGGCATCATACCAGACCTGGTCGCCCAGGTTGACCAGGGTGAAGAAGCCGCTATCCAGCGTGGGGTCGCTCTCGCCGGAGTCCAGGACGCCGGACTGGGCGCTCAGACCGTTGGAGTCGGTTGCGTCGGTGCCCTGCCCGGTCTGGGTCGGGAGATAGCCGGCCGGTGGCGTAAACTCTACCGTGTACTGGCCCGGGGGCAGGTTGGTAAAGCTATACGCGCCGCTGCTGTCGGTGGTGATCGGCGTGATGGAGTTGCCGTCGGCGTCGGTTGTGATCAGGGTAGTGCCGGTCGCATCGTAGAGGGTGACGGTTGCGCCCGCCAGTCCCGGCTCACCCGCATCCTGCACCCCGTTGGCGTTGGTATCGAACCAGACAAAGTCACCGACGCTAACCGGGGCAAAGAATCCGCTATCCAGCGTGAGGTCACTCTCGCCGGAGTCCAGGATGGCGGACTGGGCGCTCAGACCGTTAGAGTCGGTTGCGTCGGTGCCCTGCCCGGTCTGGGTCGGGAGATAGCCGGTGGGTGGGTCAAACACCACCGTGTACTGGCCCGGCAGCAGGTTGGTAAAGTTGTATGCGCCACTGCTGTCCGTGGTGATCGGCGTGATGGGGTTGCCGTCGGCATCGCTTGTGATCTCGTTGGTGCCGGTCGCATCGTAGAGGGTAACGGTGGCACCCGCCAGTCCCGGCTCCCCCGCGTCCTGGATACCATCACCGTTCGTATCCAGCCAGACAAAATCGCCGACACTGACCGGTTGGTAGAAGCCAAAGTCAACCGTCATGTTTGTTCGCGCATTCGGCTCGGTCGGGTCACTGGGGCTCAGGTCACTCTCGGTATCCGGTTCGCCGTCGCCCAGGGTAACGGGCTCACTGCGTATATTCGCGCCCGCAACCACGGTGCCGTTGTCGTCGCTGTCATCGGCATCCGTATCGGGGTCGCCCGCGTCCGGGGTGCTGCTGCTGTAGCCGGTCGGGGTTTCCACTTCCACGATGTAATCGCCCGCATCCAGCCCATCGAAGCGGTAGTAGCCGTCTGCATCGGTGGTGGTTGTGGTCGGCTGAATTCCTGCGGTCGTCGGGTCGCTATCGATATCATTGCCACTGCCATCAAGCAGTCGTACCGTCACCCCGGCAATGCCGGTCTCGCCGCCGGAGATCACTCCATCGTTGTTGGCATCTTCCCAGACCCGGTTGCCCAGGCTGTAGGTCGGCGTCACATTGATCAGATAATCCTCAACTTCGCCATCGGGGGCGGGACCATCGGGGCCGAGGCCGGCGTCCGTGCTGAGGCGGAAGCGCGCGCCCAGGTTCTGGGTGGTATCGGCACCCGCCGGCACATCAAAGGTGAGCGCAACATCGCCGGTCGTCCCGGTGGGCACAGTTGTTGTCACCTGCTCACCGGCATCGGCAAAGTCGCCATCGCCGTTAAAATCAATAAAGCCGTAGAGCGTGGCGGGTTGGCCGGTTGTGTTGGCTACCGATACCGTCACATCGGCGGAGCGCCCGGCGGTGAAGGTCGGCAGCGTAACGCCGTCTTCGTCATCAGGGGTGCCGGTGGTATCATCGCCATCGGCCCCCGCCGTGGGTTGACCGTTGGTTTCACCATCCTCGGTTGCACCGATGCGTAGTTCGGGAATTATGGCGTGGCTGGGGCCGGGTGTGCCGGTTGTATCGGTATTGTAGTTCGGTGAGCCGGAGGCATTGCCGTCGGGCAGGTCACCCCAGTCAGCCGGCGCAAAGCCAAAGTCGTAGGTATGGTTGTTATACCCGGCAGCCGCCAGATCAGCGTAGGGAATGGTATAGACCACATCAGTGCCGCTGCTGGTTCCGTCCGAGTCGCGTATATCGTCGTCGTCAGGGGGTGTATCAGCGTCGGGACGCGTCGGCGACAGGCCATTGAGCGCGGCCTGCTGGGAAGCGCCATTCGCATTGGGAATACGAATCTCATACTCCGAGTCGCCGCCGGAGGTACCGGTGCGCGGGTGAATACCGATACCGGCATCATGGATAATATTGTCGGTCGTATCGCTGTCGGTGGGATCGGTGCCGCTGACAAAGTAGTATGCGCCATTGGCGTCAGTTGTGGCTGTGCCGATGAGACTTCCGTTGCGATACAGTTCGACCGTCACACCCGGGATGGGCAATTCATCGGGATCTTGCACGCCGTCGCCGTCGGTGTCCCGCCAGACGCGGTTGCCAATCTCGATAGGTGCCTGATCGCAGAGCAACTCAACATCGCCGAGACCGGCGGCTTTACCCATACTAGAGGGTTGGTCCGCTGCGCCTGCACCGATAACCTGATCCTGACCAAAAACGATATAGTAATCAGCCAGTGCGCCGTCATCAATATCAAACCAGCGAAAGCCACCGGAGCGATAAGGACCATTCGGGTCGGGATCGAAAGCGTTGCTAACTACCTGGCGCGCACCGGGGTAGATGGTCAGCCCGCCCAGGGTAACCTCCTGGTGAGTAGTTTGGTAGACATCCTCACCAAAGAACTCGCCACCACCCGGTCCCTCATTGTTGCCGCTGCTGGTGCCGGTGAGACCGGCGCAACTGCCATTCGACTCCAGTTCATAGGTACCGCCGGCATTTACGCAGAGACGCAGTATATCGCCACCGGCAACGCCCTCGTACGTTGTACTATCATTCGGGCCGTAGTTTTCATTACCGATTTGCATCCCGGCACGATCATTCAAGCCAAGCACCATACTGCCATCGGTATCAAATTCGATTGCGGTGAACATTGGCTGGGGATACATCGTCTGCCCAAAGGGTCCATCGTTGGGATTGGGCATGGGAGCTCCGATGTCGCTCCACTCATCGATCCAGGGCAGCCACTCGGCGTCCGGCTGATTACCGCCTTCCCTGCTAAGGACACCGCGCGGATAGTCTAGCGGGAAGTCAAAGACGGGCGTAAAGTTGCCGTCAGCACCCGCCGGGTCATGGCGGTAGATGTGGGCGCTCAGATCAGTCGTATCGGTGTTTTTTCCGGTATAGGGAAGTTCGCCGGAACAGACACCGCCGACATAGACCTGCCCCTGGTAGGCTTTGACTGCCCAGGGTCGGAATTCGCCATCGCTGCAAGCCACGGTGGGCAACGTATGCACAGTGATATCCCCGGCGGTGGGGGTGGCTGCCGGCACACCGATCCGGATCTCCAGGAGTGAACGCGAGTGCAGGTTCATCACCCAGAGCGTGCTCTCATCTTCGGAGAGGGAGATCCCGCCGATGCCCTCTTTGCCTACCGTGTCGAAGGCATTCGGGTCACGGTTGGGATCGGCCGAGTCAGCGACCAGATCGCCGGGCGCACGGTTAATCGTACCGACGTTCGTTCCGGTGGGGAAGCCGGCGCTATTGAGATCGACGAGCAGGCTCGGCGAAATGATACCGCTCGGATCAACTCGGTAGATTGCGCCGATACCATCCGGCCCGAAGCCGGAGTGGCGACGCACCACGGCGGCTGCCAGCAAGGTCCGGCTGGAGCGCTGGTAGGTCAGGCCCCAGGTGGCACCAACCTGGGCGCTGGTGGTGGGGTAGAAGTTATCACCAGTACCTGTCGTTGGCGGGTTAAAAGGTACTGTCACAATCCCCGGGCGATCTGCGGCGGGATGTACGCCGGAGGGCGGGAGCAGCGGATCGCCACTGCTGAAGCAGCTTGAGGCGATATCGGGATTGTCATCACAATACTCGGCGGGGTTGTGCAGGGCAAAGTTTACATTATCTGTGTTGCCGTCAGGTACGAACTGTACGCCGGTACCATTATCTGTACCATATGCGCCGGGTTGCAGGTAATCCGGCCAGCCGCTAAACTCGACGCGATAGGGGCCTGTTCCGCCGGCGGTCAGGCTGTACGCGCCAGTGTCTGACGTGGTTGTCGTGCCCTGAACCGTACCGGCACTATCGTAGGCGGTTACGCTGATGCCGCCAACGCCCGGCTCCCCGGCATCGCGGATGCCGTCGGCGTTGAAGTCACGGAAGACCACGCCGGTAATCGTGCCGGCCGCCTGTGCCGGCGGGGTCAGCAACAACCCGGTCAGGATGAGGCTGCTGATGGTCAAGAGGATGACCAGCCGCATGGCATAGTTGCGAAGATGCGATAGTTGCATTGGTACCAACCTTCCTTGCTATGATGTCTGAGTGTCTCTGGTGGTCGCTTGCCGGTATAATTCGTGCGATGTGATAATTTAATATGCCGTTATGTGCGCGTCGGTGATTGCAGTCCCCATAGTGAGCACTTGCGTCCGGCTGTCGATGATGCTGTCGTCCGGGTTACGGTACCACCTCCCTCTCTTCGCCGAAACCATACGTAGTCAGCGCGGTTTGTGTGACCGGGTGTCTGGTCGTGACCGGCGGTAGCGTAGCGTATGTCATGGTTTCGGTCGAACCGGGGACAAACAGTGTTCCCCGGCTGAGAACACTGTTTGATCGATTTCAATTGCGTGCAAATGTCGTGCGAGATCATTCGCAGTGTAGTAGATACGTATTTCCATAGAATTACCATACAGCGTAAGTTCTAAATATTGCACTGATTTTACAAAAAATAAACATCTGAGTATGACAATTTTATGTTGATGAATGTACTGGCTTCGCATGATCTCTATTTCCTGACAAAAAGTAATTCCATGTGCCGGCTAAAGTAGCGATAATTCTGTTATAACAGATATATATATGTTTGTTATGGTCAATGGCATAAAAAAGTACACCCTCGGTTGAGAGATCTATTATGCGTTTTAGGATCACACAAGCTGATTTAAACAATATTTTTACCTATACCATGATGTGGTGCATTTCGTAGTACTATGTCTGGACTTAGTGTAGAGATTGTGTGCGAAGAATTCAAGCGGGTAAGAGGGCAGAAAACGGACAGGTTTTTGGCGCGCATATCTATGCGAGCAGGGGACACGGGCAGGGGAGCTAACGAGGAAGTGGATAGAACTGGAACAGAGCGGATCTGGTTCTCAAATGAGCCTTCATTCACCGCAGAGACGCAGAGGCCGCAGCGACAACAGACATGCGCTGGATGGTTCTACGTCTCTGCGGTCCGTCATATAAACGCCTGCCGCATCACTCTTCATCAATGTAGCGGCGGGTAAGCTCGCCGTAGGCGTCGATACGGCGATCACGCAGGAAGGGCCAGTGCGTGCGCGCGGTTGCGGTACGGCTCAGGTCGCAGGACACAACCAGCGTCTCCTCGCGGTCCACGGCGGCGCGCGCCAGCACCTGACCGCTGGTGTCGGCCACGAAGCTCTGGCCCCAGAACTCGATCCCGCCGTCGGCTTCGCCCTCGTGGCCCGTCCGGTTAATGCTGACGACGTGACAGCCATTGGCAACCGCGTGCGAGCGCTGGATCACTTCCCAACTGCTATGCTGCGCCCCACCGTGCGTATCTTTCTCGCCGGGATGCCAGCCAATCGCCGTGGGATAGACCAGCAGATCCGCGCCCCGCAGCGCCGTCAGTCGGGCCGCCTCGGGGTACCACTGGTCCCAGCAGACCAGCACGCCGATATTGGCGTAGCGCGTGCGAAAGACCTTAAAGCCCAGATCGCCCGGCGTAAAGTAGAACTTCTCGTAGTAGAGCGGGTCGTCGGGAATATGCATTTTGCGATACTTGCCCAGATACCGACCGTCGGCATCCAGCACGGCGGCGGTGTTGTGATAGATGCCCTCGGCGCGCTTCTCGAACAGGCCGGCAACAATGACGACATTCAGTTCGGCAGCCACTGCGCTGAGGGTTTCCGTACTGGGACCAGGGACCGGCTCGGCCAGCGCAAAATTGTCGTAGTCCTCGCTCTGACAGAAGTAGAGCGAGCGAAACAACTCCTGCAGGCAGACAATCTGCGCGCCCCGGTCGGCGGCCTGCCGGATGCCCGCCAGCGTCTTCCGCATATTTTCTTCGGGATCGGCGGTACAGCGCATCTGTACCAACCCGACCGATACTGCTTGTGGTGATGTCATATTCAGTCCTCACGTATCTCTTATAGGACTCACGCGGTGCGACCGGTTCCATCCTGGTGCCGGACCGGAAAGCCACAATCGCCTGCGGCAGCATGGTACTGTTTTATCTTTTTCACAAAACATTCGCACGTTGTGCAAATGTTTTGTGAAAAAGCATGGAATCCTCCGCCCCGCCGGAGGCGAATCGGGCTGTTCATCCAGATAAACACCTGATTGGGAACCGACCGCGTAAGTCCTGTTACATGACACGACTTACGCGGTGCGTGTTCAAACCGGGCGTTTGACCCGATGAAAGTCTGATTCGCCTGCGGCAGCATGGTACGTTTTCTATTCCTTGTGCCAAAGATCTAGCTCGGAGAGCCAGATCTTTGGCACAAAGGATGTCTCATTCCACCCTGCCGGATGCGAATCGTGCCGGTTGTCCAGGCAGACGCCTGGGTTTGGAACCGACCGCGTAAGTCCTGTTTCTTACATGACAGGACTTACGCGGTGTGCGTGCAAACGGACCGTTTGCTCTCGATAACGGCGTATTTCGCCTGCGGCCGCATGGTACTTATTTTTTCTTTTTCACGAACATTTGGCTCAAGGAGCCAAATGTTCGTGAAAAAGAATGGTCTGTTCCGCCCTACCGCAGGCGAAATTATCTTTCAGGTCAGTGACCGCGTAAGTCCTGTTACATGACACGACTTACGCGGTGCGTGTTCAAACCGGATGTTGACCGAGTGACCACGTAACTCCTGTCTAAATTTCAACGTACCCTACTGTACTTATGCAAGCAAGTGCTATGCCGCTATTTCAAAATAACATTATCAATTAACCGGGTTTTTCCAATACGTACCGCCATTGAAAGCAGCGCGCCGCGTTCGCCCACCTGATCAAGTTCCCGGAGCGTCAGTGGGTCGGCAGCGCTGACATACTCGGTGCGTGCCAGCGGCTCCGCGTCGAGGATGGCGCGCATGGTGGCCCGCAGGGCGGCACCGTCGCGCATACCCGCCGCATACTGCTGCTGCGCCTGAGTTAACGCCCGGTGGAGCACCGTTGCTGCTTTGCGCTCCGCCGACGCAAGATACCAGTTGCGACTGCTCAACGCCAGTCCATCCGGCTCCCGCACGGTCGGCGCGACGATAACCTCGACCGGCATGTTCAGATCGCGCACCATTTTGCGAATGACGACCGCTTGCTGGGCATCCTTCTGCCCAAAGTAGGCGCGCGTCGGCTGGATAATATTGAAAAGTTTGCCGACCACCGTGGCAACTCCCCGAAAGTGGCCGGGCCGGGCTGCGCCTTCCAGCATCTCGGTGACACCAGTAACTTCAATCGCGCTGCTAAACCCCTCCGGGTAGATCTCCGCTACGTCGGGCACAAAGACCAGATCTACCCCTGCTGTACGTAGGAGGTTGAGGTCACGTTCCAGATCACGCGGGTAATCTGCAAAATCTTCATTGGGGCCAAACTGCGTCGGGTTAACAAAGATAGTGACGGCAACCGCAGTACACTCGCTCCCAGCACATTCAACCAGGCTGAGATGTCCCGCGTGCAGATAGCCCATTGTCGGCACGAGCCCCAGTTCCCCAAACTGCGACCGTGCCTGGCGAAAGGCGCTGATTGTGTGTATCACTTCCATGTGTTTACCTTACATCTCTGCTGTGAGTGCTAACCGATGCGTATTATTTTGTGCCGATAATTACCACGCGTTACGCGGTTACCATGCAAACCAGACGTTTCACCCGCTGGAAGCACGCTTCGCCTGCGGCAGCATGGTATTTGTTTTCTCTTTTTCACGAACATGTTGCACAATGTGCAACATGTTCGTGAAAAAGAATGGTTTCTTCCGCCCTGCCGGAGGCGAAAATGCCTTTTGAGTGAGCACCCACCGCGTAACGCGTGTTATGAAAACTGTTGACTCCATGCTGCACCCGGAATTTTGCGAAACTGACCGGCTCGAATAGCTGCCAGCGTTGATGGCCCGGCAACATAGACCCACGCCGTAACCGTTCCGTTGTCGGTCTGTACCGGGTGCTTAATCCGCTCATACCAGTTGTTTGGGTTGCCCGCGATATAATCTTCCAGGCCATCAACCCGGGTCAGGGCAGTGACATAGACCTCGGGGCGCAGCGTCATCAACATGCCGTAGACCTGCGCCGCCGGGCGGACCAGGCCGGGTGTGACGACCAGGTAGGGATATATGCCCTCGGTGTAGAGTTCCGCACCGCTGATTCGCGCCGGATGCTCGGCACTGGTCTGGCCCTCCAGAAATCCGGCGTAGTTTGACTCGCCCGGTTTGAGTGTGCCATACACAAACAGTGGTAGCTGCATATTTGCGTAGTCCGTAGTCTGTAGTTCGTAGTCCGTATCCTGTAGGCCGTAGTCTGTAGTCCGTAACGGGTCTGGTTGCTACTGCCGGCCTTCGGTTGGTTTCCGCGCAGTTGTCGGGTCGTCAGATTGCCGCAGGGCAGCCTGAAGTTCCCCCGCATCCATCGACGAGCTATGCTCCATGGTTGGGAAGGTTCCCGCGCGTACCTCGGCCATATACTCCTGCAGGGCGGCGGTCATCGTCTCAGCCAGGCCGGCATAGCGTTTCGCATGGCGCGGCACAAAGTCGGTAAAGAGCCCCATAAAGTCGTGCCAGACCTGAACCTGACCATCGCACCATGGCCCCGCGCCAATCCCGATGGTCGGGATACGTAACTGCGCCGTAATTTCGCGGGCCAGTTGCGCCGGGACCAGTTCCAGCACCAGGGCAAATGCGCCCGCCTGTTGGAGCACATGCGCATCGGCAATCAGTTGCCGCGCGCTGTTCGCCCGCTTCCCCTGCACCCGTGTGCCCATCTGGTTGACCGACTGCGGCGTAAAACCCAGATGCCCCATCACCGGGATACCTAACTCGACCAGACGACGCACAATCGGCACAACCGCCGCGCCACCTTCCAGTTTCACCGCCTGGGCACCCGCCTCCTGCAAGATGCGCCCGGCGGAGTGAACTGCCTGGTCAACCGTAGTATAGGTCAGAAAGGGCAAATCGCCAATAACCATCGCCTGCGCGCTGCCCCGCACAACGGACTTGATATGGTGAAGCATCTCGTCCAGCGTTACCGGCAGCGTTGTCGGGTGGCCCAGCACCACCATGCCCAGGGTATCGCCAACCAGGATCATCGGAATGCCCGCCCGATCAACGATCTGCGCCGAGGTATAGTCATATGCGGTGATCATCGGAATACGTTCACCGCGCCGTTTCAGCTTCTGAATGTCAAGGATTGTTGTGCGCACAGAATGCCTCCTTATATAGAGAAGACTTGAGATTATGTCTTCTTCCGTGCATAATTGATGTAGGCACACCCCGCTTTAGGCCCGACCTCCCGCTTATGCATATTATAGTCCTTGCCGAGTCGTCACGCCAATTCGTCTCTACAGTCCATTCTAGTGCTGTCGGTCGGCCCATATCTGGAGAAGAGAGAGGTAGCTATGTGGATCGAACAGGCATTGCAACAACTCGACTGTTCTGCGCTGATCGCGTTTCTGCAGCAACTGGTGGCAACCCCAAGCGTCTACCAGCCGGATCGACCGGATGCAAACGAGGAAGCGGTGGCCCACCTGGTTGCCCAGCAGTTGCAGGCGTGGGGCTGGTCCCCGACCCGGCAACCGGTTGCGCCGGGCCGCCCCAATATAATCGCTGACCTGGAGGGACCGGGTGGTCCCGGTCGCTGTCTGCTCTTCGCGGGGCATACGGATGTGGTGACGCCGGGAGAGCGGTCGGCCTGGCAGTTTGATCCGTTTGGCGCGGAGATTGTCGCCGGACGGTTGTACGGGCGCGGTGCCGCCGATATGAAGGGCGGCCTGGCGGCGATGCTCTTTGCGGCGCGGGCCATTCAACTGAGCGCTGTTCCGTTTCGGGGGCGCATTCGGCTGGCGGTACCGGTTGATGAAGAAGGCATGATGCTGGGGATCAAAGCGCTGGTCGCGGCAGGATATGCCGATGGGGTTGACGCCGCAATTATCTGTGAGCCTGAGGAGCGCGAGGTCTGTATTACCCAGAAAGGCGCGCTACGTCTGCGTCTGCTCTCTCACGGACGCATCGCCCACGGCGCAATGCCCTACATGGGCGTTAACGCGCTGTCGGGCATGGTACAACTGCTTGAACGACTGCTCCGGCTCGAAACCAGGCTGAAGCAGCAGTATGGCCGTCACCCGCTGCTGGGAGAGTTACATATCACGCCGACCGTCTTGCGCGCGCCGCTTAATGGTGGCACGGGCCAGATCAACTGTTTGCCGGGGCAGTGCGATGCTTATCTGGATATCCGCAGCTTGCCGGCAATTTCACATGCGCAAATCATTGCCGCTATCCAAAATGAGATGAGTGCCCTGCGCGCTGAATATCCCGCATACGCGTTTGAGTGTGAGATCCTCGACGACCGGCCTGCAACCGAGATCGCCCCGGAACACCCGGTGGTGCAGGCAGTGCTGACCGGACATCGTCAGGTCTATGGCTGTCCGGCGGTACTGGGAGGCGTGCCCGGCGCAACCGACGGCACTATTCTCTGGCGGGACCGGGAAATTCCGGTGGTTGTGTATGGCCCGGGGGACAAATATATTCCGCATCAACCCGACGAGTTTGTTGAGGTAGACGAAGTGATTCGCGCGGCACAGGTCTACATCATTGCCGCGCTGACCTACCTGGAGGTAAATGATTCGTCTCAAGATACCACTGATTAATTCCTCCTGACCTACAGGGACAACGCAAGCATGGCTTGCGCACTCCAAAACGTAAATGAACCAGCGGTATCTCTCAAATGTAGGTTCTTCGGTAGGGACGCGCAGCAGCGCATCCGCACAAAAGTGGGTGCCCCGGCCATGGTCCGGCAATGGGGCACCCGTTGGCAAAACAAGTGGTGTGCAGGGACGTTGGTATCGGTTGATATCAATCGTTGTCCATGATGGTTATGGTTGCCGTGGAGGGTGTGCCCAACGCGGCATCTTTGGCGCTACTGAGCGTCAGGGTGACCGTCTCGTTGCTCTCGCCGTTGGCATCATTAATGATCGTAACGGTGAAGCTCTTGCTGGTTTCGCCGGCATTAAAGGTTAGCTTCCCACTCGTTGCAAAGTAGTCCGCACCCACGACGGCGCTACCGTCCGAGGTGGCATAGTTGACCTCCACCGTTCTATCGGTTGGCTCATTCAGGGTGACGGTAACAGTTTGCCGGCCCAGTCCCTCATCAACGCTGTAGTTGCTACGGCTGAAGCTAATCTCTGCCGCCGGGTCATCGTCGTTAATCTTCAGTTCCGCTGTGCCATCATCCAGCCAGGCATTGCTACTCAAGTTGCTTAAGGTCAAATCCAGTTCTTCCCGATACTCATCCCGACTATCATTGCTGATCGGAATGGTGAAGGTCTTGCTGGTTTCCCCTACGCCGAAGGTCAGCGTACCACTACTGCTCGTGTAGTCGCTACCGGCTTTAGCGGTATCGTCACTGGTGGCATAGTCCACCGTCACGACCAGATCATCGCGACCGGTACGTATGACGGTAATCGTTGCTGTGCCGTCGTTCTCATCGACAGTGAATGCATTTGCCGCAAACTTTATCCGTGGTTCATCGTCCAGAATAGCGATACGGGCCGAGTTGCCCACGGAAGCATTTGAACTAGGATTACTCAACTTCAGTCGCACCCGTTCATCCCGCTCACCCAGATTATCATTCAAGATAGATATGTCAAAGGTCTGACTGGTAACGGTCGGCGAGAAGATCAGGGTGCCGCTAACCCCGGTGTAGTCAATCCCATCACTCGCACCGTTATCGCTGGTAGCATAGTCCACCGTCACCGTGTCGGTAAAGGAACGGCTAAGTTCCACGGTAATGGTTGCGGTTCCGGCGTCCTCATTCACCGTGTAGCTATTCTCACTAAACTGCACGCGTGGCTCATCATCTTCGATTTTCAAGGTCGCTGTGTCGTCTGAGCCGAGCCAGGCGTTCGCTGACGGATTGCTCAACGTTAGATCCACGCGCTCATCATCCTCACCCGCACCATCGTCCAGGATGTCCACGGTAAAGGTCTTGCTGGTATCCCCCGGATCAAAAGTGAGCGTACCGCTAGTGGCGGTATAGTCACTCCCGGCAGTTGCGTCGTCATCGCTGGTGGCATAGTCCACCGTCACGGTTTGAGTAACGGCATAGCTGAGTTCCACCGTAATGGTAACTGTACCAGTAATGACCGGCGAACCGGCGACCTCATTCACGGTATAGTTCCCTGTGCTAAACTGCACGCGTGGCTCGTTATCCTTAATCGTCAGGGTTGCTGTGTTGTCGGAGCCGAGCCAGACGTTCGCCGACGGGTTACTTATGGTTAGATTTACCAGTTCGTCATCCTCCCCCAGATTATCATTCAGAATGGAAATGGGGAATGTTGCACTGGTCTTGCCTGCATCAAAGGTGAGTGTGCCGCTGGTATGGGTATAGTCATCACCTGCACGCGCACCCGGCGATGGACCATCACCAATGGCATACGCCACCGTCACCGTGTCGCTCACCGGTTCACTGAGGCGTACCTCAATCGTTGCCGTCCCAGCAGGGTCATCCTCGTCAACGCTGTAGTTACTCCTTCTGAACTCCACATACGGCTCATTGTCGATAATCTCCAGGGTGGCGGTGGTCTGCGCTCCCAGGCCGGCATTATCCGGATTGCTCAACGTGAGTTGCAGCGTCTCAGGACTCTCTGCCTCGATGTCGTTCGTAATATCCACGGTAAAGACGCCACTGCTCTCGCCGGGCTTAAAGCTGAGCGTGTCACTGGTGGCAGTATAGTCATTACCCGCGATGGCCGAGGGCGGCGTTGCATCACTCGTTGCATACTCCACCGTTAC
This sequence comes from Chloroflexaceae bacterium, assembly GCA_034437035.1. Lineage (GTDB taxonomy): Bacteria > Chloroflexota > Chloroflexia > Chloroflexales > Chloroflexaceae > CAKZQX01. Next base: position 42,338 of record DAOTUI010000072.1, read on the forward strand.
CGTTTGCGGGGAGGTCGCACTCAGGGTGACGATAATGATCGCCTGCCCGCCATCTTCATCAACGCTGTAGCCGGCATTGGCGAAGCTGACCGTCGGCCCGTCGTCATCGATAATTGTACCAGTGCCTTTGATTGTCCCACCAGGACCAGGAATAGTACCGTTTTGTGCATTACTTAATTCCAGGAAGAAGGTTTCATTGGCTTCATCGTTTGTGTCACCCGTAACCTGGACCGTAACCGGCTTGCTCGTTTCGCCAGGAGCGAACGTAAGAGTTTCGGTGACGAGGGCGGTATAGTCAGCGCCGGCCGTGGTCGTACCATCCGCTGTGGCATAGTCTACCGTCACGGTCTTCCCGCTCTCCGCTGACAACGAAATGGTGAAGCCGGCATTGACCGTGCCGCTATTACCCTCCGTCACCGTCACATCGTCTATCGAGATGGTAGGTTCGGCGTCGTTGTCGTTGATGGTTCCCTCGCCCTGACCATCGGCAATGGGTGCGTCGGTCGAGGTCAGATCAACGAAGAAGGTCTCATTCGTTTCGTCAAGCGTGTCACCCAGCACTTCTATGCTGATGGTCCGACTGGTTGTACCTGGTGCAAAGATCAGCGTGCCACTGATAGCGCTGTAGTCATCACCTGCCGTTGCGCCGGCGTCCGCCGTAGCATAGTCCACGGTCACGGGCTTGCCACTCGCCGCCGAAAGCGAAACGGTGAAGGTAGCAGTGACCGGGGCGGTATTGCCCTCCATCACCGTCACATCGTCAATTGAGATCGCCGGTGGGGTATCATCATCAGTAATCGTTCCCACACCCTGGTTATCGGTAATTGTGGCATTGGTCGGCTTGCTCAACTCCACGATGAAGGTTTCGTCATCTTCGTCGGTGGTGTCCCCCGTAACCTGAACGGTGATCTGTTTGCTGGTGTCGCCGGGATCGAACGTAAGTGTAGCGCTGATGGTGCTGTAGTCGCTCCCGGCCAACGCTGTACCATCTGTCGTGGTGTAGTTCACACTGACAGGTTTGCCACTCGTCGCGGAAAGTGAAACGGTGAAGGTTGCATCAACTGTGCCGCTGTTGCTCTCGGTGACAGTGACATCATCAATCGAGAGTTCCGGTGCGGCGTCGTCATCGGTGATCGTGACCATGCCCCGATTATCGGCAATGGTTGCACTGGCAGAACTGTTGGATAACTCCACGAAGAAGGTTTCATCTACTTCGTCGGTCGTGTCCCCCGTGACCTGCACCGTAATCGGCTTGCTCGTTTCGCCGGGATCAAACGTGAGCGTGCCGCTGCTCAGGGTGTAGTCGTCACCCGCGATTGCCGTACCATCCGCCGTGGTGTAGTCTACCGTCACCGCCATGCTGCTGGGCCGCGAGAGAGTCACGGTGAAGGTCGCATCAACACTGCCGCTATCGCCCTCCGTCACGCTAACATCATCGATAGAGATTGCGGGCGCGGCATCATTGTCCCGGATGGTGAGCGTGACATCGGGTGTCACCACGCTGACATCGGCGCTATTCAACGTCAGAGTAAGACGCTCATCCGGCTCATCAATGTCGTCGTCAATAATGGTGACCGGAATTGTCCTGGTCGTCTCGCCCGGTGCAAAGGTGAGCGACGTACCAGGCAGGGTGTAGTCATCACCGGCAGTAGCATCACCCGTGGCGGTGTAATCAACCGTTATACTCTTACCGGAGGGCGCACTCAGTTCAACGGTGAATAACACCGCCCCAACAGCTTCGACTTCGTCCTGATCAGGCATGATGAAGCTAACCGTGGGCGGATCATCATCATCTTCAATCGTCCCCTCGCCCTGACCGTCGGCAATAGTTGCATCAGTCGAGGTCAGATCAACGAAGAAGGTCTCATCAACTTCGTCCAGTGTATCACCGTTGACCTGAACGATTATAGACTTACTGGTTTCGCCCGGCGCAAAAGTCAACGTGCCGCTGCTCAGGCTGTAGTCATTACCCTCGGTCGCCGTACCGTCCGCCGTGGCGTAGTCAACGCGCACTTCTTTACTGCTGGGATTCGAGAGCGTCACGGTGAAGCCGGCATCGACCGTATCGCCATCATCACCCTCGGTTACGGTAGCATCGTTTATCGAGATAGATGTGATATCATCATCAGTAATTGTCCCCTCGCTCTGATTGTCGGCAAGCGTGGCATTGGTCGGGTTGCTCAACTCCACGAAGAAGGTTTCGTCATCTTCGTCGGTGGTGTCCCCCGTAACCTGAACGGTGATCTGTTTGCTGGTGTCGCCGGGATCGAACGTAAGTGTAGCGCTGATGGTGCTGTAGTCGCTCCCGGCCAGCGCGGTACCATCCAGGGTGGTATAGTCTACCGTCACCACTGCGCTGCTGGGATTCGAGAGCGTTACGGTGAAGGGTGCCATGCTGCCCTCCGTCACCGTTACATCGCCAATCGAGATCTCCGGTGCGGTGTCGTTATTCTGTATCGTAAGTGTGATAGTATCGAGCATCCCCAGATTCGCCTTGTTCGGATTGTCTAGTGTCAGTTCCAGGGTCTCATTAGCCTCATCGATGTTGTCATCAGTCAGGTTGATGGTAATGGTCCGGGTTATCTCACCCGGCGCAAAGGTGAGCGTACCGCTGGTGGCGGTATAATCCTCCGGCGCAGTTGCCGTACCGTCGCTGGTGGCATAGTCCACCGTCACGGTGAACGCCGACGAGTTGTTGAGCGTGACCGGGATAGTTGCTGTGCCGTCACCTTCGTCTACCGTCTTGTCCGCTGTAGCGAACTGCACGGTCGGCACGCCATCGTTATCATTGATGATTACTGTCGTGTCGGCAGGTGCTCCCAGGATAGCCTTGTCTGGATTGCTCAGTGTAATGTCGCTAGTCTCATTAGCCTCGTCTGTTGGATCATCGGTAATGTTGAGCGCAATAGTCCGGGTTATTTCACCCGGCGCAAAGATGAGCGTACCGCTGATGGCGGTATAATCCTCCGGCGCAGTTGCCGTACCGTCGCTGGTGGCATAGTCCACCGTCACAGTGAACGCCGACGGGTTGCTCAGTGTGACCGGGATGGTCGCAGTACCGATGCCTTCATCCACCGTCACATCCACATTGGCAAACTGCACGGTCGGCAGAGTTTCATCATCCACAATGGTCAGGGTAGTGCCGGCAGGCGTCCCCAGCGTGGCATTGTCCGGATTGCTCAGCGCCAGGTTAATTTCCTCCCCGTCTTCGTCGATGGCATCATCAATAATAGCCACGGTGAAGGTCTGGCTGGTCTCACCCGGCGCAAAGATGAGCGTGCCGCCGGCGGCGGTATAATCCTCCGGCGCAGTTGCCGTATTGTCGCCGGTTGCATAGTCCACCGTTACGGTTTGCGGGGAGGTCGCGCTCAGAGTGACGGTAATCGTCGCCGTTGCTGCATTCTCGTCCACGGTGTAGTCGGAACTATCGAACTGAACCTCCGGCCCGTCGTCATCTTCAATGGTCCCCACACCCTGCCCGTCGGCGATAGGCACACTACCCGGCGACTGGTTCAACAGTTTGACCAGGAAGGTTTCGTCTATTTCGTCATCCGGATCGCCCGTAACTTCAACGGTGATGGTCTTGATGGTATCGCCCGGATTGAAGGTTAGAGTACCAGTGATCGGTTCATAATCATTGTCTGCAACCTTCGCGGTACCATCTGCGGTGGCATAGTCTACCGTTACCGTCTGGTTACTGATGTTCGACAGTTTAACCTGGAAGACAAAGCTGGTTGTCGTACCATCGGCTCCTTCACGTTGCGTGACATCATTGATCGAGAGCCCGGTAGCGTCATTATCTTCGATGATCACCACAGCCTGCGGATCAGGCAGGGCGGCATTGACCGCAGCGCTCAACTCTACGAAGAAGCGCTCCTCAGCCTCGTTCGTGGTGTCGCCAATAATCTTGACCGTAATGGTCTTGCTGGTCTCACCCGGCGCAAAGGCCAGAGTGTCGCTCTTCTGGTTGTAGTCCTCGCCCTCGGTAGCCGTGTCGGCAGCGGTGGTGTAGTCCACACTGATGGGCTTGCCGCTCTTCGCCGACAGGCGCACTTCCAGGGTCGCACTGGTTGTTCCGCTATCACCCTCGGTGACGGTGATAGCGTCAATGCTGATGTCGGGTTTGTCATCATTGTCGTTAATCTCCAATTGGGTGCCGATTCGCTCACCCAGGACGGCATTACCGCCCGGGTTCTTCAGTTCCAACCGGAGGGTTTCGACCGGCTCATCAAGGGCATCGTCAACTATCCCGACAGAGATGCTCCGGCTAGTCTCACCCGGATTGAAGGTCAGCGTGCCGTTGCTGAGGTTGTAGTCCTCGCCCCGGGTTGCATCGCCGCCCGTGACGGCATACTCAACCGTCACCTGCGTATGCGATGCCGCGCTCAGGATGACCTCAACGCCAAAGGTAGCGTCGCGCTCATCGGCATCCTGGGTACTGAACGCAAACTCTACGTCAACCGGCATGGGTGTACTGGTCTGCGTCGGCGTTAGTGTCTGCGTCGGCGTTGGTGTACGCGTCGGCGTATGTGTCGCTGTTGGTGTACGCGTCGGCGTATGTGTCGCTGTCGGTGTGCGCGTCGGTGTGCGCGTCGCCGTGGCGCTCGGCTGGGCTGTGGCACTGGGCTGCACAGTGGCGCTGGGCTGCACGGTGGCGCTGGGCTGCACGGTAGCACTCGGCTGGGCCGTCGCGCCTGGCTGCGCGGTAGCACTCGGCTGGGCCGTCGCGCCGGGTTGCGCCGTGGCGCTCGGCCGCGGCACAGCGGTCGGCACCGGCGTCGGTGTAGCCGCCGGACGGGATGTTGCCGCCGGTCGCGGAGTAGCCGATGGTCGGCTCACTGCCGGGAATGGCGTCGGGCTGGCCGGCGGCACAGTTGCCGTGGGCCTGGATGTACGATTAGCTGTTGCCGTTGCCGTTGCTGTGGGCGGGAAACTCGATGCAGTTGGCAGCATTGTTCGCACTACCACGGGTGTCCGAGTCAGCGGACGGGCAGTTGTTGACGACGTTTTGGGCAGCGGGGTTGTCGTCAGGGGCGCATCAATCACGACAACCGGAACACTATTCTCAGGAACTGACACCGAAGACGAAGCGTTAGCTTCGTCCTGCTCAATCTGGGCAATCGCCGTCACTGCCTGCGGGTCAATGGCGGGCAGCAGCAGTCCATTCTGCCAGCGGCTGTAGTCGGCCTCGCCCACAGCCGCCAGGTTCTGGGGGTAGGCCACGGCGCGCGGCGCGACCATCAAGATTGCCAGTTGTGAGATACAGGCAACACCCAGCAAGGCCAGGAGCATAATGCTACTGACCAGCCAGGTGAGCAGACGAATTCTACGCCGCTTCTGCGAACGCTGTTCCTGAGTTTTCGGGGCTTCCGGTTGCATTGGTATACCTGAGTGTAAAACTAAAGGTGCTGCCCTGTCCAGGTGTACTGGTTACCCAGACGTGCCCACCATGCCGCTCAACGAGTTGTTTAACAATTGCCAGTCCTAATCCTATCCCGCGCTGGGCTGAGTTAATGCCCTCGTTGGTGCCATCACCACGAATAAACCGTTGGAAGATCTGTTCATGCATATGCGGGGCAATCCCACGCCCGGTATCACGGACATCGACACGCACAAACTGCCCCTCGCGGATTGCGCCAAGATAGATTGATCCGCTGTCGGTGTAGCGCTGCGCATTGTCCACCAGTTGCTGCACCACCGTCCGAAGCTGGTCCATATCCCCCAGCACGGGCGGCAGTTCGTCCGGAATGTCGATCTCCAGTTCCAGATCCTTGGCTTTGATCGCATTGCGCAGCGGCCAGACCGCCTCCTCGACGATCTGTTTCAATTCCAGGGGTTCCAGGTTCGTCTGGAGCTGTCCGGAGTCGAGATTGGCAAGTACAATCACGTTGTTAATCAGCGCAGACATATTGGTGGTGTGCTGGCGCATCGACTCGATCAGCATACGCTGGTCATCCTCGAGGGGACCAACCAATCCCCGCAGCAGCAGATCGGTATTCCCGCGCAGAACGGTCAGCGGCGTACGCAGTTCGTGCGAGATGGTAGCGATAAAGTTGGACCGGGCGCGCTCAATCCCAATCTCGCTGGTCAGATCCTGGATCGCACAGACATAGTGGGTCTCAGCCCTACCAGGTGTAATCACCGGGGCAATAGAGACCCGGACGATATAGTCATTCAGCTTGTAGAGTTCGGTTGTGCGGCGCGAGTCAAAGTCGGGCATACCCTCGGTAAGATGAATGAGGGGCAGGTCGCTCATCTGCGCGGGCAAGGGATCGCTATCCTGCAGGCCCAGCATCATTCGCAAAGCCCGGTTGACGATCAATACCTTACCCTCAGCGTCACACACAACAACTCCGTCGGTAATATTTTCGACAATGGCAGCGCGCTGGGTCGACTCGGCCTGGACTGCACCATAGAGCCGGATCAGATGCTCAGTCATACGGTTAAATGAGTTCGAGAGCGACCCGACCTCATCTTTGGACTGCACCTGACTGCGGCGGTGTAAATTGCCGGCAGTGATTGAGCGAGCCGTCAGCACCAGTTCGTTGAGCGGCGCAGTAATCAGGCGAGCAATAGAGATGCCCAGCACAATAATGGCAAACATTGCCGCCAGCGTCAGGACCGCCAGCGGAATACGCGCGTCACCCCATGCGCGGACAACATAGTCGCGTGAGAGCGCCACTGAAAGCACACCGACCGTCGTGTTCCGAATCTGCAGCGGAGTATAGGCCACCTGATAATCGCGTCCATTTATTGATTTGACATCGAAAATACCATACTCATTTGGGACAACCTCTTGCCAGAATTTTTCCATGATGCGCTGGTTGATATCCAGGGATGTCAGTCCATTCTCTGGTGATGTCGTACTGACAAGAGTGCGTCCTTCGCTGTCATAGATTGTCAGCACAGCAGCCTGTGCCTGATCTTGCAGCGATTTCAGCAGACTATCAACCTTCATACCGATGATCAGGCCACCGACAATCTCGTCGCCGAGCCGTACCGGGGCAATGGTACAGAAGTAGGTCGTTTCGGTGTTCTTCAACTGGACGATACCGGCGAATTTATCGCCATACTGGTCGGAGTCAGCGTTCAGTACCCGAGGAATAAACCAGGTTTGTGAGAAATCCATCGACGCATAGGTTGTGTAGGGCGTGTTGGAACCGGCGGGCAGGCGCTCCATATCGGCTATGGTGGCACCAGCACGGTTAAAGGCAATGAGGCGATCAAGCCGAACCCCCGAACGCTGTACACCAACGTTGAAGTAGGGCTCAAGCGCCCGGAGCAATCCCTCGGCGTTACCCTCGGCCATAGCCGCGGCAACAGCGGGAGCATCCACCAGTTCATTCGGCGGCGCAAAAGCCACTTCTTGCAGGAACTGGAGATTCGCACGCTCCTGATCGACTAGCTTATCGCCGGCAATCCGCGTTGCCTGCGCAAGCTGGTTATCGAAGCGCTCTTGCCAGGAGTTCGCCACCAGGCTGAAGGCAATGGCCGACCCGGCCAGAGCAACACAGAGGGCGAGCAGGGCAAACGGGAGGACTATTTTGTATTGTAGTCGTGAACGTAGTTCTTGCCATAGCAGGCGCATTGCCCGTGTCCCTTGCAACTAATGAGACAGACGGAAAAGCCGGTCAACAAAGAAAGGAAGATGTCTAGTTTCGTACGCGCCTTGCACAAGTAGTATAGTCCATAGCTCATCTGAAATCAATAAACTTACATACTGTCGTAGGTGACAGTTTCGTCATTCGTTCGAAATTGGCAGATTATTCCTGAACTGGCCCGTAGTATCATTCTGCTCAGTAAGTAGCTCAACAAAATGTTAACTCTTTTTCAGATTGAACCTGACATAATCAAGGAGGTTGTCGGCCAGGGCACAGAGAATGTGCCCGTTCTATGACAACTTCAATGATATCATACGGCTATTACCAACATCTTTACACGCGTTACGCGGTGGGCATACACACCGGGCGTTTGATCAGACGAAGCGCCGATGCGCCTGCGGCAGCATGGTACTTTTTCTGTCTTTTTCACGAACATGTGGCGCTCCGAGCCACATGTTCGTGAAAAAGGAATGGTCAGTTCCGCCCTACCGCAGGCGAATCGGACCGTTCATCCAGGCAATCACCTGGTTTAAATACCCACCGCGTAACGCGTGTACTTTACAGCAGTAGGAAGTGACTGTCGCGGTTATTGATCGATGCTCATGTGCGGCGTGAACATGCATCGGGCAGTCGTGGCGTCCCGCTGTGCTGCCGGAACCCGCCTGATGAACGTTGAAAAATAATCCGGATATGTAACTTGCACGAGGTACGCGGTCGTTGATCCGACAGGAGATTCCGCCTCCGGCAGGGCGGAGGATTCTCTTCTTTTTCACAAAATTGTTGCACTGTGTGCAACAATTTTGTGAGAAAGAAGAAAGTACCATGTACCGGGTCGGTAGCACGCATCCTGTCATATTCGCGGCATTTTATGGTACGATCCCGGTATGACAGATATAAATCCGCACGAATCGCAGGCAGCCTGGCGCAAACGCCTGCAAGAGATTATCTTTGAAGCCGAGACGCCGGCCGGCAAGGCGTTCGATATCATCCTGTTGGGCAGTATTGTCCTCAGCGTGCTGGTCGTGATGCTGGAGAGCGTGAGTAGTATCCGCGCCCGGTATGGGACGGCCCTGCTGATTCTGGAGTGGGGCTTTACGCTGCTCTTTACGCTGGAGTATATCTTGCACCTGCTGAGCGTCCGCCGGCCCCGCGCCTATGCGACCAGCTTCTTTGGCCTGGTGGATCTGCTCTCAATCCTGCCCACCTACCTAAGCCTGCTGCTGCCCGGCACGCGCTATCTGCTGGTGATCCGCATCCTGCGGCTGTTGCGGGTCTTCCGCGTGCTCAAACTGGCGGGGTATCTCAACGAGGCCGGGGTGCTGGGGCAGGCACTCTGCGCAAGCCGCCGCAAGATCAGCGTGTTTCTGCTCACGGTAGTTACACTGGTGGTCATTATCGGCACACTGATGTATGTCATCGAGGGCGAGGCAAACGGCTTCACCAATATTCCTACCGGCATTTACTGGGCGGTTGTCACCCTGACGACGGTCGGCTATGGCGATGTGGCCCCGCAAACGCCGCTGGGCCAGACGTTGGCAACGGTGGTGATGCTGCTTGGCTATGGCATTATTGCCGTGCCGACCGGCATCGTCACATTTGAACTCTCCCGCGCAGGCCAGGTGCCTGTCTCAACGGAAGCCTGCCCGACATGCGGCCGCGAGGGGCATGACCCGGATGCGGTCTACTGCAAATATTGCGGCAGCGGGCTCTGAACTTTCCGGCGGACGCGCAGAAGCGCGTCCCTACCGAAAACCTGTTTGTGCGTGGGCCGGTGTCACGGCGGGTGGCGGACGCGCAGAAGCGCGTCCCTACCGGAGACCATCGTTCCGGGCTTGTAGTTTACGCATAGGTTTTGCGCGTATGCTCAACCGACTGCCGGACCAGATCCTTGAGGGTTGCCGGGTCAACATCGGCGAGGCGCTTAATGTAGAGGCAGGATTTGCCCAGTTTATACTTGCCCAGGCGTTGCAGCAGGTCGTCATACGCGTCGAACCCGGCCATGATGTAGAGGGTCAGGTTCTGCTTGCGCGGTGAAAACCCGGTTAAGAACCAGTCGCCCTCGCGTCCACTCGCATATTTGTAGTGGTAGCTCCCAAAGCCGACGATACTGCCGCCCCACATCCGGGGCTGCTCGCCGGTAACTTCTTGCATCAGTTCCAGAATGGTTGCGCAATCCTGGCGCTTCTGCGTGTCCGTAACCGCATTCAGAAAGTCCGTGACGCTCTGCTCGTTCGGTTGCGTCTTGATTTCCGCCATTTTCCGCTCCTTTCCGGTAGATCGATCTTCCACCGATAACGCGATTGCCCTGCACCGCCTATCACCATCATACCATCCCCGCGCCGCGTTCGCTGCGTAGCGTGGATGGATTACGCCCAGCAAGTCGCGCAGACGCTGGAGCGCGATTGCGGAGGTTGTGAAAGGATCATTGGTCCGTATTCGCGCATCCCCGGTCTGGAATTGGAAGAGACATCGCTCACAGCCGAACAACTGCTCAGGCTACCGCACCTTCGTTCAGCAGTTGCCCGGTGACGGTTATCACGCGGTGCAGGAGCGTTGCCAATGCCTGCGGTTCTCTGTAAACTCCAGGCTCATTCATTATCTTCCTCAACTAATTTTATATAATTGCAGTAACGGTTATTTATTACCACAAAAAATTAATTAAACATACTGAAACAATATAATTTGTTTCATTTTCCCAAAACCATTACTATACTAAAGATACACACACCCTTTCCCAACTACCCCTCCTCCGAATCTGTATTTACCTGCGGTGTCTTTCGCTCTTCTTCAGCCAACTGCTCCTCAAACGCTTCAAGGGAAATGCCACCAGGTTTGTTGGCGCGTTCTGCAAGAAAGGCCATAAACTTCTCGCTCTGGCCCAGTGTGGCGACTTCCTGCGCAAATGCATCTTCGGATTCGAGTAAAAGTCGCTTTCCATCCTGACGGATGATCACGACCGTATCCTGATCAACGGCATTCAGGATTTCGTCAAGTGAAATCTGCCGCTGTCGCAGATCAAGGGTTATCATAAGTCTACCTCCTTACCGCGTATGTAAAGCCTGTTATGAACTTTGTGACCGATAGCAACAACATATACTGTGGTTCCATGTATCGCATAGAATACACGGTATATGTCTACTCGCAACTCCCAGGGGGCGATGGGATTGGGGCGAAGTTTTTTCTTTCGCTTTGTTGCGATGTCTGGTTCTGCTGTGAGATGAGTTTTAATGCCATCAATGATGATGCGTTGCTCATTAACGCGATAGTATTGAATATCATCTTCCGCATCCGGCTTGATAATAACGATGAAGGCCACTGGTTGCCCTCTACAATCGGCACTGTTCCATGATTAAATTATAGTGTATCGAAACGGTGTGCGCAAGATGTGACGTGCTGTAAAGCAAAAAAGCACTTGCTGAAAGGAGAGCGATGAAACGGCCCGACAGCTTGAGGAGCAGTTACCCGACGGGGCTATTCATTAACTTGCAATTCGGTACCTTCACCCCCTCTTGCATCACCGAATAAAAACCTATAATTACCCCGCCGCCTCGCCGCCTCCCCGCCGCCTCGCCTCCCCGCCGCCTCGCCGCCTCGCCTCATCACGCCCACAAATGCGCATACTTCAGTCCCGACCCGGTGTTGAACAGGATGACCGTCTCATCCGGCTTGATCCAGCCCGTCTGAAGCAGGCGCACCTGGGCCGCCAGGCAGGCGGCTCCCTCCGGCGCGGGGAAGATGCCCGTCAGCGCGCCCATCGTGCGGGCATACTCCAACATCTCCGCATCGGTGACGGCGACGGCGGTGCCATGGCTCTCGCGTAGCGCGCGCAGCATCAGGAAATCGCCCACGGCGACGGGTACCCGCAGCCCATCGGCAACCGTCTTCGCACCCTGCCACAGGTCGGCATGCTCCGCACCGGCGTGGAATGCCCGGACAATCGGCGCGCAGCCTTCGCTCTGCACCGTGACCATGCGCGGGCGTTTTGCGCCGATCAGCCCCAGTTGCTCCAGTTCGGCAAAGGCTTTCCACATCCCGATCAGCCCGGTGCCCCCGCCGGTCGGGTAGATAATCACATCAGGCAGCGTCCAGTCGAGTTGTTCGGCCAGTTCGTAACCCATCGTCTTCTTGCCCTCGATGCGGTAGGGTTCCTTGAGCGTGCTGACATCGAACCAGCCATGCTGTTCGACACCCGCGCGCACCTTCGCGCCACAGTCGTTGATCAGCCCGTCCACCAGCGTGACCTGTGCGCCCAACAACCGGCACTCGGTGCGGAAGAGTTGCGGCACATCGGCGGGCATAAAAATATGCGCAGGCAGTCCGGCAGCGGCGGCATAGGCGCTCATCGCGCCGGCGGCATTGCCCGCGCTGGGGATCGCCAGTTCGCGCGCGCCCAGTTCGTAGGCCCGGCTGACCGCCAGGCAGAGCCCACGCGCCTTGAAGCTGCCGGTCGGGTTGAGCGACTCGTCTTTGATATAGGTATGGGGGCAGCCAATCTGCGCTCCCAGTCGCGGCGCGGCCAGCAGCGGCGTCCAGCCCTCACCCAGCGCAATGCGGGCCGCTTCGTCCTGCACCGGCAACACCTCGGCATAGCGCCAGAGGTTATCCGGGCGCTGTCGGAGGGACGCTTTTGTCAGGGTGGCGGCGGCTTTGCGCAAATCGTAGCGTGCCAGCAGCGGCTTCCCGGCGGCCGGGCTGAGGTTGAGCAACTGGTCGGGCGCGTAGGTTGCGCCGGTTGCGCTGCATTCCAGATGGGTCAGAGTTGAGCGGGTCATAGGATTTCCTTTCAGTGTCAGGTGACACGCGTTACGCAATCATTGCCTCGGCAGAGTATTTCGCCGGCGGCAGCATGGTAAACTGATACCAGGGATTTTCTCATTCCTTCCCAAACATGCGCTATAATCTTCATATGACAGGAGTTACGCGGTTGACATGCAAACCGGACGTTTCACTCGATGGAAGCCCGATTCGCCGGCGGCAGCATGGTACGCTTTTTATCTTTTTCACAAAAAATTCACCTTGTGGATTTTTTGTGAAAAAGATCAGGAATCTTCCACCCTGCCGGAGGCCCAACGCTCTTCCGGGTCAGTGACCGCATAAGTTTTGTCATATGAGAAGCGTAAATCACAGACATTTGGGAGAGTATACGGTGTTCCATCAACTACGCCGCCTCTGGCTGGTACCGCTGCTGTTGAGTATGGTGGTCCTGGTACTGGACCAGGCCGGCAAATATTGGATTGTCCAGACACTCGGGCCGCAACCACTGACGGAAGCTATTCCGCTGATCGGCAACTGGTTCCGCTTTATCTACTCGCATAACACGGGCGTGGCGTTTAGCCTGTTTCAGAATATACCGCAATTTCTGACGATTGTCGCACTGGGCATTACAGTCGGCGTGATCTATGCCTATGCGCGGCATATGCCCAATCGCAGCCCGCTGATCCAGGTCAGCGTGGGACTGATCGTCGGTGGGGCGCTGGGCAATGTGATCGACCGGCTGCGCCTGGGGTATGTGGTCGATTTTATCCAGGTGGGCTGGTGGCCGGTGTTCAATATTGCCGATAGCGCCATCTGTGTGGGCGCGGCGCTGCTGCTGCTGGGCATGTCCCGGATCGAGGCCGCCCAACGCCGCCGGGAACAGGTTACGGTTTAGTGATGTCAGGGGGAATTGTGTAGCATGCCTTCATTGCCCATGCTTAAACAGCGCTGGCTGGTACCGGGACTGGTGGCCGCACTGCTGCTCATGCTTGACCAACTGAGTAAGCGCTGGGTGGTGCAGGAACTTGGGCCAACGCCGGGGAACCGCCAGATCTTTCTGGTGGAGGACTGGTTCAGCCTGATCTATGTGCAAAACACTGGGATTGCGTTTGGCTTCTTCAAAGGCATGTCCACCGTTTTTACAGTGGTGGCGCTGCTGGTAGCGGCGGGCATCATCTATGCCTATCTCTTCTATCTGCCGAATCGCAACCGCTGGGTGCAGGTCAGTACCGGCCTGATCCTGGGCGGGGCGCTGGGCAATGTGATCGACCGGCTGTTGTTGCAGCATGTGGTGGACTTTATCCAGGTGGGTTGGTGGCCGACCTTTAACCTGGCCGACAGCGGCATTAGTGTCGGTGTGGTGTTGCTGGCGTTTTATCTGCTGCCGGCACCGGATCTGGACGCGGCTCCGGCCCCGCCGCGCGATGATGCGCTGTTGAGCGAACTGCTTAGCCGCGAGGTCGGATCGCGCGAGTCGGGACCGCAGTAACATGGGCGGCAATCGGCGGGCTGAGACATCCGGATGCCGGCGCGCAACGTAAAAGGTAAAGGGCTACTGTCCCCATCATCATAATCACCATACAAATTGGGGGAGATCATCGTGAAGGATGCAGAATATAGTGTGGGGGAGGAGGTTGTGCGGTTGCAGGTCGCACCCGACCAGGCGGGCGAACGCCTTGACCGCTATGTAACCCGAACAATTGACACAATATCGCGCTCCTATGCCCGCCAACTGATCGAAGATGGGCATATTCAGCTTAATAAACGTTTTACCAAACCCAGCCAACCCGTGCGCAGCGGCGATGTGATCCTGGTGCGCCGTCCCGTAGCGCAGCCGACCGACATCGAACCGGAGGTTATTCCACTCAATATTGTATACGAGGACGACGATATTGTCGTCGTGGATAAGGCCGCCGGCATGGTGGTGCATCCCGCACCCGGGCATACGCGGGGAACGCTGGTCAACGCGCTACTGGCACGCTACCCGAATATGCAGGTCAGCGGCAATCTGCGGCCCGGCATTGTCCACCGACTGGATCAGGATACCTCCGGGTTGCTGGTGGTGGCGCGCAATGATCAGGCGATGCGCATGATTACCGAGCAGCAGAAGGCGCGCACCATGCACAAAGCTTATCTGGCGGTTATCGACGGGCGCATGAAGGAACTGGCCGGGGTGATTGATGCACCGATCGGGCGGCACCCGGTTGATCGCAAACGGCAGACCATCAGCGCCACGGGCCGACCCGCGCGGACGCACTATCAGGTGCTGGAGGAACTGGGCGACTACACGTTGATTGAGGCGCGGCTGGAAACCGGGCGCACCCATCAGATCCGCGTCCATTTTGCCTCGCGGAGTCGTCCGGTACTGGGTGATCAAATGTATGGGCCGCGTAAGCCGCGCGCCACCTTTGGCCTGAAACGCCAGTTCTTGCATGCCTACAAGCTGGGATTTACCCTCCCCTCCAGCAGCACATGGCGCGAGTTTACCTCGCCGCTGCCGGAAGATCTGCAGACGGCGCTGGCAAAACTACGCACCGTTGCTCACACTCGCTGAGGTTTATGCTACAATGGGCTTCTGTGTACTGGTCTAGCTACAAGGAGGTAGGGAGCACTTATGCGCAAGAAAATCAGTATCATCGGCGCTGGATTTGTCGGTTCGACCACCGCTCACTGGCTGGCGGCGAAGGAGATGGGCGATATTGTTCTGGTCGATATTATCGAGGGTCGCCCACAGGGTCTTGGATTGGACCTGTATGAAGCCAGCCCCATCGTCGGTTTTGATGCTCACATTATCGGCACGAACGACTATGCCGACACCGCCAATTCGGATGTCGTGGTTGTCACCTCGGGTGCGCCCCGCAAACCCGGGATGAGCCGTGAGGATCTGATTAAGAAGAATGCGGATATCACCCGCGACTGTATCACTAATGTTGCGAAGTATTCGCCCAATGCCATCATCATTATGGTAAATAATCCGCTGGATGTGATGACCTACCTGGCCCGCGAGGTCAGCGGTTTCCCGAAGAGTCGGGTCTTTGGGCAGGCGGGCGTGCTTGACAGCGCGCGCTATCGCACGTTTATTGCGATGGAGGCGAATGTTTCGGTTGAGGATGTTCAGGCCATGCTAATGGGCGGCCACGGTGATGAGATGGTGCCGCTGCCGCGCTTCTCCACCATCAGCGGTATCCCGGTGACCCAGTTTATCTCGGAGGAGCGGCTCAACGCGATTGTAGACCGTGCCCGCAAGGGTGGTGGCGAGATTGTTGGACTGCTCAAGACCGGTAGCGCCTACTATGCGCCCTCGGCGGCGACGGCCCAGATGGTCGAGGCCGTTCTGCATGACAAGAAGCGGGTACTCCCCTGCGCCGCCATGCTGGAGGGTGAGTATGGGCTCAACGACATCTACTTTGGTGTGCCGGTTGTGATTGGCGCAGGCGGCGTCGAGCGAGTGATTGAGTTGTCACTCACCGATGATGAGAAGGCGCTCTTGCAGAAGTCGGCAGATGCGGTACGGAACACGCTGAATACACTGAAGTCCCTGTAAACCGGACGGTTGCGTCGGTTTATTCTCCGCACGGTGCATAGCCATCATATGCACCGTGCGGAGAATTGCGTACAAAACAGGCTCCCCCGCCGCCTTTCCGAATACTCCCGATTTATGCTGAGACAACCTGCATGGAATGCGGTAGCAGAGTTCGCTAACAAATGGAATGATGAAACTGCCAACACCAGGAGAAGAGCGAAAATAATTATTGTATAATAGTCCAGGATATACATAGTCGTCAGACAACCGGATGAGGTTTAATTCCAGCAGAGTGGAAGAGATTACCATCTTTTGGAAAAACAGAAAAAAAGGAACAGGTTGCCGCAGACAAACGGTGTGGTACATACACTCATCTCCCGATTTGTGTCCCCACCGTGTATATCCTGTACCGCTTCGATTGCTGTTCTATCACTGTAACTTCAACTTCTGTACCTTCGTATGCGTACCACTCATCAACACCACCGCACGCTGGGGTCTTCCGCGCGCCATGAAGCACACCTGGCACACAACGAGATAGAGAGGGGCATTGTGGAAGCCACAACCACCAGCACATCAACTTTTACCAACCAAGATCGCTGGCAAATGCTCGGAGGCGAGCGGTTCTATGCTATTGCGCGCTGGTTGATGCTGCTGCTGCTGTTTGCTATCAGCCCGCTGCTGACACCTATTCCGGTCTGGCCGATCACCTCGGGTGATCTGACGGTCATGCTATTGTGGGCCTATGCCGGATTTGCCGTCCTGACTACCGTATCGCTGTTTATTCCTCCGCTTAGCCCACTGCTCAAACTGGCCTATCTGATAGATATTGCGTTTATTTCGTTTCTGGCGCTGTTTAGCGGGGAGACGATGATGCTCTTCTTCCCGCTCTATCTGCTGCCGCTGATCAGTGCCGCCATTCGCCAGCAACCCGCAGTCAGCCTGCTGTCCGGCATTGTGGCCTCGTTTTTCTACATTATGGCCATCGTCGGCGGGAGTATGGATGCGGAGCAGACCACCCTGGCGCTGGCTCCGCTGGATTATATCTCCCTGGGATTGCAGGTGCTCACGCTGAGCTTTATTCCCTGGCTCACCAGTGGCCTGGCCGAACGCTGGACTGCCAGCAACCGGCGCAGTGTTGCCGCCGCACAGCAGCAGACGGATGAAGCCTTACGCGCGGCCCAATCCTTCCGTGATCAGATGCGCTCGCTTTACGAGGTCGCCTATGCGCTCTCAACCACGATGAACTACCAGCATGTGCTGGAGTCAACACTCGAGGAGAGCCAGAAGCTGGTGCCCTACACCGCCGGACTCGTACTGCTATCCAGTGGAGTGGCCGATGAACTCTATGTTGCCGCCGGTCACGGTATCCAGACAAGTGACATGGGTCGCCGCATTCAGGTAATGAAGGGAAATATTGCCAATGCGCTGCGCTCACCCGATCCCCGGCTGGCAAATGATATCAGCCATGAGCCGGATCTGCGGCATATCGAGACGGTGCAAACCTGTAAGGCTGCCTGTATTATTCCGCTCCGCGCCCAGTTACGCACCTACGGCATTATGCTGATTGCCGGCGACCGGAACAATGCGTTTAGCGCCGAACAACTCGATATGGTGAATGCGCTGGCACAGTATGCGATTATCGCGCTACACAACGCGCAATTGCTGATCGATCTAAAGGAAGAGCGCAACAAGCTGATCTCCAAAGAAGAAGAAGTCCGCCGCCAACTGGCGCGTGACCTGCACGATGGACCGGCGCAGGCGCTGGCGGCGATTACGATGAATATCGAGTTTATCAAGCGACTGCTTGAACGTGACCCGCAGCGCGTGATCGAAGAGCTGGACAAGCTGAGTACCCTGTCCAAACGCACAACCTACGAGGTGCGCACGATGCTGTTTGAACTACGCCCGCTGGTGCTGGAAACTCAGGGGCTGCGGGTGACGCTGGAGCAGTACCTGGAGCGCTTCCAGAACAGCGAGAACAACAACGGCACCGAGATTATCCTCGAGACGGAAGATGTCGATGATGTCTCGCTCGATACCAAGACCGAGGGAACACTCTTCAATATTATTCAGGAAGCGATCAACAATGCGCTCAAGCATGCGCAGGCCCAGCATATCTGGGTGCGACTCCAGAGCGACGGTATCAATCTCACGACGATTGTGCAGGACGATGGGAAAGGCTTCGACAAGGCCAAGGTGCTGCGCTCGTACGAGAAACGAGGCTCGTTCGGTCTGCTCAATATTGATGAGCGGGCCCGCCTGGTCGGTGGCAACGCCGATATGGAGTCGGCTCCCGGCGAAGGTACAAAGGTGAGCATTGTTGTCCCCCTCGAATAGTGCGCTATGAATCCTTACCTTTCGCCCCAGCGGGTCCGGGCCGCCTTGCGTGCGCTGGGATTGCGCCCCACTCGGGGTATGGGCCAGAACTTCCTCATTGATCATGAGGTTCTGCAAACGATTGTCGCTACCGCCGAACTGACCGCTACCGACCGGGTGATTGAGGTTGGTCCCGGCCTGGGGGTGCTGACCTGGGAACTATTACAGCAGGCCGGGCAGGTACTGGCGGTTGAACTGGACAAACGGCTGGCGGCGCGTCTACGCGAGGAGTTCGCAGCCGCGCCACAGCTTCAGGTAATCCAGGGCGATATCCTCAAGTTGCCTCCCGAGGCGATTTTGCAGCAGGCGGGCCTCAACGCGGATGCGCCCTACAACGTGGTAGCGAACCTGCCCTACGCGATTACCTCGCCCGTGCTGCGCCACTTCCTGGAAGCTACCCACAAGCCGGGCCTGCTGGTGATCCTGATCCAGTGGGAGGTTGCCCAGCGCATCACGGCTACTGCCGGCAACCTCAGCGTGCTGGCTCACTCCGTCCAGATCTATGCGCAGCCGGAGATTGTTGCGCGCGTTCCGGCCGGCAGCTTTTTCCCCCAACCCGCCGTAGACTCGGCCATCCTGCGTTTGCAGGTCTACTCCACTCCCGCCGCTGCAGTTGATTCGATTAACGCGCTGTTCCGCGTGATTAAGGCGGGATTTCTTCAGCCACGCAAAAAGCTCTCCAACGCCCTCCCCGGCGGGCTGGCCGCGATGGGGCAGCGTATCCCCCGCGAGACGGCTGTCGCCGCGCTGGAGGCCGCCGGTGTTGCTCCAGAGCGCCGCGCCGAAACGGTGACACTGGAAGAGTGGACCCGCATGTACACAGCGCTACGTGATATGTAAAGTTCTCAGGTCTCAGGTCTCAGGTCTCGGTTCTTTGTTCTCGCTCGGTTCTTTGTTCTTTGTTCTCAGTTCTTCCTCGGTTCTTTCTACTTTCTATACCTCCTGTTAACCTTTTGTAACACTACGAGCTACAGTCGGCCCCGTATACTTGCTCCGTGTACACACTACGTCGCGCCGGTACGCCGGCCGACGACGCGCGTTTGCTCCCACATATGTCGCGACATGCGTTGAACCTGGACAGGCATTGAAGCTCACAAGGAGAACGTATGCGTCACGCCGGATATGGCCTGGGGCTGTTGTTGCTGGTGCTGTTCACCCTGGTTGTTCGTGGCAGTTTTGCCAATCCTCCCGCGCAGGTCTTCACCGAGACCGGCTATACCGTCCGAGAGCCCTTTCTCTCCTTCTGGCAGCAGGGTGGAGTCACGCGCTTTGGCTACCCCATCTCGCCGGAATTCCCGGAGCAGAACCCCGACGATGGGCAGGTTTACACGGTGCAATATTTTGAGCGGGTGCGGCTGGAGTATCATCCCGGCACTGCAATGCCGATTCAGCCGGGGCGGCTGGGGGCGCAACGCCTGGCCCAACTGCCGGCGGAAGCAGTGGATGTGCTGCTTCCGGCCGTGGGAACGCCGGCAGCCCCCTTCCTGCCCGCTGCGGATAACACCTGTCACACCTTTGTCGAAACCGATCAGGCGCTCTGCGGACCCTTTGCCGCATACTGGCAGGCCGGTGGTGGCCTGCCAATGTTGGGCTACCCGCTTACACCGCCGCTGGTTCATCGCACGGCCGCTGGTCAAACACTGATAGCCCAGTACACCGAGCGTGCTCGACTGGAGTTTGACCCTGCCAGCCGGCAGGTTACGCTGGGACTGCTGGGGCGGGAGCTGTATGTGCCGCAGCCGGGGATGGAGCCGCAGCCGCCGATCATGGCGAACGAGCGGGTAGTGGTACAGCTTATCGTGCTGATCAACCAGGAGCGGGCCGTGGCCGGACTGCCGGCGCTGACGCCTGCGCCGGAGTTGATGGCAGCGGCGCAGGGACATAGCCAGGATATGGCGACGACCGGCGTTATCAGCCATACCAGCGCGGATGGGCGCACCGCACCACAGCGCATGCAGGCGACCGGATATAACTGGTCTCGCTGTGGTGAAAATATCGCGGTCGGGTTTACCACCCCGGCGGCGGCGATGCAATTCTGGATGAACAGTCCACCGCATCGCGGGAATATCCTCGACCCGGGCATGCGCGAAGTGGGCGTGGGCTATGTGCAGCAACCCGGCGGCTATGGACACTACTGGACGATCAACTTCGGCGAGCGGTGAGGCAACCCATCTCGTAGGGACGCGCTTCCGCGCGTCCCTACACACCATCACCCATATGCCAGAGCTTCACCAGCCCATTGCCCAGCGCGGCTGCCAGCGTCTGCCC
Source organism: Chloroflexaceae bacterium (assembly GCA_034437035.1). Taxonomy (GTDB): domain Bacteria; phylum Chloroflexota; class Chloroflexia; order Chloroflexales; family Chloroflexaceae; genus CAKZQX01. The sequence continues at coordinate 62,861 of DAOTUI010000072.1, forward strand.
ATCGGGGCTAAACGCGACCCAGGCCGCCGATGAGCCGGGCTCCAGCGTGAGAAGTGCCTCACCCGTGGCGATCCGCCAGAGCCACAACGTCTCATCCTCCGCGCCGCTCGCCAGTAGCGCACCATCCGGGCTGAAGGCGACCGAGCGCACCTCGTCCAGATGGCCGGTTAATACCTGCTGCTCCTGGCCGGTTGCCACATCCCAGAGCCGCACCGTGGCATCCTTGGAACCGCTTGCCAGCAGCGAACCGTCCGGACTGAAGGTGGTCGGCAGCACCCAGTGCGTATGCCCCTCCAGAATATGTTCCGGCGCACCCTGGACTACATCCCAGAGCCGCACGGTGTAGTCCAGCGAGCCACTGGAGATCAGCGCCCCGTCCGGGCTCCAGTCCACGCTCTCGACCCAGTTGCTATGGCCGGTGAAGGTCTGGAGTAACGCGGCCTGTGCGACATCCCAGGTACGGACGGTGTAGTCCTTGGAGCCGCTTGCCAGTTGCGTCCCGTCCGGGTTAAACACCACCCCGGCAACCTCGTCGGTATGGCCGGTCAGGGTGGCAAGCTCTGCGCCGTCGGGCAGGCTCCAGAGTTTGATCGTTGTGTCAACCGAGCCGGTCGCCAGCATTCGCCCATCCGGGTGAAAGACCACGGAGCGCACCGCATCGGTGTGGCCCACCAGGGTCATGATCTCCTGGCGGGTTGCCATATCCCACAGTTTCACCGTTGCATCCGCCGAGGCCGAGGCCAGCGTGTCACCATCGGGGCTGAAGGCCACAGCCCAGAGTCCGCCGGTGTGCCCGCGTAGCGTCGCCAATTCTTCACCGAAGGCATAGGCCGGGGTGGGCGTGGCGACGGGTGAAGGCGTTGCAGTTGGCGGCAGCGGCGTGGAAGTGACTGCCGGGGTTGGTGTGGCGGCCGGCAGCGGAGTTGCAATGACGGTCGGCGTGGCGGTAGCCGGTTGGGTAGCCGCGGGCGCTCCGGTGCAACCACTCAGCAGGCTGCTCACGCTGAAGAACAGACCGAGCCGGAGCAACAGGCGGGCCAGACGAGTGGTTGCGGTCGGCATGGTAGCTCCTCCTCCTGATACCGATTTGTTGTCGTAGCCACAGCGAACACCGAGGACGCAGCGATGATCCACGGGAATGTGCCGGCGCTGCGCCCGTTGCGCCCATTCCGGCTGATTGCCGGTTTGCCGGCACATTGGTATGAGATGGGTTAGCGCTGTATCAGGATACCATAATAAAAAGAACAGACAAACATCGAACAAAGAACAAACACAATGTCCAGTAGCGCGTCCCCAGTGCGCTTTGTTTTATGTTTCTTTGTTCTGTGTTCTCGTCAATCGACCCGAGCTATTTGACAATCTCTGGCGAGATATGCTATAAAACTTTCAATATACCCAGTGATAGTGATAACAAACAGTTATACCTGCCAGGAAATGAACCCATATCTTGCAGGAATATGTATTCCACACGAACGTTCAGCGTAGAACGTTGGCGAACTCCGCAGTGATGCGACGGCAGATGTGCCCTAACCCACCGGCTCCGCATTGTGGGTCTTTTTTTTACTCCGCAACGATGCGATAGTACATGTAGATACGCTGTATTTGCTGCTCCATAATGCATGCGATTTCGCCCACAGGAGCATATACATCCGGTCTATGCAGGCTTCAGCGAGCATACTGAGGTCTGTCTTGTGATACTTTCTTTTTAGCGGGGAGCCCTTCTCTCATTGAAACAATAGCAGTGTCAATGTGGGGTACTGCGGAGGCAAAAGCTACATGAACAAAAATGGACAGCATGCAGACCAGGTGAACCGGGGCCTGCGGGGTGCCCGGCCTGAACATGCAAATTGTGGCGTTGGTATTTTGATGGATTTGTCGGGACACAAGAGCCATCAGATTGTCCGGGATAGCTTGCAGATCCTCAAAAACCTGGACCATCGCGGCGCGCGCGGGGCCGAAGAAAATACCGGGGATGGTGCCGGTATCCTGCTTCAAAAACCCCACACCTTCTTTCAGGCGCTGATCCCGGCCCTGGGTGACTTCGACAGCTATGGCGTAGGCCAGTTCTTCTTTCCCTATGAGGAAGAGGACGGCACAGCGCTGACCCGTTTGATCGAGGCAGTCGTCGCGGAAGAGGGGTTTACGCTGACGGCCTGGCGCGATGTGCCCACCGATAACAGCGATCTGGGCCGCACCGCGCTGATGTCGGAGCCATGCATACGCCAGCTTTTTGTGCAACCGGCGCAGCCTATCAGTCCGCAGGAACTGGATACGCGGCTCTATCTGCTCCGCCGCAGTATTGAGAATGCGGTCACCGTGCAAGATCCACCGGGCAGCGATATGTTCTACATCTGCTCGCTTGACCGCCGCCGCATCGTCTATAAAGGCCTGCTGACCAATGCGCAAGTTGAAACCTACTATCCCGATCTGCTGGACCCGCGTGTTGAGTCGAGCCTGGCGCTGGTGCATGCGCGCTTCTCCACCAATACGCTCGGTTCCTGGAAGCTGGCCCACCCCTACCGCTGCATTGTCCACAATGGCGAAATCAATACCTTCCGGGGCAACTACAACTGGATGCGTACCCGCGAAGCCGACCTGGAGCATCCCCGTTTTGGCAGCGCAATCGACAAGCTGAAGCCGATTACGCACCCCAGCCAGAGCGATACGGCCATGCTGGACAATGTGCTGGAACTGCTGATCGAGAGTGGCCGTTCGCTGCCGCATACGCTGCGGATGGTCATCCCAGAAGCCTGGAATAAAGATCCGGTGATGGACTCGGCCAAGCGTGACTGGTACGAATATCACTCGACGCTGATGGAGCCCTGGGATGGACCGGCGCTGGTAGCGGCCACCGACGGCTACAGCATCGGCGCAATGCTGGACCGGAACGGCTTTCGCCCCTGCCGCTACCTGATCACCCGCGATAACCGGCTGGTGATGGCGAGTGAAGCCGGGGTGCTGCCAATCGATCCTGCCGATATCCGGGAAAAGGGCCGGCTCAAGCCCGGTCAGATGTTCCTGGCCGATGCCGGCGAGGGCCGCGTGCTCTCCGATGAAGAGGTCTTCACCCGATTGACCGATCCGAAATATAGCGAGTGGCTGGCACACAATCGCATCCGCCTGAGCGATCTCGTAGCAGCGCAGACCGAGCCGGCTCCCGCGCCGGCGATTGCCGACATCACCGCGCTGCAGTGCGCCTTTGGCTATACCCAGGAGTCGCTCACCCGGTTGATCCGGCCGATGGCCGAGGACGGCAAAGATCCCGTGGGCGCGATGGGCGATGATACGCCGCCCTCGGTGCTCTCAAACCGCACGCGGACGCTCTTTACCTACTTTAAACAATCCTTTGCGCAGGTTTCTAACCCACCGATTGACTATATTCGTGAGGATTTGATCACGACGCTGGAGAGCTACATCGGCCGCCAGCGCAACCTGCTGGCCGAAACGCCGGAGCATTGTCGGCAGCTCTTCCTGCGCTCGCCCATCCTGCGCAATCAGGAACTTGCCATCATCCAGACGATCCAGGCGAAGGGTATTCGGGCGCAGACACTGGATATCACCTATGCGCCCGAGACCAGCCTGCAGGAAGCGCTGGCGGAGTTGTGCCGGCAGGCGGTCCAGGCAATCCAGGCGGGCTTCGAGATCGTGGTGCTGAGTGACCGCGCAACCGGCCCAACACGGCTGCCCATGCCGGCGTTGCTGGCAGTGGCGGGCCTGCACCATCACCTGGTGCGGCAGGGGTTGCGTACCCACGCCGCGCTGATACTGGAGAGTGGACAACCATGTGCTGTGCATCACTTCTGCACGCTGGTGGGCTATGGCGCGGACGCGATCAATCCCTACCTGGCCTTTGAGAGCATTAAGCCGATGCTCAACGGGAATACCGACGCCTGGCCCGCCGCGGTTGAGCGCTATATTGCCGCCGTCGAGGATGGCATGTTCAAGGTGATGTCGAAGATGGGCATTTCGACGCTGGACAGCTACAAGGGCGCGCAGATCTTTGAGGCTATCGGCCTCGATCCCGATTTTATCGCCGAATACTTCACCGGCACGGTCTCACAGATCAGCGGGGTGGGGATTGCCGAGATTGAAGCGGATATGCGCGAGAACCATCACCTGGCCTTTGGTGAGCGACTGGACGGCAATCTGCGACTGGCGCAGGGTGGCGATTTCTACTGGCGACGCAACGGCGAGTTTCACCAGTGGAACCCGGATACCATCGGCTTTCTGCAACATGCCGGCCGCACGGGTGACGCGCGCTTCTACCAGCGCTTTGCCCAGTTGATCAACGAGCAGGAAGAGCAGTTGCAGACCATTCGCGGTCTGGTCGAGTTCCGGATCGATCCGGACCAGCGCATTCCAATCGAGGAAGTTGAGCCGGTTGAGGCAATCTTCAAGCGCTTCTTCACCGGGGCGATGTCGTTTGGCTCACTGAGTAAGGAGACGCACGAGTCGCTGGCAATTGCGATGAACCGCATCGGCGGAACCGCCTGCAGCGGCGAGGGGGGCGAGCAGGTTGAGCGCTTCGGCACCGAGCGCGAGTGTCGCAACAAGCAGGTTGCCAGTGGGCGCTTTGGTGTCACCAGTAACTATCTGGTCAACGCCAAGCATCTGGAGATCAAGGTGGCCCAGGGCGCGAAGCCGGGCGAAGGCGGGCAGTTGCCGGGCACCAAGGTTAACGAGATTATCGCCGAAGTGCGCTTTACTATCCCCGGCGTGGGGCTGATCTCGCCGCCGCCGCACCATGACATCTACTCGATTGAAGACCTGGCGCAGTTGATCCACGACCTGAAATGTGCCAACCCGGAGGCGGATATCCACGTCAAGCTGGTCTCGGAGGCCGGGGTGGGCACGATTGCCGCCGGCGTCGCCAAGGCCCGCGCCGATGCCATCCTGATTGCCGGGGACTCCGGGGGCACGGGCGCGGCCGCCAAGACCTCGATCAAGAATGTCGGGACGCCCTGGGAGCTGGGGCTGGCCGAGACCAACCAGGTGCTGCTGGAAAACCGTCTGCGTTCGCGCGTGCGGCTGCGGGTTGACGGCGGTATCAAGACGGGGCGCGATGTGGTGATTGCCGCGCTGCTGGGGGCCGAGGAGTATGGTTTTGGTACCTCCGCGCTGGTGACGCTGGGCTGCATTATGCTGCGGAAGTGCCACTGCAACACCTGCTCTGTGGGCGTGGCGACGCAAGATCCGGAACTGCGCAAGAAGTTTCCCGGCAAGCCGGAGTATGTGATCAACTACATGCACTTTGTGGCCCAGGAGATCCGCGAGTTGATGGCCGAGCTAGGTTTTCGGACCATGGCTGAGATGATCGGGCGGGTGGACAAACTACGGCAGCGCCGGGTAGCGCACTCGCGCGCCAGTCGGCTGGATCTGTCGGCCATGCTCTACCAACCCGAGGCGGAGGATTGCTGCGGCAATACGCGCCGACAAAATCATCGGTTAGAACAGAAACGCGATCATGAACTGATTGAGCGAGCACGATCTGCTATCGACAACGGAACGCCGGTTGAGGTTGAGATGCCGATCTCCAGCCGTGACCTGACCTTCGGTACGCTGCTCAGTTCACAGGTAGCGCAAAAGTATGGACAGGATGGCCTGCCCGAGGATACGATCCAGGTGAATCTGGTTGGCACCGCCGGGCAGAGCTTTGGCGCGTTTCTGTCGCGGGGCATTTCGCTGCACCTGGAGGGCGAGGCTAATGACTATGTCGGTAAGGGGCTCTCCGGGGGCAAGCTCTCGGTTCGCATCCCGGCCAACGCGGGGTATCCTGCCGACTGCAATACGATTATTGGGAATGTGGCGCTGTATGGCGCAACCGGCGGGCAGCTCTACGCCAACGGTATCGCCGGGGAGCGCTTCGCCGTGCGCAACTCGGGCGCGATGGCGGTAGTGGAAGGCGTCGGCAACCATGGCTGCGAGTATATGACCGGCGGCGCGGTGGTGGTGCTGGGTGGTATCGGCAAGAACTTTGGGGCCGGGATGAGTGGTGGCGAAGCCTACATCCTGGCGGGCGACCATGAAGCCGCCAACCTGGAAGTCAATGTCAACCCGGCCATGGTTCACCTGGAGCCGGTGCTTGATCCCCGCGATCAGGCACTGGTCCGCCGCCTGATCGAGAACCATTATGCCTACACCGGCAGCGGCAAGGCGCAGGACATCCTGGAGAACTGGGAAAGCTGGATCAGCCGCTGCGTCAAAGTGGTGCCGGAGGCGTATGCGCAGATTGTCCAGCGGAATCTCCAGCAGGGAATGGATATCCGACCGCTGCCACCGGAGTCGGCCTCGGTGCCCATCCGGGATAAAACGACAGCGGTCTTGCTGGAAGGAGTGAAGCAATGAGTCACGAACGCCATCCCGACGGGTTTCGCAAATTTCAGCGTGCGACGATTGGCAAGCGTTCCGCCAGAGAGCGAATTGGCGACTATGGCGAGATTTATCAGCCGGCCTGGTCGGAGGAACAACTGCGCGAGCAGGGCCGGCGCTGTATGGACTGCGGCGTGCCGACATGCATGGGCGGCTGCCCAATCGGCAATATCATCCCGGAGTGGAATGACCTGGTGAGTAAGGCCGACTGGAAAGAGGCGCTGGACACACTGCATGCCACTAACAATTTTCCGGAGTTTACCGGCTACACCTGCCCGGCGCCCTGCGAGGATGCCTGTGTGCTGGCCTACAACGACGACCCGGTGACGATCAAGGATATCGAGCGGGCGATCTATGACCGCGCCTGGGAGGAGGGCTGGATCAAGCCCAATCCGCCGACCCGGCGCACCGGGCGCAAGGTGGCGATTGTCGGCAGTGGCCCGGCGGGACTGGCGGCGGCGCAGCAACTGAACCGCGCCGGGCATCAGGTGACGGTCTTTGAGCGCGACGATGAGATCGGCGGGCTGATGATCTATGGTATCCCCGATTTCAAGTTTGCCAAGGATAAGGTGGCGCGACGGGTGGATCTGTTGGCGCAGGAGGGCATCGAGTTTCGCACCAATGCCGAGGTCGGCACGACCATCCCATTCGCAACATTGCGCGAGAACTTCGACGCGGTCTGTCTGGCGATTGGAGCACAAGCGCACCGCGATGTGCCTATGCCCGGACGCCGGCTCAAGGGCGTGGCCTTTGGGATGGAGTATCTGACGCGGGCCAACCGGCAGCAGGCGGGCAAGCCGGTTGATGATGAACTGGATGCGCGCGGCAAGCGGGTGATCGTCCTGGGTGGCGGCGATACCGGCGCGGACTGTGTGGCTACAGCGCATCGCCAGGGCGCTAAGGAAATAATCCAGATCAGTATCCGCGAACAGCCGCCGCTGCTGCGTCCGGACTACAACCCCTGGCCCCAGCCGGCCAAGACGTATCACAAGAGCTATGCCCAGGAGGAAGGCGGCGAAGAGAGCTACTCCCTGGAGACGATGGAGTTCCGCGACGAGAATGGCGACGGGCATGTGGACTGCCTGATCACCGAGCGGGTGGCCTGGACCTACGACGAAAATGGGCGGCGCAAGGAGCGCACCGTCGTGGAGCAGGATATCTGTCTGCCGGCGGATCTGGTACTGATTGCGGTGGGCTTTAGCGGGGCGGAGATCCACCCCTTTGCCGCACTCGGCCTGGAGATGACCGGCTATGGCACGATCAAGACCAACAAGACGATGATGACCAGCATGCCGGGGGTGTTTGCCGCCGGTGACGCGGCCATGGGCGCATCGCTGGTAGTCTGGGCCATCGGCGAGGGGCGCGATGTTGCCCGCCAGATCGATCTCTACCTGATGGGCAAGTCGGATCTCCCGGCCAGTCTGCGCAGCCACAACCCGCCGGTGTTGCCGTGACGGGTCAGGAGAAATACCTTTCAAATAACCGGATCTACGCGGTAGGCGATCAAACCGGACGTTTGACCAGATGTGAGCCAGACTCGCCTGCGGCAGCATGGTACTGTTTTATCTTTTCCACAAAACATTTTCACAAAGTGAAAATGTTTTGTGGAAAAGGATGGTTTCTTCCGCCCTGCCGGAGGCGCTATCTCCTTCCAGGGGAGTGACCGTGTACCTCGTCTTATTTGAAAGGTATTGGGATTAAGGGTTTACGGTTATGAATTAACTGTAGACGATGCCAAAACCGCCCGCAGGTTTGTTCAACAACCTACGGGCGGTTGGGTTGGCAGGTAGAATTGAACCTGAAAGCAGCCGGTATGGAACCGTTTACCGGCGCTGGAACCCCTGATCCGCCAGTACCTGCCGGCCGGCATCACTCAAAATGTAATCCAAAAAGGTCTGGGCAGCATTTACCGCAGCAGCATCGTCCGTGCCGGCGCGGTCAAGCGGGTACATGTAGAGAGGCCGCTGCAGCGCCTCGGGATAGGCGTCCGGGTCGAAATCCGGCGCACCCGGGTCAACGCTGGTTCCGTCGGCAGTGAGGATGGGAATAACCCGCAGATCATACCCCGCGATCAACGCCTTGCTTGACCAGTAGAGCGCGCCGGGAGTAGTTTGCGCCTGCTCCAGACATGCGGCATTGCCGCCATCTTCGCCACACGCGATAAAATCCGGATCGGGCGGGAACGGCTCGCCGGGTACGGTTACAAATGGCTCAAAGTCGGCAATCACAATAAATACCTCATTGGTGGTGCCACTGCCGGTGCGCAGAAACACCTGTATCGGCTGGTCCGCGCCGCCAACTGCTTCCCAGTTTGTGATGCTGCCCAGCAGGATCTCCGCCAGTTGCGCAACAGTCACTCCCGCAACCGAGTTGCCAGGGTTGGTGACAAAAACAATAACATCCCGACCAATGATAGTCTGGTCGCCAACGCGAATATCCGCCGCGGCCAGTTGGTTGATCTGATCCTCGGTCAGCGCCTCGGACGCGGCCAGCAGATTGACACACTCACCTGCAAGCGTTGCTTCAACCGCTGCCTGTGTTCCTGTATCATCGATCTGTATGTCGATATTCTGCTCCTGGGCAAACGTTTCGCGCCAGGTTCCAGCCATCTCGGTTCCCAGGATGGTATTGCTGCCCCGCAGGCAGAGCGCGGTAGCCGGCGCAGTGGCGCTGTCGGATGCCGGCGTGGTTGTGCGCTGCTCCGTTGATGTGATGGTCGTTGCTCCGGTGATTGTGGCGCATACCTCGGGGTCGGGCACACGATCAAACCAGTCCGTGAAGATCTCGGCGTAGGTACCATCCGCGCAGACCTGGGCCAGACCACTATTCACACACGCCAGCAACTCGGAACGATCCGAGCGCACCGCGATGCCATACTCTTCATTTGTCAACGGCGTGTCAACAATTTTCAGTCCCAGATCGGGCTGCTCGTTGATATACGACCGGGCCGCCGGTGCATCGTAGATAGCTGCATCAATCGCACCTTGCGCAACTGCTTGAAACATCTCAACCGGATCAGTGTAGGACTGAATCGCAGCCACCGGCTGCTGCTCAACCCAGTCGGCCCCCGTACTGCCGGCCAGTACACGCACCCGTTGCCCGCTCAGATCATCCGGTCCGACAATAGTGCCGGCTTCCGGGATAACAATCGTCTGCTGGGCGTTGAAGTAGGGCGCGCTAAAATCCACCAGTTCTTCCCGCTCTTCCGTGATTGTCGCCGCCGAGATAACGATATCGAAATCACCTGGATGGACGACTGCATACATCCCGTTATTTGAAATGAATTACACTTAATACAACGCCTCGAAGATCAGGTGCGGATCTTGCTTACCTTTGAGGGGCACCGCGCCAAGGGGACGCAACTGGCGGGGTCCATTCCAGTTGGGCGGCAGGGCACTATGCAGGTTGTGGGAGACAATAATCTGCCCGGGGCGGGCAATGTTGGAGAGCCGGCTGGCCGTATTGACGACATCACCGATCAGGGTGTAGTCCAAACGCTGCTCGGAGCCAACATTGCCCACAACCGCGCGCCCAAAGCTGATACCGATGCCCATGCCGATATCCAGGCTCAATTCCTGACACCAGTCGGTACTCAACCGTGCCAGCGCCTGCTGCATATCAATGGCGGCCCGCAAGGCTCGCTGGGGATCATCCGGTCGGCTGATGGGTGTACCAAACACACCGATAATGCCATCGCCCAGAAATTTGTCGATGGTTCCGTCATACTCGTAGAGCACCTCAGTCATGGCATTAAAGTAGCGATTGAGGATCTGCTCAATCAGGATATTCGGCTCAAGCCGCTCCGTCATTGAGGTAAAGCCGCGCAGGTCGGCAAAAAGCACAGCAACCTGGCGCTCGGTGGGACGGCCCCACTCCTGGCCGGCGCTGAGTAACTGCTCGGCAACCGGCGGCGAGACATAGCGGCGAAACACGCTACGCACCCGGTCGCGTTCCTGCCGTTCCAGGGCTTTAATGGCGCTAATATCCTGGAGCACGGCAACCCGGCCAATCGGCTGGCCGTCGGTGCTGCGTACCGGGGCGACACTCACGCTATAGGTAGTTTCCTGATCGGGCAGCACCAGCTCGCTCGGCTTGCCGATGGTATCCCGATTGAGATTCACTGAGAGGAGCGGGAGTAACTCACTCAGCACCAGATCGCCATACCCGTTGACTTCGAGTTGTCCCAGTGATTTGCCTCGGTTCTGCTTCAGATCAAAATGAAAGCGTTCCTCGGCGGCACGGTTGGCGAGCAGCAACTCATCTTCCGGGCCAATCAGCAGGATCGGGTCGGCGGCACCGCGCAGGACGGCATTCAGCGTACTGCGCTCATCCTCCACAGCGCGATAGAGGCGCGCATTGTCAATCACCTGGATGATGAGGCTGGCGATCGTCGTTGCCAGTTCCAGATCGGCATTCCCAATACGATCTTCCCAGCCGGTTGCATCAATGCCGATCAAGCCCATAACATGGGTACCAGTCAGGAGCGGCACAACAATCAGCGCTTTAACATCGCGTTCCCGGAAAAAGCGATGCAGTGCCTGTAATGCCGGCCTGGTCTGCACATCGGTGACAATACGCGGCGCGCGCAGATCATGCAGACGAGCCTGCACATCCGACCGAGCAAAATGGTGGCGGATAAACAGTTCACCTTCCACCGTTGCCCCGCCATGCAGCGCTACCAGAATATGCTCTGCACCTTCTCCATTATCCAGCAGCACCAAACCGGCCTGCTCAACGCCAAACGCCCGGGCCACCGACTCAGCCGCCAGATGCAGATTCTGAATAGCATCAAGCTGTTCGGTAATCGCAACCGAGAGTTTGTTGACCTGATTAAGCTGGCGAATGCGCCACTGTTCATTCTCCAGCAGGCGCGCATTCCCCAGGGCAATTCCCAACTGGCTGACGATCGCGCTCAGGACGGCTTCTTCATTCGGGCCAAAGGCTGCCGGTATGGGACTCTGCACATTCAGTGTACCCAGCACCTCGCTACGCAGAACAATCGGCAGCACAATCTCCGACCGGATCGTGGCATCATCGGGCAGCAGGCTGATAAACCGCTCGTCCAGGCGTACATCATCCACGCGGGTAATTTGTTGATGCCGGATCGCCCAACCCGTGATGCCCTGTGACATGGGGAAGCGCAACAACGACGGTAGTTCACTGCGCATCATTCCGGCACTGGAATGCAGCACCAGATCCCCGCCCTCGCACATCAACACATGCACCTGGGGATAGCCAAACTGCTGATGGACCATATAGGCCACAAGGCGCAGGAGTTGCTCCGGTTGCATCAGTTCGGACATTAGCGCGCTAATCTCATTGATCCGCCGCAGTTCATCCGCACGCCGCTCCAGCAACTCCTTCTGACGCTGCGTCAGGCTAAAAAGCTGCGCGCTCTCGAGAGCGACCGCGCTCTGTGCGGCAACCGAACTGAGCAGTTCGATATGCTGCTCGCTAAAATACCCCGGTGTGTGATGTACCAGGGTAATCACGGCCAGCACGCGCCCCTCACGCACCACCGGCATTGCCGCCACGCTACGCACATTAAAGTGATAGCCGGCATTCCCGATCCAGCGGGGATCATCGCGCGTGTCGTCAACGATCAGTGACACCCGTTTCTGGAGCACCCAACCGGCCACACCCTGACGCAAAATATCGCTGAGCAGGGGCGTTGCCGGGTTACGACTGCTGGAATAGCAGACCGTCTGTTCATCTTCGTCGAGCAGAATAATGCTGGCACGCACAGCACCGACGGCATCGGCCAGATGATCGAGGAAGCGGGTGAGCAGGGTATCCAGTTCAATCGAAGCGCCAAGTTCGCGCGTCAGGTGCAGGAGCAGTTCCGTCTTGCGTTGCTCATTCTGCAGGCCCCGTTGCGCTCGCTGGAGCCGCAACATCGCGCGCACACGCGCCAGTAGTTCATCAACGGCCAGCGGTTTGACCAGAAAATCATCCGCACCCGCATCCAGGCTCATCACACTGGCTTCGAGATCAGTGCGCTCGGTAATAATAATGATCGGGATAAACGGCTTGGATGTATCAGCCTTAAGCCGGCGGGTCAGTTCCAGGCCATTTTTATCCGGCAAAAGCAGATTAAACAGGACAAGATCCGGTGTAATCAGGTGCAGATAGGCAAGGGCTTCTTCACCGCCGGCAGCCAGGGAAACTCGATAGCCGGCCCCACCAAAGGTTTCCTGTAGGAGGGAACGTGTATCCGCATCTTGATCAACAACCAGAATGTGAGATGGTTCTATCATACAACCAACCAGGTTTTCACAAATATCTGTCGCGTGAGTATCGGGCAGTAAGGCATGGTCATCGCAATGCATCGATCTGAATACCCGGCTATGTTCTCCTCTAATGTACCATCACGGAACCATAGCATACTCTATCCATGATCCGGTACGAAAGCGCGACTAGTGATGCATCAGCAAGAAACGGAGACATGTTCCGCCAGAATAGTATAGCATATCTCTGAAACGACCTGTGAAACCGTGAACCGGAGTCGCTCAAAAGCGGAAGCACCACATGCTGCTGCCGGCAGGTAGGGCTGTGGTATCATGCTGGTACGCTATCATTACTTAAACAAAACAGAGTTGAGAGAAATCCATGCAGAGTGAGTCATATGAGGCCCAGTCTTTAAGCCGTATCGCCGCTGAAGTGATGGATGTCGAGGTAATCCGGCCGGCCACTTCCGGCCCCAGCGGTGGAATATCCATCCAGGGCCAGTTGCGTATGGAACCGGACGCAGCATACGCGCACCTGGCCCCCCAGTTTCATATTCTGGGATACACTCCCATGCTCCGGCAGGAACGCAATGGTGTGGCGCTGCTGGCGTTCCCCGGCACAATCACGGTCAGCGAGTCGCGGTTGTGGCTGGCGCTGCTGCTGTTCGCGCTGACGGTGGTCTCAACGGTTTTTGTGGGTGGCTGGAGTGAAAGTGATGCTGGGGTTGTACGCTACAGTCTGGGGTTGGGCCTGGCATACAGCGCGGCGCTGCTCTCGATCTTGCTGGCCCACGAGATGGGGCATTTCCTGGTAGCACGGCGACTGGGAGTGGGGGTCAGCTATCCCTTTTTTATTCCCATGCCGCTGCTCTTTCTGGGAACGATGGGGGCCTTTATCGCCATGAAACAGCCACCACCCGACCGGCGCGCACTGCTCTCAATCGGCATTGCCGGGCCGCTGGCCGGTCTGCTCGTTGCCGTCCCGGTACTCTTTCTGGGGTTGCATCTCTCGGAAGTAAAGCCCCTGGTGCTTGAACCCAACACCATTCTTGAGGGTAATTCGTTGCTCTACTCGGCGATGAAAATTATGGTGTTCGGGCGTTTTCTCCCCAGTGGCGGGGAAGATGTGCTGCTGCATCCGGTCGCCCTGGCAGGCTGGGCCGGATTGCTCGTTACCGGGCTTAATCTGCTCCCCGCCGGGCAGTTGGATGGCGGGCATATTCTCTTTGCGTTGTTTGGTCCCCAGGTGGCCCGGATTGTCACCTGGATTATTGCCGCCGGTCTGCTGGCAATGGGCTTCCTCTGGCCGGGTTGGTTCATCTGGGCAATCCTGATTACGCTGCTTGGACAACAGCGCGCTCCGTTGCTCAACGAGGTGACGCCGCTGGATCGCCGCATGCAACTGCTGGCTATTCTTGGGTTGATCGTCTTCATGCTGGTTTTCGTACCCCGACCGATTACGCTCATCGGTGGCTGATCTATGCCGGTGGGGATGCCGGCAAACGTCGGCTAACGACTACCAGTGGTATAATTGGCCCGGCAGGTACCAGGCGATTTGAAGTAAACAGGACATGGGCAACCTATGGAAGTGACAGAGAGTATTGCACAGGCAGCCGCGGCCATCGCCAATGCCGATGCGCTGCTGATTACGGCGGGCGCAGGAGTTGGGATCGACTCCGGGTTGCCGGATTTTCGGGGCAACCAGGGCTTCTGGCAGGCCTATCCGCCAATTGCCCGGCTAGGTTTGTCGTTTACCGATATGGCAAATCCCAGTTGGTTTGAACAGAAACCCCGGCTGGCCTGGGCGTTCTACGGGCATCGGTTGAACCTCTATCGCCGCACCACGCCCCACGCGGGCTTTACCCAACTGCTCGAGCTGGCCCGGTCAAAACGTGGTGGGTATTTTGTCTTTACCTCAAATGTTGATGGGCAGTTCCAGAAAGCCGGATTTGATGTCGAGCAAATCGAGGAGTGCCATGGCTCGATCCACCATTTTCAGTGTTGCCGTCCCTGTAATAACACCATCTGGGATGCCCATCATATCAAAGTCGATGTCGATGAAGAGACCTTCGAGGCACGCGACCCGCTGCCCCGTTGTATCCGCTGCAACACGGTTGCCCGCCCGAATATCCTGATGTTTGGCGACTGGGCCTGGATTGCCGACCGTACCGATCAGCAGAGTCGCCGACTGCGTGACTGGCTCAAACAACTGAGCCGCGAACGGCTGCATCTTGCGGTTGTCGAAGTGGGCGCAGGTCAGGCGGTTCCCACGGTACGCATGAAATCCGAGGCCGTTGCGGATATGCATAATGCGAAGCTGATCCGCATCAATCCACGCGACTATAGTGTGCCACGCGGGCAGATTGCGCTCCCTATGGGTGGTGCCGAGGGTGTGGGGCAGGTGTATTCACAGATCTATGGCAAGTGATTACTAAAACCTTCATCTCCTGGCCCATATATCGCTGTCCCGCTGAGCCACGCTTCCCGTAAGGCCGGGTTCAACCCAGGAACGGTGACGCGACTCAACCAGCGTTGGCATGTGATGCTGCGCACCGCCGTTTCTGCCGGCATCTGTGGACAGGCCGCGCACTGATGATACAATAGGGTCTGCCCGCCGAACAAAAGTCACGATAGAATAGCGCTTGCAGAAATATCACTGTATGGTCAATGCTATGAACTTCGTCTTCCTGTCACCCGACTTTCCGCCCAACTACTATCTCTTCTGCGCCCACCTGCACACCATGGGCGCACATGTCCTGGGAATATCCGACCAGCCGCGCACCAGCCTGCATCCGAATCTGGTAGCCGTTCTGACTGAGTATCACCGCGTCTCCGACCTGCACAACTATGATGAAGTGTTGCGCGCCCTCGGTTACTTTACCTATCACTACGGCAAAATTGATCGGGTCGACTCGCTCAACGAGCACTGGCTGGGGATCGAAGCCCGGCTACGCACTGACTTCAACATTGACGGCTACAAATTGGCCGATCTGCCCCGGATCAAACGCAAGTCGGAGATGAAACGTTTGTTTGTTGCCGCCGGTCTGGATGTCGCGCGCGGGGAATTAGTACAATCTGCCGAGCAGGCCTACACCTTCGTCGAGGAGGTAGGCTATCCGGTCGTCGCCAAGCCGGATATCGGCGTCGGTGCCGCCCGCACCTACAAAATCACCAATCGTCAGGAGTTGGAAACATTTCTGCGTGAACGGGATACCGAGTATCTCCTGGAAGAGTTTATCGAAGGCGTGATCCAGACCTTCGATGGCCTGACCGACCAGCAGGGCATTCCGGTGTTCTACACTTCAATGCAGTACAGCCACGGGGTAATGGAGGTGGTCAACGCCGACGGCGATGTCTACTACTTTACCCAGCGGCGGGTTCCGCAGGATCTGGAGCGGGCCGGACGTACGCTGGTGCAAAGGTTTGCCGTGCGCGAACGCTTCTTTCATTTTGAGTTCTTCCGCACCCCGGCGGGCCGGCTGGTGGTGCTGGAAATAAATGTACGTCCACCGGGTGGCCTGAGCATCGACATGTTTAACTATGCGAATAATATTGATCTCTACTACCAGTGGGCCGGCGTGATTACGCAGAATCGCTTTTCGGCCCGGTTTTCCTGGCCGTACCATATCTGTTATGCCGGACGCAAGCATAACAAGCCTTATCTGCATACCCATGACCAGATTATGCATACTTACGGCGCTCTGGTTATCCATCATCAGCCAATGAGCCGCATATTTCGGGATGCGATGGGCGACTATGGCTACCTGGTGCGTTCATCCGATTGTGATGAGGCAATCGCAATTGCGCAGTTTATTCAGGCTAAAGTCTAAAAAGGCAAACCATACCGTATGCTCAAGTTTATTCTTATCACCATCACCGCCCTGGTTATCCTCGGCTTTGCCGGTATCTTCATCTGGGCACGTACCGCATCCCGTCCCGAGAATCTGGGCGTAACTAATGGGCAACTCGCGCCCTGCCCCGATACACCCAACTGCGTCACCACACAACAGGGCAATCCCGACCAGCAGATGGAACCACTACGCTATACGACCTCCCAGGAGGAAGCACAGGCACGCCTGCTCCAGATTGTCGAGACGATGCCACGCTCACGGATCATTACCAACCAGCCGGGCTACATTGCCGTGGAGTATCGCTCCCCAACCTTCGGCTTCCCGGATGATACGGAGTTTCTGTTTGATGCGGAGAACAATGTAATTCATTTTCGCTCGGCTGCGCGGCTGGGGCGCTCGGATCTGGGGGTCAACCGGGAACGCATGGAGGAGATCCGGCAGAAGTTTCACGCATCATAATATCACTCCGCGTCTTGTAACTCCTGCCGGCGCTGCATTGCCCAGGCTTCCTCATCCGCGCGGGTGGCAATCAGACCATCAAGCCGGGCAGCGCGTAGCTCACGCAGGATCTGCCCAAGCTGCGGCCCCGGCAGAATACCCAACCGCCGTAACGCATGCCCGTCGAGCAGTTGCATCGCCGGTTGTAGATGCACCAGGTAGTGCGTAATCACTTCGGGAATGGGCGACGGCTCCGCCACGCGTACCACCTCCAGCGTCACCACACCAAAAGGTCGCAGCAGATGATCCAGTTCGCTGTTGCGCAGGTTGTGTGTAAGCTGATCGCGGATTGCCTGCAGCGCATTCAATTCGCGTAGGAGCCGCGCGGCATCACCCGGCAGGCGGTAGCGCACCGCTAGATCGTTCCGCTCCTCCGCCGTGAGATCATATGTCAAGAGACCAGCGTAGTGCAACGGATTGAGGCTGGTAGCTTCAGCAGCGCGGGCGCGGACGCAACGTGCAGCCAGGGCTGCACTCCAGTGCAGCGGCGCGAAGATATGCGGCGTCACCCTCCACGCATCCGCCAGACGCAATACTTCTTCCGGTTGGGGCTCCGCAAGCGCAAGACAAAGCTCTGTGCGAATACGATCCGGACTGGTTGCTTCCAGCCGACCCCGCGTTAAGGCTCCCGCAAGCAACGTCTGCGTGTGCGGCTCCAGATGGAACCCTAGCCGAGCCGCCAGGCGCAACCCCCGCAGTATGCGCGTCGGATCATCGTCAAAACTCACGTCGTGCAGCACGCGCAGGCGGCCTGCGGCCAGATCCTGCCGACCCTCGAACGGGTCCAGCAGCGTGGTGGGGGCCAGATGTCCATCAACGGTTCGCACCGGCAGCGCTATCGCATTGATGCTAAAATCGCGCCGCCGCAAGTCCTGGTCAATGCCGGCAGGCTGCACCACCGGCAGCGCCGCCGGCTGAGGATACTGCTCAACCCGGGTGCGCGCCAGGTCAAGCGCAAGCGGATGGGCCATTGCCTCGGCGTGGAACTTCTCCAGGATGACCGTCGCCGTACCAAAAGCGCGATGCGCGGCACTGACCGTGCCCTCCAGATCTGCCGCCAGCATGCGCCCAAACGCCACCGCATCACCCTCGACCATCAGATCCAGGTCACGCTCAATCGGTTGCTCCAGCAGCAGGTCGCGGACAACACCACCTACCAACCAGAGCGTCACCTGCTGCACCTGTGCCAGCGCAGCAGCCCGCACCAGCAACGCCTGAAGCGGTTGGCTCAACCCTGATAGCAATGCAGAGTCGGCACGATGAGTAAGTTCAGGCATAACTTCCTTGACAGTCAGGCTGTTCAGTGTTAAGATCTAGCATCGCAGGGGCGATTAGCTCAGTTGGTTAGAGCGCTACGTTGACATCGTAGAGGTCACTGGTTCGAATCCAGTATCGCCCACCAGACCATTGTAACGCAACTCAGCCGAAATCGAAGCAGCAGTCCTGCAAACCAACATCCGCTAACCACCTCGATTACAACCGGGGTGGTTGTTTGTGTAATCTCAATCCGGCAGCAACCCCCGTCGAACAGGCGTTCCGGGAAGGCATCGGTGAGCTACACAACATCATTTTTCGCCGGAATACTAATTCTCCTGGTATGTATCTTGCTAGGAGACCTGCTATGAGGGTATCAGGCATTCATCACTTGTTCATCATAGACATTATCAAATTTTTATCAAAATCAGTACTCTGGTCCCTTTCATACGTAGCTATTTCATACTATGATGTAATAGTACCTAAGCGTCTACCATGGTGACTCGTAAAATGGTAAACGGAGCAGTATACTCATAGAGATAAAGACACATAACTATGTTGGTTCCGCTTAGCAGCAGGAGAAGACAAAAATGAATACCCCAATACCATTTCAACGTCTCACCCAGGGTATGTGCCTCCTCCTCGGCCTGGCATTTGCCTGGCTCGTTTTGCATCCTGGTGTCGCGCTGACCGCTCCACCGGCACCCTATCTGGTTAAGGATATTGGTACGACCGCCAGTAACCCATCCTGGCTGGTGACAATGAATGGACGGTTGTTCTTCAGCGCCACCGACAATCAGACCGGCATGGAAATCTGGACGAGTGATGGTACCCCGGAGGGAACGTTCCTCCTGAAGGATATTTCCCCGGGAAGCAGTAGTTCATATCCAACCTCATTAACGGTTATGAACGGACAACTCTTCTTTGCCGCCAGTGATGGGAATAGTGGGCAGGAGCTATGGGTCAGCGATGGTACCGCAGCCGGAACCCGCCTGCTCAAGGATATCCGTACCGGGGCGGAGAGTTCCTCACCGTATAACCTGACTGCTGTTGGGAAGCAATTATTTTTTGTAGCATATGAGCCGGTCGCCGGGAAAGAACTCTGGGCTAGTGACGGTACTGCGGCCGGAACTCGCCTGGTTAAGGATATTCAACCGGGTGACGGCTGGTCATCCCCGGTATACCTGACTGCGCTCAATAGTGGCCTCTTCTTTAGCGCCGATGATGGTGCCAACGGACGTGAGCTCTGGTTTAGTAATGGTACACCGGCAGGAACATATCTGGTCCAGGATATCGAACCGGGTACCGGTGGCTCGTTCCCTGATAATCTCGTAGCCGGTGCTGATCGCCTGTTTTTTGTCGCTACGACGAGTGAAACCGGACGCGAGGTATGGAACAGCGGCGGTTCTACGGTGAACACCCGGCTTATTCGTGACATTAATCCAGGCAGCAGTAGCTCGCTGGCTAACGATCTGGCAGTTGTCAATAAAGAGCTATTTTTTGGTGCTACCAATGGCAGCACCGGGCGTGAACTCTGGAGAAGTGACGGGACATTGGCAGGAACGGCTCTGGTGGGGGATTTGAACCCCGGTGCCGCCGAAGGCAAACCAGACCACCTGACCAACGTCAATGGGCAATTATTTTTCACCGCAACAAATGGTCAAACGGGGGAAGAACTCTGGACATTGTCCGGCGGAGAAAAATTTGTTCTAATGAAAGATATTGTACCGGGATCAGACGGTTCGTCTCCCCGGTATTTAACTGCATTTAACGATACAGTTTTCTTCGCTGCAACTGAACCTACATATGGCACTGAACTTTATCAGAGCAACGGCATGGCAAGTGGCACATCCATGGTTGCCGACATCGCCCCCGGCTCACTCTCTTCCAACCCGCGATCACTGACTGTCACCGGGACAACGCTCTTCTTTACTGCCGATAACGGAACTACCGGCCGCGAATTGTGGGCCTTGCCGCTATCTGCATATGTACCAACACCGACCAACACGGCAACCAACACGCCAGTACCACCGACGCCAACCAACACGGCAACTAATACGCCGACCAATACACCCGTGCCGCCCACACCAACCAATACGGCAACCAACACGCCGGTGCCGCCAACGGCAACGAGCACGCCGAAGATAGTGCCTACCATAACCGGAAATGTTATTTTCGATAACACCGAGGTACCGCTCTGTCTATATGATCCATCCATCATTCGTGTCGATGGACAGGTCAGTCTCCAGCCGGTTGATGCAGTGGCACGCCTGCAGGTCTCCTGGGAGATTGTGCATCCTCAGGATCTGCTCACCGGGCCTGTATTTGAGAATTACGGGCTTGTGCGGGATGGTGACCAGTTTAGTGTGGAAGTCGAGTGGCCGGGAATACGACCAGATGATAAAGTTGTCGAGTTGCATGTAAATGCTTTGCTGCTCGATGCTACAACTGGCGATCCCCTCATGTCCGAAGAAACGTCTGTGGCATACTACTGGTATGATTGGTACTGTCCACCGCCAACACCGCGACCGGCAACTGACACGCCAACGGATATGCCAACTGAGACCAGCACGCTGACGGCGACCGGTACGCCAACGGATGTGCCGACCATAACCAGTACGCCGACCAGTACGCCAACGGATGTGCCGACCATAACCAGTACGCCGACCAGTACGCCAACGGATGTGCCGACCATAACCAGTACGCCGACCAGTACATTAACGCCGACCAGTACGCCGACCAGTACATTAACGCCGACCAGTACATCAACGCCGACTAATACGCCGACACCAACCAGTACGCCGGATCTCTCGCGTGAACCTGAATTCGCCGCATGCCCGGCTGGTATGGATGAAATTGGTACGTTCGACAACTATGTGCGACGGGATAAAGAGCCACGTTCGCATACCTACGATCTGGATCTATCTGAAGATGCCCGTTTGACCGTTCTGGGATATGCTGAGGAAGGGCATCCCGATGCCTGCCCGGATGGACGGCTTTGTGGGCAGGGACAGATGCATGAAGAATTCCGGGTTAGCATCAATGATGCAACGATTGGAGTACATCATGATCGTGGGGCCGTTAATACCTGGATTCCGGTAGGCCCCTGGCAAACATCGTCTGTGGTTTCTGCCGATGATAACGTAGTTATGGAAGTCTCGCATCTGCTTGGTGGGAGAACGGCCGAGTCGGTTTCCTTCAAGCTAACGGTATGCGCGGAACCGGTTACACCGGGAGACGACGACGATGATGACGATGACGGCGGCAATGACGATGACGACCCAACAGTCGTAGCCGAGAAGAAGGTAAGTCCTGTTCTGGAGTGTGTTGTCCACGAGGATGACGGCACATACACGGCCTATTTTGGGTATTACAACCCGAATGATATTACGGTCGAGATTGATCGCGGCCGGCATAACCGGTTCACACCCAGACCGCAGGAGCGTGATCAACCTGATGTCTTCCAACCAGGGCGTAAGCGGGCTGTCTTCAGTGTGCCCTTTAACGGCAATCACCTGGTCTGGACGCTGAATGGAAAAACGTCAACAGCGTCACGCGACTCGCAACGTTGCCGTTGACCTTTAACATCACGCCCCCCGATACAATTTCACGACCACCACGCAACTCTGCGTGGTGGTCGTTTTAGCGATGCTGCGAAGGCTACCTGGAGATATGGTATCATACAGAGTTGAAGATGCTCTTTGCAGAGATCCGCAGTCTGGTCACTGCTGCGTGTGGGAGGCAATGTGCGCGTTTTTATTACCGGCATTACCGGGCCGGTCGGCAGTTTTCTGGCAGATTATCTGCTTACGCTCCCGGAAGTTGAGGTGCATGCGTTCAAACGCTGGCGGAGTGATATCCGCCCGATTGAACATCTGCGCGGACGGATTGTGCTGCACGAGGGCGACATTGAAGACCCCTTCTCAGTCCAGCGCGCCTTGGAGCAGGCCGCGCCACACCGGGTCTATCACCTGGCAGCCCAGAGCTACCCCAGTGAGTCCTGGGATGCACCAATCACCACTATGCGCACGAATGTCGAAGGAACAATCAATCTGCTGGAGGCGGTACGGCGGCATGCACCGCAGGCCCGTGTCCATATCGCCGGTAGCAGCGCCGAATATGGCCGGGTTCAACCCGAAGATATACCCATTGTCGAAACCCATCCACTACGCCCCCTCAGTCCGTATGGCGTCAGCAAAGCTGCTGCGGAACTCACCGGCCTGCAGTATCACGACAGTTACGGACTGGCAGTTATTGTCACGCGCTCGTTTAACCATGTTGGCCCGCGCCAGGGCGACCGCTGCTCCATCCAGACATTTTGCCGGCAAATGGCCGCGATTGAAGCAGGACAGCAGGAACCGGTAATGTTTGTCGGCAACCTGGAGCCGCGCCGTGACTTCACCCATATGTCTGATGTAGCCCGCGCGCTCTGGATGTTGCTCGAACATGGGCAACCCGGTCAGGTCTACAATCTCGGCTCAGGTCAGGCGATCCGTATTGGCGATATCGTTACGCTGGTGCATGAGCAGGGGCGCGTTCCTATCAAAGTAGAGGTCGATCCCGCCCGCTTACGCCCCGTCGATGAGCCGATATTGCTTGGCGACACCCACAAACTGCGCGCCGCCACGGGTTGGGAGCCACGCATTGATATGATCAGTATCGTGGCCGAACTTCTAGAATACTGGCGCGCCCGAATAACCAGCGATCACCAGTAGTCACCAGTTGCAGTTGCGAAATATGACTGCAAACTGCTGACCCACAAAACCATGGGCACACTTTATCTGGTCAGTACCCCCATCGGCAACCTGGAAGACATAACCCTGCGCGGGGTACGCATCCTGCGCGAGGTCACCCTGATTGCCGCCGAGGATACGCGCCACACGCAGCGCCTCCTGAAGCGCTACGAGATTCAAACGCCCTGCATTTCGTACCACGAACATAACAAACTGACCCGACTCAATCGGGTACTGGACACATTGGCCGAGGGAGATGTTGCGCTCGTCTCCGATGCCGGCACTCCGGCCATCTCCGATCCCGGGTTTGAACTGGTCAACGCATGCATTGCCGGCGGCTTTCCGGTGCTGCCGATCCCCGGTCCCAGTGCCCCGGTGAGCGCGCTGGTCGTCTCCGGATTACCAACTGACCGTTTTCTCTATGTTGGCTTTCTGCCGCGCCGAAGCAGCGAGCGCCGCGCCCTGCTAACCGAACTTGCGCCCCTGAGCGTCACGCTGATCTGCTTTGAGGCTCCCCATCGCCTGGTCGAAACCCTAACCGATGCCCTGGAGATCCTGGGCGATCGGCGGATTGCCGTCACCAAAGATCTAACCAAATTGCATGAAATGGTGCTGCGGACGGATATCAGTCAAGCGCAGGCCCATTTCACGACCACCCCCCCCCGGGGGGAGTTTACCCTGGTTATTGCGGGGCGGGAACACCCCGAACCGGAGCGGCAGCGCCGGCAGTCCGTCACAACCATCACCGCTGCGGAAACAGCTCCCGCAACCGACGAAACAGCCATTGCGGAGCGTCTGCACGCACTACGTGATCAGGGACAGAGCGGCAGTGCCGCCGCACGGACGGTTGCCCGGGAGTTGGGACTGCAAAAAAGCGACGTGTATCAGATATGGCTAAAGCTATTTGCCAATTAACACGAGGAGGAAGGCTACGTGGATCTGAATGAGAGCGTTGTCGTTATTACCGGAGCATCAAGTGGCATCGGCGAAGCAGTCGCCCTTCGGTGTGCTGCCAAAGGTGCGCAGTTAGTGCTGGCTGCCCGTAGTGCGGACAAATTAGCCGCCCTCGAACAGCAGATTGCGCAGGCGGGTGGGCAAGTGATGGCTGTCACCACCGATGTCACCGATACTGCACAGGTGCAGCACCTGGCCGACACCACCCTGCAGCAACACGGTCGGGTGGATGTGCTGATCAACAATGCCGGATTTGGTATTTTTGATCCATTTATCAATGCGCAGTTTGACGACCTGGAGCGGATGATGCGGGTCAACTTCTACGGCATGGTTCACTGCACACGCACATTTGTGCCGCAGATGATCGAACGCCGGCGGGGCCAGATCATTAATATTGCCTCAATTGCCGGTATCATTGCTATGCGCAACATGGCGTTCTACACCGCAACCAAATTTGCCGTAATCGGGTTCAGTCACTCACTCCAGCACGAACTGCGCAGCACCGGGGTTAACTGTGTCGTTATCAGTCCCGGCCCGGTGCGCACAAATTTCTTCGAGCAGGCACAGGTGCAGAAGATGGCCCGCCTGAGCAGACTGTCGCCCTGGCTTAAGGCCGAGGATGTCACGCGCACAATTATCCGAGCCATTGAGCATAACCAGTCCGGCGAGATTATTCTCCCGGCGATCACGCGTCCGCTGGTGGTATTGGGACGCGCTTTTCCAGGACTGGTAAAACTGGTAGCCCGCATAACCGGATAATCCGCTCCTCAAAGCACATCAATAACTTCCAACGCTATCCGTAACTGCGCCGCCTCATCGTCCGTAAGATTGGTCAGCGGCACCCGCACACTGGTACGCGGCAGATCGCTACGCCAGGGAAGCACCGCTTTGAGTGGCGGTGGGGTAGGGTTGGGAAGCAGGGCACGTACCGCTGCGAGGCGGGCCTGCGGGGTGGCAACATCTCTGCCATGCTGATGGGCATCAAACACGGCACGCACCAGATCCGGCCAGACATTGGAGAGCGCCGAGATAACCCCCGCTGCGTTTGCGGCCAGGGCATTGGCAACCTGAGTATCACTCCCGCTAAAGATCCGTAGTTGGGGATACCGCTGGATCAGATCTGTCGTATGCTGAATATCTCCACTGCTATCTTTAATCCCATAAAACTGATGCGCGTGGCTTGCCAGCAACCCCTCAATCACCAGCGGCGTGATCGGTACGGCCGTTACCGCCGGGATATGGTAGAGCAGCAACCGCGCAGCCTCGGGTAGCGCATCACACAGCGCCCGGTAGTAGTTCAGCATGCCTTCCGGACGCCCATTTTTGAAGTAGAAGGGTGGCATAACCAGGATTGCGTCGGCTCCGTGATCCAGCGCATACTGGCTCAATGTCACCGTTTCGGCAAGTGCCGCACAACCGGTCCCGACAATAACTGCCAACCCACCCCGATGACTCAGTACCAGGTCAAGGACCCTTTGGCGTTCGCTCAATCCGAGCGACGGCCCCTCGCCGGTTGTGCCCAGTGCCAGCACACCATGGATACCATGACTTTCCAGAAAGCGTAAATGTGCCGGAATCCACTCATAATCGACTGATCCAATATCACTGATGAAGGGCGTCAGCGTCGCACAGATAACCCCACTTAAATTTTGCATAATTTCCCTTATTCCTGATCAGCAGATCCGGCATTGCCTGCTATTCCCCGACGACATAGCTCTATCCACGCTCCGCGCTATAGGCCGCAACTGCCGCAACTTCCAGACGGGCCAGTTCCAGCCGAAACGCCCAGTTCTGCGGGTCAGCATCCATCCGGGCAATCCATGCCGCTGCTCCCCCCAATGTTTCAAGCTCATCAGCATAGCGATCCAGCGTCTCAAACTCCAGTCCTTCGGTTTCACAGTAGCCCATCCGCAGATCGGATATGCGCTGCAAAAAGAGTGGCCACGAGCAGTCACTGCCGACGGTATCGTCCCGGCACTCAGCCACGATATGCTGTGCTGCGCGACGCGCGAGCCCCCGCGAGGCGGCCGTTACATCCCAGGGCAGACCACTCACGGTGGCAAAGACATGGTTTACAATGCCTTCGGTGTCACGCTGGATTCGGGGGTGCGAGTCAAAGGCGCGGCGCGTTCGCCCCAGCACAGTAAAATCATACTGCAAGAGTGTATCAAGTATCAGCCGCAGTTCATCGGGATAGTATTCCGCCCAGTGCAATACCCGGTCAAAGTCACAGAAGTGGATATGGGTGGCCTGCGGTACATTCACCAGAGCCTGCTCAACGGCAAGCCGCCGCCACAACCCCAGATGCAAATGGCCCTGGGGTAAATCGGCCCCGCCACTACTAACATATGCACCGGTTGCCTGAAGCAACGAACGTGACGCCGGTAGCGTTGCCGGTGTCACCAGAATAACAATAGAGCTATAGATTTCGTGCAGCAGTGGTACTATGCGCGCAGTCTGATCATAGAGGCGTCCATCAGCGTCATGGTGTGTTGCGGCGAGTGCAACCGTCATGCCACCACCCTTTCGAGGTAGTTCAGATTTGAGGAATAGCAGGACACGGAGACTCCGTTGTGGAACGATGGATCAAATATTGATCGTCTACCAGGATAATGCGGCTATTATAGCATACACCGAGATACCACAAATGGCCTCGGCAATTGCCGAGGCCATTTGTGTACTGTCTTTGTCGCCAGCTAACGCATCGCGTAGCAACGTACTGGTCTTTTGACTAAAATTTGTGCGTTGGATTCTTTAAAGCATACCGTAGGTTTTGTGCTGTGACGATGACTGAATGTCGTGTTGTAACGCTAGTACGATGTCGTGTTGTAATGTCGTGTTGTAACGCTAGTACGATGTCGTGCTGTAATGTCGTGTTGTGCTGTTGTGCTGTGACGCTGGTACGATGTCGTGCTGTGCTGTTGTGCTGTGACGCTGATACGTTGTCGTGCTGTGCTGTTGTGCTGTGACGCTGATACGTTGTCATGCTGTGCTGTCGTGTTGTGACGTCGTGCTGTGATACTGGTACGATGTCGTGCTGTAATGTCGTGTTGTGATGTCGTGCTGTGATACTGGTACGATGTCGTGCTGTAATGTCGTGTTGTGATGTCGTGCTGTAATGTCGTGTTGTGATGTCGTGCTGTAATGTCGTGTTGTGATGTCGTGCTGTGATACTGGTACGATGTCGTGTTGTGACACTGGTACGATGTCGTGTTGTGATGCCTGCTGTGACGCTCCTACGACACGTTACAAGAACCAAATACTTCTGGCGTTTGACAGTTCTCGCTCCGGGGAGAGTTCGTTATTGTTGTTGTGCGATGTCCCGTTGCATCTATAGGATAGCATGCCGGTCCTTCTGGTTCAATGAGGCATGGGTCTTGAGCGGAGTACACCACAGGTACCATGACCATGCTGACCATAAGTACCAGGGTAAAGTTACAGGTTGTTCATCGTTATAGCTCAACACTGAGGGCAATGCCCCCGGCGCAAGTGAACAGTTTATCACATTTATCCTGCAAGGCACGCCTGCAACCGGCGTTATCGGCCACCGGCCGCGCGTACAAAACGGCGCACCCGTTCGACATCAACCGGGTTGGCAATTACCCCATCCGCTTTGATGCTGCTGCCGACAATCACCCCATCGGCGACCTCCATGAACGCGGCGATGTTCTGCTCATCGGTTCCGCTGCCCAGAAGAATGGGGCGATCGCCGGCCAGTGCGCGTGCCTGGCGCACCTTCGCCAGATCCGGAGCATCACCCGTCATCCGCCCGGAAATGATGAGCGCATCTGCACCAGAGAAGCGGGTCCACTCGATATGCGTTGCCAGGTCGATGCCGGGGAAGCGCACCGAATGCTTTTTATCGACATCGGCAAAGATTTTAACATGTTCGGCGTGCAGTTCCTTGCGCCGGCGGAGGAGATCCGCCGCGCAGCCTTCGTCCCAACTACCCGCATCCCAGACGCCCGCGCCGGTGAACATGCAGACGCGGATAAAACCGGCTCCAGATGCCACGGCAATTCCCAACAGCGCTGTGCCGCCATTATGGACCAGATTGATCCCCAGCGGCAGGTCAACCGCTGACTTCACGGCATGCGCGACGACTGCCTGTGCTGCAATACTCTCCGGCTGGATATGCGGACCGGCCCGGAACGGGATGTCCCACATATTCTCGACAATCACGCCATGACAGCCACCAGTTGCCAGCGCCTGCGCATCACGTACGGCATGCGCGATAATGGTATCCATGCCATAGCCGGTATAACCTGGTGCGCCCGGCAAGGGCCAGCAGTGAACCATGCCGATAACTGGTTTGGGTGTGCCAAAAATCTCACCGAGATCCTGGATTTGCAGGCTGTCAAGATAGGTTTTCCATGGTGGTGTCATATATCTGATCCTCATGTTTCAATAACAGGACGTACGCGGTGTGCGTGCAAACGGACCGTTTGCTCTCGATAACGGCGTATTTCGCCTGCGGCAGCATGGTACGTTTTTGTCTTTTTCCGAAACATGTGGCTCTCCGAGCCACATGTTTCGGAAAAAGACTGTCCCATTCCACCCTGCCGGAGGCGCATCGGGCCAGTTGTCCAGGCAGACGCCTGGGTTGGGAACCAACCGCGTAACTCCTGTCAATAATACACGTTACGGGGTCACTGACCCGACAGGAGATTCCGCCTCCGACAGGGCAGAAGAAATCATCTTTTTTCACAAAAATTTTGTAAAAAAAGATCAAAAGTACCATGCTGCCGCAGGCGAATCGGGCTTTTGGTTGGTCAACAGACCGAAATAAGGCTGCACCGTGTAACGCGTGGAAATACCAGGACGTACGCGGTGGATGGTCAAACCGGACGTTTGACCAGATGGAAGCCAGACTCGCCTGCGGCAGCAGAGATAGCGCCTAAAAATGCAGCAGATGCTGCAACGACGGCGCCAGCCGGCGGCGCAACTCGTCCCGACCGGGCAGGGCATCGGCCGCCCCCGGCCGGGTTGCCGTCAATGCCCCCAACATATTGCCGAGAAGCGCGCTCTCGTGTATACTCCCATGGTGAAGTAGCGCCCAGGCACACCCGGCAGCAAAGGCATCGCCGGAAGCGGTTGTGTCAATGGCCGTGACCGCCGGGGGACCGGCCTGCAGACGCTGGTCGCCGGTGGCAAGCGTACATCCCCGGCGCCCCTGCTTCAGGGCGAGATAGCGCCCCCCGTAACGCAACAGCGTGGTGACCGCCGTGACACGCTCCTGTCCCGGTAGCAGCAGGCACAGCTCATCTTCATTCAGACAGAGCAGCCACAGCCGGGGCAGAAGTTGGAAGATATCATCCGGGCACCGGCGAATCGCGGGAGTACTCAGGTCAAGCACGATGGGCACGCCCTGCGCGTCGGCAAGCTCAACTGCGCGGAGTGCGGCATCACGCTGGGCACCTTCGAGCAGCGCATGCGCGCTCAGGTAGAGAAGCTGAACGCGCATCAGCAAATCGGACGTAACCGCCGTGGCGTCAAAGGCAACATTCGCGCCACGAAAGCTAAACATGGTGCGCTGACCGCCGGGACTAATAATGGCGGCACAGGTGCCGGTAGCAAGGTATTCATCTTCCTGAATCAGGCTGATGTCAATGCCCCGCTGATCTGCTACGCGCAACGCCACGCCGGCCGCCGGATCACGGCCAACCCGACCCAGTAGTCGGGGATGACCACCCAGCACGGCAAATGTGACAGCCGCATTCAGCGCGGAACCGCCACTGCCCCACCGCAGTGACCGGGCGGTGCAATCGTCACCCTCGACCGGGTAGGATGGGATAATCATGGTCATATCCGCGTTAATGTCACCAAGAACGGCGATGTTTGTTGTACGGCTGGTCAACATAGGTTCAATCATAGCACCTGGGATAAACAGACGCAACAGGATGTTAACAGGGACTGGTATTTACGACGTTGTATGAGTATAATTGTAATGTATCCTGCTTGTCAGGGCTCTTCCTTCGTTGTACAATGCAAAGCCCAGGATGAAAAAGTTGTGCGCTCTCCAGACGAGCGTACAGGTTCTCATGTGCCATACGTAGTGTTCGTCCTCCACGTGTTCCATGCAACAAGCGCAGGTGGTATGGAAGAAATCCTCATAATCGATGATAGCGAGCAAATCTGCCGGTTACTGGCAGAAATTGTCTTGCCGGACCTGGGCTATCGCCCAATTATAGCTCATACCGGAAAGCAGGGCCTTCGTCGCCTACGCCAGCAACTACCCGACCTTATTTTGCTCGACCTGCAGCTTCCCGACATTAGTGGACTTGATCTGCTCCGCCTGATTGCGCAGGAGGGGTACGATGTGCCGGTTATTCTGATGACGGCGCATGGGTCGGAAAATATCGCGGTTGATGCGTTTCGGCTCGGTGCGCGGAACTATCTGATCAAGCCGTTTAGCGATACCGAAGCGCAGGCCGTGATTAACCAGGCGCTCCGGGAACGGCGCTTGCAGCGTGAGCGCGACCGGCTGACCCGCAATTTGCAGCAGCGGGTGCAGGAGTTGACGGTGCTCTACAGCATCGGCAAGTCGGTCAGCACGCTGATGGACCTGGAGGAACTGCTGGAGCGGATTGTCGAAGCCGGGGTGTATATCACCCGCGCCGAAGAAGGCTTCCTGTTGCTACGTGATGAGAGTACGAATGAACTCTATTTGCGTGCCGCGAAGAACCTGGGTGAGCAGCGCGCCCAACGGCTGCGCATGCCGATTGACGACAGCCTCGCCGGGCAGGTGGTACGTACCGGCAAACCGATCCGCATCAATCAGGGCCAGGTCGGTACGGCGCTGAAAGTGAAGACCGGCTTCCTGGTTCGCTCAATTATCCAGGTGCCGCTGACGATGGGCCAGCAGGTGATCGGTGTGCTGGCCGTGGATAATCAGCAGGCCGACCGGGTCTTCAGCGAGAATGACCAGTATCTACTCTCCGCGCTGGCGGGGTATGCGGCCATTGCGATTGAGAATGCCCGACTGTATCAGCATATCAAGCAGAGCGAAGAGCGCTACCGGGATCTCTTTGCCAACGCCTACGATCTGATCTTTACGCTGGATCGCAATCTCTGCATTACGACGATTAACAAGGCCGGGCAGCAACTGACCGGCTATTCGCTGGAGGAGTTACAGGGCCGCTCCCTCTCATCGCTCTGCCCAACGTCTTCCTGGGAAAGCGTCAAGTCGCTGTTTGTCGATCTCTTGCGTGGCGAAACGGTGCCGCCGTTTGAGCTTGAGATGATCCGGATCGACAACGAAACAATCTATCTCGAGGTCAGCGCCCGGCGCACCCGCGATGGGCAGCACAACGGCGGTCTGCACTGTATCGCCCGTAACCTGACCGAGCGGCGACGACTGGAGGAGCAACTGATCCAGGCCGAGAAACTCTCGGCAATTGGGCAACTGGTTGCCGGAGTTGCACATGAACTGAACAACCCGCTGACCAGCATCAGCGGCTACTCCCAACTCCTGCTACGTGATACATCGCTCCCCGAACGCGTTACCCAGGATGTTGAGCATATTCATACCCAGGCGGAACGGGCCGGGCGTATTGTACAGAATCTGCTGATCTTTGCCCGCGAACATAAGCCCGAACGCGTCACGGTAAATCTGAATGATGTGCTGCATAGTACGCTGAGTCTGCGGGCATACCAACTGCGCGTGGATAATATCAAAGTTGTCACCGATTACAACAAGAAGCTACCGCCGACGATTGCCGACCCCTATCAACTCCAACAGGTGTTCCTCAACCTGATTAATAATGCGCATCAGGCAATGGCATCACGGGGCGGTCCCGGTACGCTGACCCTGCGCACACAACTGGTTGCACCGGCACGTGAAACCGGCGAGGGGGGTACACCCGGCCCGCAGATGCTTCGGGTGACCGTGAATGACACCGGGGTAGGTATTCCGGATCGGGAGTTGAACCGTATCTTCGATCCCTTTTTCACAACGAAGCCGGTTGGGCAGGGAACCGGGTTAGGACTCTCGATCTGCTTTGGCATTGTGCAGGAGCATAATGGACGGATCTGGGCCGAGAGTACGGTGGGTGTGGGAACTACGGTCTATGTTGATCTGCCGGTATTGACCCTGGAACCGGAGCCGGATGTGACGTTGCCGGTTGATGATACCACCGAAGAAGAACTCGATCTGGCCTACACGGTGCTGGTTGTGGACGATGAAGAACCGGTTGGCACGTTGCTGGCCCGGTTGTTGCATGACCTGGGACATCAGTCACGTGTGGTGACGAGCGGTGAAGCTGCGTTAAAAGCATTGGCAGAGGAACAGTTTGATCTCATCCTGAGCGATGTTAAAATGCCGGGCATGAGCGGGTTTGATCTCTATCAGGTTATTCAACAGCGGTATCCGGAACTGGCACAGCGGCTGGTGTTCATCACGGGCGATACACTGAGCCCGGCAACGCGCACCACCATTGCCCAGTTTGGAACCCCCTATCTGGCAAAACCGTTTGCCATTGATCGCCTGGAAGCGCTTGTGCGGAGTTTTCAGGGACAGCAGTCAGTACAACTAGGAAATGAGTAGCAATTGAGTAAACAGGAACAGGATAGGATGATCGCAGCACGCAAAACCGCACCACGGAGGGGCATGTGGATAAAGTGACAGCACAGGCGATTGCCGATATTGCTGCCAACAACTATGCCGGTGCAGCCGAGATAGCCGAACAGGGTGCGGAGGTCTTGCTGCGATGCGCACGAACCGGGGACGCGCCATCCCTGGAGGTTTTCCGTCAAGAGTTATTGATGACAATCTGGGGGCTGATTCACGCCCAACCCTCCATGGCGCCCCTGGTTAATCTGGTCAACGAGGTGTTGTGGAAGATTGAGTCGCGCGACTCACTCCGCACTCTGCGCCAGACCGTGGTCGATATTACTAGCGATTTTAAGCGCCAGTTGCATGTACATGAGGCCGCCATTGCCGAGTCGGTGCTGCCCCTCATTCCCGAAGGGGCGCAGGTGCTGACGAACAGCCGCAGTACGACGGTGCGGGCCGCGTTGCGCCATGCTCAACGGGCCGGACGCCGGTTTAGCGTAACCTGCGCGGAGGGCCGGCCGGGGTACGAGGGGCGGAAAATGGCAACCGAACTGGCCGAAGACGGCATTCCGGTTACATTGATGATCGATGCGCTGGCAGGTTCGTATGTGCCCCGTATGAGTCTGGTGCTGGTGGGAGCCGACCATCTGACCAGTCGGGGTTTGATGAATAAAGCGGGCACCTACAGTCTGGCACTGGCGGCGCATGCAAACAATGTGCCGATCTATGCGCTCTGCAGCAGCAACAAATTCCTGCCCCCCGGCTATACGCCACCGATACAGACCCACTGGCCCGCCGATCAGGTCTGGGAAGCCCCCCCGGCTGGGATTACGATCAAGAATCTCTATTTTGATTGCACGCCGTTGACGGAGCTTGCCGGATTGGTGACGGAGCAGGGCGTGCTTCCAACTGCCGGAATCGAGGGCTGGCTGGCCTCGATCCAGTTGCACCCGGCGCTGATGCGCACACCCGAGTCCGTTGAACAGCAGACGGTCGGGAATTAGGCCGGTTTACCGCGCAACCGGCCTGTGCCCAACCCGCTGGTAGATCGCCAGGGTTTCGCGGGCGGTGCGTTCCCAGGAGAAACGTGCCGCCTGTGCCGGCCCCCCCTCCGCCAGTCTGTGGCGGAGCGCAGCATCGTTCCAGACATGCTCAAGCGCATCAGCCCAGGCCGCCACATCGCGCGGTGGCAGGCGTAGCGCCGCTTCCCCCACAATTTCCGGCAGACTGCCGACATCCGACACGA
The DNA here is from genome assembly GCA_034437035.1 of Chloroflexaceae bacterium. Classification (GTDB taxonomy): domain Bacteria; phylum Chloroflexota; class Chloroflexia; order Chloroflexales; family Chloroflexaceae; genus CAKZQX01. Next base: position 96,547 of record DAOTUI010000072.1, read on the forward strand.
GCGTTGGCGCAGCACAGGCCAGCGCCTCAAGCACGGGCAATCCGAACCCCTCGTAGAGTGACGGATTGGCGTAGAGCAGGCAGGCATTGTAGAGCCAGAGCAGATCCTGCTGGTCCACTCCTCCCAGAAAGATCACCGCTTCCTCCAGCCGCAGATCGCGCACGGTCGTAAAAATCTCCTCATCGCGCCAGCCGCGTGTGCCGACCACCACCAGCAGATAGCGAATATTCCGCCGACGCTCCCGGCAGATATGCAACGCCCGGAGCAGCGTCGGCAGGTTCTTGCGCGGCTCCAGCGTGCTGACAAACAGCGCAAAGGTACCGGCCGCGATCACCTGCTCATCAAACCGGCGCGCCTCCCGCTCGCGCAGCAGTTGTGGCGCGAAGATCGGCGCGGCGGCTTCATACACCAGATCGACCCGCGCGGGCGGCAGATCCAGCAGTTCGCTGATATCCCGGCGCGTGGCGGCGGAGACGGCAATCACCGCGTCGGCATGCCAGACCGAGGTGCGCACCTGGCTGTAGTAGCGGCGGGCCTGATCATCGAGAATTTCGGGATAATGCAGAAATGCCAGATCGTGGATCGTGACAACCGCCGGACATGGGCGCAACCGGGGCACGATAAAATCGGGGCAGTGCAGCAGATCAAGGCGCTGCCGCAGCAGTTCAACCGGGAGCGACCACTGTTCCAGCCGGTGGTGCGGCGGCGTCCTGAGTGTGGCGCGCTGCACATTGGAGGAAACAACCAGCGGGCGCAGATGTTCCGGATGCTGCAGCGTCACAAAGGTATCGTGGGCCGGCAGTGCCGCCAGCGCGGTCAAAAGCCGGCGCGTATATTCGGGAATGCCCCCGCGCCGGTACGCATTGAGCCGGGCATCGATCCCTATGCGCATCAGTCGGTCTCCATCACCGCAACCTCCAGCCCATCGTAGGCCAGTTCCACGCCGGGCGGTAACTGCGCACTGACTGTAGCATGGTCAACCGAGTGGGTCATATGCACCAGGAACGCCCGCCGGGGACGCAGATCGGCAATCACCGCCAGCGCCTGATCCAGGCTGAGATGGGTCGGATGTGGATCAACCCGCAGGGCATTCAGAACCAGGACATCAAGGTTGCGCAACAACGCCCGTGCCGCATCGGGTACGGCGCCGGCATCGGTGACATAGCCCAGGTTGCCGATCCGGTAGCCGTTGATCATCCAGGTGCCGTGCGGAATATCGAAAGGGATGATCTGCGTCGGGCCAATTGCAAACGGCCCGGTAATCGGAAAGAGTTCCAGGGCCGGGCGGGACGAGCCCCCGGAGGAGTCGGCAAAGGCATAATCGAACCGGCGGCGCACATCGGCCAGCGTGTCGGGACGGCCAAAGATAGGTATGGGCCGCGCGCCGGTGTACATGGTCAGCGGGCGCAGATCATCAAGCCCGGCGACATGGTCAAAGTGGGCATGCGTCAGCAGCACCGCGTCCAGGGCGTCAATGCGAGCGGCTAACGCCTGCATCCGCAGATCCGGCCCGGCATCTATCAGCAGCGACTGCCCGGCGCAGCGTACGAGTGCCGCCGTGCGCATACGGCGGTTGCGCGGATCGGTTGAGCTACAGACCGGGCAGTGACAGCCGACAATCGGTATCCCCATCGACGTGCCGGTCCCAAGAAAAGTCAGGCGCATAGTGGTGTTGGTTTGCTTCAATCTTCCAGAGTAGACCTGACGCATTATAGCACAGTGCCGCCGGCAGGCCGGATTGTTCCCCGCGAATGACGGCGTGCGGACGCGCTTCTGCGCGTCCCTGCCGACGAACCGCGTGCGGACGCGCTTCTGCGCGTCCCTACCGAAACCGGAATAATCCGACAGAGCGCAAGATTCTTCCGTCCCTTATGAAACTCTCATGCACTGGCCTTGCCGACAGTGTTATACTGGAGAATGTTAAACTGGTTTTACTCACACTATAAGTTTTTCAGGAAACAGTATGCGTTCAGAATACAATCTGCTACGAATGCGACTACCCCTCTGGCTGACGGCCATGCTGATGGCGCTCACGCTCTTCTTTGGCGTTGGCGGTGGGCTGATCGTTGGAACTTCCCTGACGCCCACCACCAACTGCCCGGAGTCGGAAGAGATCTGCGAGGAGTTTGGCGTCTTCTGGCAGGCATGGGAGCTAACACGGGAAAATTTTGTCGAACCCGAAGTGGTTGATCCGCAGGAGATGACCGAGGGCGCAATCAGCGGGATGCTCGACAGCCTGGGCGACCAGGGTCACACGCGATTCCTCTCCGCCGAGGATGCGCGGCGCTGGCAGGAGTCGCTTTCCGGAGAGTTTGAGGGTATCGGGGCTTACCTGAATGTGCGCGAGGATGGGCAGGCGATCATTGTCCGGCCGATCGAAGGCTCGCCCGCCGAGGCAGCCGGCCTGCGGGCAGGGGATTTTATTCTCGAAGTTGATGGCGAGAGTACACAGGGCATGACGGTTGATGAACTGGCAGCAACTATCCGGGGTCCCCGGGGCACCGAGGTGGCGCTGACCGTAATCCACCCCGGCACCGAACTGCCGGTCGATATCACCATCGAGCGCAACCGCATCGAGGTGCCCAGCGTTACCTGGCGCATGCTGCCCAACGATGTGGCGCTGGTACAGCTTACCTCCTTCGCCGAGCGTTCAAGCGAGGAGATGCAGCAGGCGCTGACCGAGGCGCAGGAGCAGGGAGCCGAGGCGGTGATCCTGGATCTGCGCAATAACCCCGGCGGGTTGCTGAATGAGGCGGTCGGGATTGCCGGCCAGTTCCTGGAGGAAGGCACGCCGGTCCTGATCGAAGAAAACCGGGCGGATGAGCGCACGACCACCGAGGCGCGGGCAGGTGGTGTGGCCCTGGATATTCCGTTGACCGTCATGGTCAATCTTAACACCGCCAGTTCCGCCGAGATTGTCTCCGGGGCGATGCAGGATGCCGGCCGCGCCCAGGTGCTGGGTGTGCCGACAATTGGCACCGGCACGGTGCTAACGACCTTTCAACTGGAAGATGGCGCGCGGCTGCTGCTGGGCACCAGCCAGTGGCGCACCCCCAGCGGCCGCCTGATCCGCGAAACCGGCATTGAGCCGGATATCGAAGTTGTGCTGCCGGCGGGCGCACTGCCGCTCTCCCCCAGTGATGCGGCAGAACTCTCGGCCGAGGCGCTACGCGATAGCGAAGATACGCAACTGGCCGCGGCGTTTGAACTTGTGCAGGAGGCCGCCCAGCGCTGAGGTGCCTGCGCAGAGAGACCAGACAGGTCTTCGGCGACCTGTCTGGTCCGGCATTCCCTACTGATTTCTCCTCCTGTTCCACGCATCCCGCCATGGGACGCTGGACCACGAACGACGCGAAACGAACGAAACCCACGAAACGACAAGTGCCGACCGGAGCGCTGCCCTGCGTCTCGCGTCATTCGCGGGTTTTCGTGCCGTTCGTGGTCCAAAACTCTCCCCAGTCATCACTCCCTCGTTGCCAGCCCCCATCATAGCAGCGTAGTCCCAGTGAAAGCAGCGCAGCACAACGGGCCATTCGTGTATTCGTGGTCAGCATTCGTGGACGGTTCTCCCACCGCACCGGTTCCCAATCGCCAATCCCCCCGCGCCAGCCTCATTCGTGCATTCGTGGTCCGCATTCGTGGACGGTTCTCCCACCACCCCAGTCCCCAATCCCCACTCCCTAGCCCAAAATAGTAGCTATCCATGGTATACTTATGCCGTATTCCACCCAACCCACCCGGTGTGGAAATGATGCATGCTTTGGATAATCCTGCCTCTTTATAATAGCTCACAGCAGAACCAGCGATGATAGTGACACACACCAGACCGTTTAATCCCTACATCGCCGGACGGGCGTTGCACCAGCGCGCGGCATCTTCAAGGTTTCCCCCCAGAGTTCAAAGGACGACTGTAGACCCCGCCCTAACGCCTCCTCATAGATCTTACATGTCTGCTCGTCACTCAAACCCTGACCTGGTATGAATATACTACCGTTACCGACCTCGAATGCATTCTCCTGCTGAAGCATCTGCCCAAGCTTCGAGGCAAGCATCACCCCCGGCTTGTTGGCAAAACCTGCGAAGCGGTCACCGACGATCAAAATGACGTTGTTATCCATCCCTTGTGTCTCCTGATACTGCATCTCTAAGTACTCCTTACTGGATTAGTGAGATTAGTGAGGGTGAAACGACTCACCTCCACATACGTGTCTTCTTATACGGGAAACAATATTCGTTACTCAGCCAGTCGAACGAACCGCCCATTGAAACCGTGCGCCCGGTGAACCAGCCAGAGGTCATGCAACCACATTTCCGTCTGGCGCATACCATTTGCCGAACTCCACACAATGTCGCGCTCGAAGGTGACGACCTGCTCCCCCGGACCAACGATGACCCAGAACCAGCGCCCGTCGGCCATATTGCGGCACTTGACCTTCATTCCCATAATCGTCACGGCGAGTCCCCCGGCCACCTCATCACAGGTGATCAGAATCTTCTCAACGTGAGGTGCCACCCAGTGAACTTTGATAGATGCAGCCAGATCTGGTGCATGCTCCTCCAGATAGCGGAGGGCCACTGCGCGGGCTGCATCTTCTGCCGGCAACGTTGCCGATGAGAGCTCTTCGGACAGACTGGCGTCCATGCGCATCTCGCCTTTGAGCATGCCTTCCGGAGTGACAAGGGCGCTGTAGTGCTCGCCGCACAATGCCGGAGCTTCCGTACCGGTGGGCTCAAACCGCAGGTGGTAGACCGATTCGCCATCTACCGTGACCTCCTGAACCCAGAGCGATCCAAAACTATCGGGTGGCTGGACCTGTGCAATAACCGCCTCCGGTACGCCCTGAACATCCTGAAATACCCGTGTTTCCATAACAAGTTTTCCTTCCTTCTCGATAATGGTCCTAAACCTACACTGGTCCGAAAAACCTACACTGGTTTAAACCTACACTGGCCCTAAACTCTTGGATTACACCAGCTATAGCCTGGCTCTGCGTCATCAGACTACTCGGCAAACCTGGGGTGCGGGCGGGTGACATGGCCTGGAGCAACATTGATCATCGCAGCCAGGGCAAACAGGCTGCCGAGTATCAGGCAAAGCCCCCCAAACCCGAGGGATGCAACCAGCGGTGGGAGTTGCGGTCCCAGGCTGGCACCCACAAACAACACAAACGTGTAGAGCGCAATGGCAAGCCCACGTTGCCTGGGTGCCAGGGAGCCGATAAGCGCGATGAGGCTGGGCACCGTAATGCTCACACCCGCCACGAAGACAATGCTTGCAGCGACCAGGAACCAGACGGTCGCGCCGACATTCGCTACTGCTGCGGCGGTGAAGAGGCCCACCGCACCGATGCCAAACCCCCAGCAGACCACTGCGCGCGGCCCATAGGAACGAATGAACTGGGCAGCGATCAGTGGCAGCAGCATGGCGGGCACCGCAGCCGCCCTGACCATTGTCAGATCCAGCCCGGCTTGCGTGATAGCATCACCGGCAAACAGCGCCAGGGCGGTATAGAATGATACAAAGGCAAAGAGCAGCACCAGTGCCGCCGCGTACCCCCGCACCAGGGCACCGTTCTTCAGCAGCCCGGGCAACCCGCTATAGGCTCCGAAGAGACCCTTAAGGTTGCGATGACCAGGCTTGCGCTCCTCCGGCAGCAGCCAGATAAGCCCGGCCCCCACCGCATAGACACCAGCCAGCGGCAACACTGCCGCCGATAGAGCGCCTGACGCGCCACCGTAGAGCTGCCCCAGCAGGCCGGCAAGCAGGAACGCCGTGCTCAGGCATGCGATGCCGAAGGTGCCGCGTCGCGCGGGCAGAACCTCGGGGAGGTAGGCCAGGGCCACGGGTGGCAAGGCCGCCGCCACAAATCCCTGCAGAATTCGCGCACCAACCACCGTCTCGAACGTCGGCGCGAGAGCGACCAGCACACTCGCCAGCGCCAGCGCCAGTAGTCCTGGTGCCATCACCACCTTGCGCCCTAACCGATCCGACAGCGGTCCAAACACCAGGAACCCTGTCGCGTAGGCGATGCCGAACAGCGTCAGCACCAACCCAGCAGCAGTCACCGGAACTCCATACTGCCCGGCTACCTGTTCAAGGAGTGGGACTGGTATGTACAGTTGCGAGACAACCGCCAGCGCACAGGCAGCCAGAACACCGATAATGGTTGCGGGCGAGCTTTTCACGTTACATCTCCTTCCGTTTTCCCCCTTCCCTGACCATACCAGGTGCAACTGAAGCAGTCAGAGAAGATCGATATAACCACACCTTACGTTTACTGTAATTTATGAACCGCATTGTAGCACAGACAGAAATAATGTCAACCCAACGTCAGGTGTAGTTTTGTAAAGGTTGTGTTAAGCGTCGTTTCATAGAAGGTGGGCATTTCTGAACACCGGCAACCGGAACGCCGATCAGGGCTGCGGGAACAAGGTTCACTGTGAGGCACGAGATAGCAGGGTGAAGCATACAGTCAACTCATCGGGAGTAACTGCACGACATGACGTACGGCTGCAAAGGATTTGATCCGGCATAGCTAAAGGTTCAGGACCGAGGAGCATACAATATTATGCACTACCTCTCTGATCCGGCAGTCAGGATCAGTACAAAAGAATGCACGGTCACAGGCAATCGGACGGCAAACTGGAACATTCCGCAGAACAGTGTCTACTGATCTCCGGGTATTTCCAGGGAGTACTCGCAGGAATCACTTTCTTCACAAATAGTTTATTTACCTGGTTTTTACCACAATGTTACATTTTTCACAACGCTGGTTACGATAGGTTTTTTTACCGAACCAAAACGAGTTAAACCTGGCACTTCAGCAGGATTATCCCACATTCAGGACAGTGTACACCTGCTATGTGCGGCGTCATACGGGTACAACCAGAGGGTCAGGCTATTAACCATAATTAGATGGCAATATGGATTTGCCTGTTACTCCAGGAGGTATCCGGGTTAACTGGTACCGGGAACCCTGTCTTTCCGGCCGTTGAAAAATGTATTTTTACCTGATACAGTAATGTAGAGAGAAGACGTTTCTAGAAGAATTTTCTCGCGTTTTGCGGATCACTGCTACAATTTCACAAGGCGGGAAATTGTAGCAGTAGTGGTCAAGAGGTTATTTGGATCGCCGGCCGGCTCATAGCGCATCTGCACCTGAGTCATGCCGGCGTAAGAGGTAGTTGTACACAAACAAATGGGTTAAGCTCTGGTGAGCGGTGTTGCTGGGCGCTCTCGGGCTTTCCGTATGGCCTGTTCAAGCATACCCTCAATCCGGGAGATATTCGTTTGTAGATCATCACGGAAGCGCTCGAGTTCGGCAAGTTTATGCTCCGTCTCGGCAAGTTGTTCGCGGAGAATTTTCAGCACCTGCTGCTTGCCCATGACACCGGATGGCTCATCAAAGTAGAGATCGATGACTCCTCGGATCTCTTCCAGCGAGAGACCGAGTTGTTGGAGTTGCTTGATCTTATGCAGTCGGGCAAGCGCTTCCTGATTATAGTAGCGATGACCACCGGTCGCCCGTTCAGTAGGTGCGAGTAACCCCTCCTCCTCATAGTAGTGGATCGTGCGATGGCTGATATCCGCCCGCCGGGCCAGTTCGCCTATCCGCATCCGCTCTGGTGCTTCCGAGATGCTGATTTCTTTATCCGGCATATTTCACCACCTGACGTAAATTTCCGATTCCTATGCAATAGTTTACCTCAATCCCGGCCCTACGGCAAGTGTTACCGGTGTCGGGATAAAAATCCGCAGATCTGCCGGGCAATTACGCCGGCGTGAGAATAAGCCAGAGGAGTGCGCGTAGTTGGAGAAGATAACGCCCGGCCATGCGAGATAAGTTCGCACGGCCAGGCAATCGTGGTATTGCCGGGGGTGGGCTTTCAGCAGAACAACCTGAAAGTTCACGGAAAGCAGCACCATAACCGGGGTACAGCGGTACGCCGCACATCGAACCAGCTTCAGTTACATCGGTTATAGCCCCGGCTGCGCCAGCAATGTCGCCACCAGATCAGCCCGGGCCACATTGCGCTGCTCACCGCTGCCCAGATCTTTCAGGACAACCTCGCCCCGCGCCAGATCATCGGGGCCCAGCACCAGCACATAGCGCACGCCCTTGCGGTCGGCCTCCTTGAACTGCTTGCCCAGGCTGGTATCCGGCTCCAGCGCGGTTATCACATTCAACCCCGCCGCGCGCAGTTCCCGCGTCAGATGCAGGCTGGCGGCAAGCTGATCGGCGCTAAAGATAGTCATAAAAACCTGCGCGGTAGTCTGGGGACGCGGACCAATATTCAGCTCCTCCATCACATCGTGCAGGCGATCAATGCCGAAGGCCAGGCCAACGGTTGGCACGGCGCGGTTGGCAAAGAGGCCAACCAGTTCGTCATAGCGCCCGCCCCCCAGCAGTGAGCCCTCGGGCCAGTGCGACGAGATTGACTCGAACACCGCGCCGGTGTAGTAGGAGAGCCCGCGCGCCAGGCGCGGCGCAACGGCGTAACATTCGGCGGGCACACCCATATTTTCCAGATAGGTGACAATGGCTCGCAGATTCTCAACAGCGGCCAGGGCGCGTTCATCACCCGCCAGCCGTTGGGCCAGTTCGGTCAGGATCGCGTCCGACGCGCCCTCCAGCATGACCATCTCCAGAATATGCTCTACCGCCGCGCGCGCCACACCGCTCCGCAGCAGTTCTTCCCGCACCCCATCCGCGCCGATCTTGTCAAGTTTGTCAATGGCGCGGTAGACCCCACCGGCAGCTTCTTCATCCAGGCCACTGGCACGCGCAATGCCACCCAGCACCTGGCGATGGTTCAGCAGCGTCACAAAGCTCGGAAACTCGAGCGCGCCGAGCGCATCGGTGACAACCGCGACAATCTCGGCGTCGGCCAGCGGGGAGGAACTACCCACAATATCAACATCGGCCTGCCAGAACTCACGATAGCGCCCGCGTGCCGGCCGCTCACCGCGATAGCTGGGACCAATCGCGTAGCGCCGCCAGGGCAGATTAATCTGGCCGGCATACTGCGCCACCACCCGTGCCAGGGGTACCGTCTGATCATAGCGCAGGGCCAGCCGCCGCCCGCCATGATCCTCAAAGCGGTAGATCAACTTCTCCTCGTCGCCCAGCTTGCCCTCAAGCGTTTCGGCATACTCCACCACCGACGTTGAGAGCGGCTCAAAGCCATAACGCTCAAACACCGCCGTCAGGGTTGAGATAATATGCTGCCGCAGCAACATTGCCTGCGGCAGATGATCGCGCATTCCTTTGATATTCTGAACCTTTGTCATGTTTTTTCTCTGGTAGTGTTATACTTAACTATACGAGGTACGCGATAGATACACGAAACGGCTGTTTGCTAAGACATGGTTCAGAATCAGCGTTTCTTACTTGACAGTCTGAACGATCTCGGGTTGTCAGAAAAAACCTTCTGGCGCATCAGGAAGGGATTAGTAAGCATTTTCATTATGTTAACTGTCAAGTAGGATTGAACCATGTCTTAGGGGCAATACCTTTCAAATAACCGGGCTTCCGTGGTTCCTTACCTGGAAGAGGATATCGCCTCCGGCAGGATGGAAGAAACCATCCTTTTTTCACAAAGTGGAAATTTTTTGTGAAAAAAGATAAAAATGTACCATGCTGCCGCAGGCGAAACCGTTCTGTAGCGGAGCAAACGTCCGGTTTGCACTGCTACTACGCAGGTTCTGCTCTTTGAAAGGTATTGGGATTAGGGGTTATTGCCGGTTAACCGTTAACAATTCGTCCGCGTGCTTCCTATGATTTCACACAAGTTACGCTGTCACGAACCTGAAAGGACATTTTGCCTCCGGCAGGGCGGAAGGCTCCTGTCTTTGTTCACAAAACATTTGCACTCTGTGCAAATGTTTTGTGAACAAAGATACAAAAGTACCATGCTGCCGCAGGCGAATCTGACTTCCATCTGATCAAACATCCGATTTGTCCACCCACCGCGTAACGCGTGTTATTTGATAAGATATTAGGGTCAGGGTCTAATTCGTATCCGTTAAAGAGGATCTATCAACTGTGCAGATTGTCCACTCACTTGAATCGCGGCTCACCGACCGGCCGACGGTGCTGACAATCGGGAAGTTTGACGGCGTTCACTTGGGACATCAGCGCCTGGTGCGCACGGCTGTCACGCGCGCGCGGGAACTCGGTTGCCTCAGCGCAGTACTGACCTTTGAGCCGCATCCCGATGTCGTCATTCGCCCGGAGCGAGAGCTCTACCTGCTGACCAGCCTGGACGAGCGGAGCGAACTGCTGGGGCAACTCGGCCCTGATCTGCTGGTTGTGGCCCCTTTCTCTCACGAAACCATGAGCACACCCGCCGCTGAGTATATGCGCCGGATCTGCACGGCCCTGCCACTGCGCGAACTCTGGGTGGGGAGCGACTTTGCGCTGGGCCGGGGGCGCGAAGGCGATGTCCCGCGTCTGCGGGAGATCGGGCAGGATCTGGGCTACACTGTCGGCTCGGTCGATGCAGTCGAACTGGATGGCGCGCCGGTCAGTGCCTCGCGCGCGCGCCAGAGCCTCTACGCGGGCGATGTGCAGGGCGTGATTCCGCTGCTGGGGCGGCCCTTCTGGATTCGTGGCCCGGTGGAGGAGGGCGACCGGCGCGGGCAGACGATCGGCTACCCGACCGCCAATATCGCCGTTGCGCCGGTGCATGCCCTGCCCGCCGATGGCGTCTATGCCTGCCAGGTCTATCTTGATACGGAGCCGCTGCCCGCCGTGACCAATGTGGGGACGCGCCCGACCTTTGCGGGCACCCGCCGCACGGTGGAAGCGCATCTGCTGGACTGGCAGGGCAATCTCTATGGGCAGACGGTGCGGCTGGAGTTTCTGCATCACCTGCGTGGCGAGCAGAAGTTTAGCGGGATCGACGAACTGGTTGCGCAGATCGGGCGTGATGCGGCGCGCGCACGCGAGTTGCTCCGTGGAGGAGCATAATCATGGAGCCGGACTACGCTATCGTGCCGGCTCAACCGGAGCATCTGCCCTACCTGGATGCGATCGAACTGGCGGCAGTTCAGCAGTTTGCGCCCTGGGGTATCCCTGAGCATATTCTGAATACCACCATGGGTCTGGAGGATCTGCAGCATGCGCATGCTGCCGGACTGCTCTGGGTGGCACTTTTACCCGGTGGTGAGCCGGTAGGCTTTGCCCTGGTGAAGCTGCTGACCACAGGGCCATATCTGGCGGAAGTCGATGTTCACCCGGCCCATGGCCGGCGCGGTCTGGGCCGTCGGTTGGTCACCACCGTCTGTGATTGGGCCGCAGCCGCCGGGCATTCCGCCGTGACGCTGATTACCTTCCGTGACATTCCCTGGAATGCGCCCTTCTATGCCCGCCTGGGATTTCGCGCGCTGGACCCGGCGGAACTCGCGCCCGAACTGACCGAGCGGGTGCGCCGGGAGGCTGCCCACGGTCTTGACCCGGCACAGCGCGTGGTCATGCGCTACGACATCCATCCAGACGCGGTGTAGCTCCGGCTTCCAGCCGGATAAGTCAATCTTTACCCGCCAGAACACCAGGGGAGAGCAGATGTTTCCCATTTTAAAGCTAACCGGCGACCCGCATGCGCGCGGCGTGCAGTATGGCTCGCAGGCTGCCGACCAGATCCGCCACAGCATCGCCAGTTATGCGCGGCTGTTTGCCTATCGCCACGGGCGCGACTGGAATGCCGTGCAGACGGTGGCGCCGGACTATGTGCCACTGCTGGAAGCCCATACCCCCGACCTGCTGACGGAGATCCGCGGCATCGCGGAGGGTTCCGGGCGTACGCTGTCCGAGATTGTGGCCCTCAATGCCCGCACCGAACTGCTGGCCGGTCCCCGCCGGGCGGGAGCGCATCCCGACTATCGCGGCGCTATGGCGCGCAACCAGGCCATCGGTGTGCCGCAGCATGCCGACACGCCGGATCTGACGGCTGACGATACGACCATCTTTGATATGCCGCCGCCCGATCAGGGCGAGTGTACGACGGTGGCGGCCCTGCCCGAGGCAACGGCGAACGGTACAACGCTGCCGGCCCAGACCTGGGACTGGACCGGCGATCAGCGGGCAGCCTGTGTGCTGCTGCACATCACCGCCCCCGACCATCCCACCATCCTGACGCTGACTGAGGCGGGGATCATCGCCAAGATCGGTCTGAACGATGCGGGCGTGGGTGTCTGCCTCAACATCCTTAGCTCAAATGCCGATGGCACCACCCCCGGCCTGCCGATTCATGTGCTCTTGCGCTACCTGCTGCAACTGCCCGACAGCAACGCGGTGCGTGCCGCCGTTGCGCGGGTGCCGCTCGCGGCTTCCTCCTGCATTTCCGTGGCCGACGCGGGCGGGCAGGCAGTCAGCCTGGAGGTAACACCGAACGGGGTGGGCGAACTGGAACCGCAGGATGGCTTGCTGGCACACACCAACCACTGCCTGGCCGAAGCAACCTGCGCCGGGGAGCGCGCGCTTGACCCGGCATCGAGCAGTGTGCCGCGCTTTGACCGCGCCAGCGAGCTACTGACCCGTCAGCGTGGCACGCTTGACCCGGCGGCGCTGATGGAACTGCTACGCGACCGGGAGGGTGCGCCCAACTGCATCTGCCGCCGCCCCGATATGCAACTGCACCCGAGCGAACGCCCCGAAAGCGTTGCCGGCGTTGTGCTGGACCTGCCGGGCCGGGTGATGCATGTGGCTCCAGGGGTGCCGTGTGATGTGGAGTTTGAAGCAATTAAAGTGTGCTAAACGAAATGCAAGAATGAAACGTATAGCACGAGCATGACTACCTACACCGAACAACAGGCGTGTACTCCAATCGCCCTGAATGTGAAGAACCTCAACCAGAACGCGGTACTCCCCTATGGCATGCAAGTTGACCATGTCTTTTCGGCAATGACCGATTTCCTTGACTTCCTGGGATTTGTGAATAACCAGTTGCACAGCAAAGGGCTAACGCGCCTGGAGTCAATGCTCATGCCTGCAAATTTTAGCAGTATTGTCGGCGAGTTTATGACAGTGACAATTCCCAAACACTGCGCCAGTATTACGCGAAACAAATACCATAACGGCCATCCTGATCTGATACCGGCAGGAATGTTTCCCAACAACGAGGTACAACATTCGACTACTGGCATAGAGGTCAAAGCGTCGCGTTATTCACGCGGCTGGCAAGGACATAATCCGGAGGATATCTGGTTGATGGTCTTTGTGTTCGATAGTAACCGCGCCCGGGATACGCAACCCAGACCATTCAAGTTTGTGAAGGTGGTAGGTGCGCAACTGGCAAAAAGCGACTGGCTTTTCTCAGGTAGGTCGGCACAGAGTCGCCGTACCATTACCGCCAGTGTTACCAATACCGGCTATCAAAAGATGATGGCGAACTGGCTCTACAAAGCCTGAACTTCTACCAGATCCAGCAGATTCAACTGCCCAACCTCCGCTTCCGGCCGTAGATCGGCCAGCCGTGGTATGGCCTGCTGACTCAATTCAAAATAATCCCGGAACCGCTCGATGCCGATGCAGGCCAGACCCTGCGCTTCGGCGGCAGCAACAGTTGAGCCGGAACCCATAAACGGATCGAGGATCAGCCCCGTCCCCAACGGCAGTGCGGCCCGAACAACCTGACGCAGGAAGGATTGTGGTTTCAAACTGGGATGATCAGCAATATCCCGCTCTCGCCGGGGCGTCCGCTCGCTAACAATAACATCGCTGAAGGGCTGCTCCGCACTGATCCGCCGCAGGCCACCCGTGCCATAGGTGCGCAGACAATCGCTGACCTTCATCCCCGGTGGTAGCGGCTTGCGGAAGATTCCCCAGGGCTCATAACAGCCGCGTGGCAACGAGCAGACCTCGGAGAATTCATCTTCGGCGTTTTTGGGCCGGTCGCCGCCCCGCAGTGTCCGCACCAGGCGGATCAACTCGCCCCGAAACTCTAACCCACCCTCAACCAGTGCTGCGAACAGCAGTTGCGACAGGAAGGCATTACTGGCAATACACACATGACCGCCGGGAAGCAGTGCCCGCACCGCTAACCTGCTCCACTCATAAAAAAACCGCTGGAGCAGTGCCCGCTCTTTCAGTGTGAGTGCCGTAAAGCGTGGAAGCGGTGCCCGGTTGCTCCCATCAAAGGAAGGTGGAATGCGCCAGATGCCGCCCTGACCACTGGCCCGCTTCGCCATCTGCTCAAAGTCATACTCCTTCACGCCATAGGGCGGATCGGTGACAATGGCGTGAAGACTATCTCCCGGAATACGGCTCATCCACTCAAAACAGTCAGCATGTAGCACCAGCGAAGTACGGAACTGCACTGACTGATAATCCAGTGCCAAAGCAGCAGGTTCGGTAGCAGACATGGCTAGATTTCCTCAATTGACTCACCCAGCGCATAGACCGGGCTTAACTCGCGCAAGATCTTTTCCAACTTCTGCCGATCAGCCGCATCACCCGCCAGGATGTTCTCGAAGTCAGCCACGCTGAGGATTATAGCCTGAGGGGTATTCCGGCGGCGAACAATATAACGCGTGTTGTTCTGAACCACATCATCAAGCACCCGCCCAAAGTTATTCTGGGCCTCGGTTGAAGCAATCAGTTTGGTTCCCATAGTTACCCGAAATGACTATAGTAGCTAATTTGAATAAGTGGATTGTATAGCTAATTTGTGTGACTGTCAAGCGAGAAAAAGTAGCCTGGGGCTAAGAGGGAATTACGCTTTAACAGGACTTACGCAGTTCTCCATCTGGAGATGTATTTCGCCTCCGGCAGGGCGGAACAGACCACCTTTTTCACAACATTTTTGCACAATGTGCAAAAATGTTGTGAAAAAAGATCAAAACGTACCACGCTGCCGCAGGCGAATCGGGCTTTCATCCGGTCAAACGTCCCGTTTGCATGTCAACTGCATAAGTCCTGGCTTTAAGGTGTGATCCGGATGGGGAGGGCAGTTCTCAAGCTGTACACCCCCAAATCTCGGTGCTCTCGGTGTTCTCGGTGGCGCAAAAGACCGCAGACGGCGGTGCTCTCCGTAACCCTCTGTCGCTAAACCGAACCAACTTTGCGCGCCCGCACAACGAGAAACCAGGGGTTGCGCATGACGCGCTCGTACAGGTCGGGCGCTACCCGCTGAAAATCGGCGGTAGGCTGCGGCTCCAGCAGGCGCTCGATCACAAAGCCGGCCGCAGCCGGCGCCTCACTGATAGCCGTTAACGGTCGCCGGTAGAACTGCACCGTTCCAATAGCCTCCCAGGTATCCTCCAGCAGGGTCAGGGCGAAGTAATCGCCGGTCTGAAACATCTGCCAGTCCATGCAGGGGTGATGGGTGGAGAAAACCAGCACGCCCTGGGGCCGCAGCACACGCGCGAACTCGCACAACGTCGGTTGCCAGTCTTGCAGGTAGTGCAGCACCAGGGAGCAGACAATCGTATCGAACGCGCCGGCGGCGGCAAAGTCCAGCGGGCGGGTCAGGTCGGCCTGCCGCACCGTCGCGCGCCCCCCCACATGCTGCCGGGTCAACGCCACAAATTCGGCGTTCAGATCGCAGGCCGTGACCGTCGCTCCCTGATCGAGCAGATACTCCGCATACCAACCGGACCCGCAACCGACATCCAGCACCCGGTTCTGCGCCAGGGAGGGGAGCAGCGACAGAACGGCGGGCCGTTCATAAAAGGCATTCATCGGGTTGGTATCAACCTGTCGGGCATACTGCCCGGCGATCCCCTGGTAGCTTGCGCCGGTATGCTCAGGCATCAATGGGAGTTTCTGTGCTGTCGCAGGCGATTCTGCCGTTCACCGGGTAAAATGCCCGGTTTGATGAACGACCGCGTAAGTCGTGTCTTTGAGTCAATGACTGTCTTCAGTATAGCATAATCGGTAGTCGTCTCGTTCTTGTTGTTTGTCCGCCGGGCCACCGTAGCTTTCTGGTTTGCGCCCCACATAGACCCGGCTCATATACGCGGCCCGCAACGGTTGCGTCAGTGTGGACACAGCGACCGTCGGAATGCCGGCGTCATCGAGATAGTGCCGCATGGTTCGCTCAGGGAGGGCCGCAAAGTTCCAGCGCAAACTGAGCAGGCGCGTCATCGGGCAGGGCCAGGTAACCAGCAGCAGGAAGGGCCGTCCGGGCTTCAGGACACGGAGCAGTTCGGCAATACCCTCCAGCGCATCCGGCAGATGTTCCAGCACATGCGCCGTCATCACAAAGTCGAAATGCGCATCGGGAAAGGGTAAGCGGGTAATGCCGACCTGGTGCAGGTCAACCAGCGCGGCAACCCGCTGGTGTGCCAGTGCCAGCATCTCCGTAGAAAGATCAACGCCCACAATGCGCATCGTGGGTGCATGTGCGGCGAGAGCGGCACTCAGCGCCCCCGTCCCAATACCGGCATCCAGCACCAGTCCGTCATGCGGCAGCGTTGTCAGTATCCCGCTTGCAGTCAGGCGGGCAAACAGGCGTTCATAGGCAGCCGGGTAGCCCATCCGGGTAATGGCGGCATCCCAGCGAGCGGCGGCCCGGTTATACATCCCGGACAGCGTATGCTCGGCGTAAAAGACCCGTTCAACCGAAAGCTGCCAGTTCAAAACGCGCAGTCGCATCACACGCTCCTTCCGTCTGCTTATAGTTGTCCGAGCAACAATTATGTAGGCAAGTAATGGACAAAAAAATTAATCTGCCAGCAGATTGCGCTCAATCGTGTGCAGTAGCGTTACCAGAGTCTCCAACTCGGTGGCCGAGAGTCCCCGAAAGATCCGCTTGCGTTCAGCCACCACCTGCGGCAGCAAGCTCTCCATCAACTGTCGGCCCGCTGTGGTCAGGGAGACCAGACTGCGCCGCCGGTCGTCCGGGTCGGGTGTGCGTTCTACCAGGGCACGCTGTTCCAACGCGTCCACCAGCCGGGTGATATTCGGATGGTCCTGTAGATCGCGGTCGGCCAGGTCACTCTGGGCCTGCCCCGGGCGCTCATAGAGCCGAAACAGCAAAAACCACTGCTCCGGGCTGATCGGCGCGCCCACCCGCTGAAAGAACTTCGCCAGATGAAAGCGCAAGAGTCGGCTGTTCCGCTGGATAACATAGGCGACAGCGGTATCCAGACTGCTGGTGTCGTTGATATAATCAGTGCCCATAAAATACTTGCCTGAGCAAACATTACTAAGGCAAGTATAGCGGGTGAGACTTCGGTTGTCAAGTGTTCTGCGTGTCATTCAGCTCAACTCTAGAACATGTTCATCCTCATACTTTTCGATCAACACGCTGATAACTTCAATCACAGGAGTTACGCGGTCACGAACCCAAAAGGACATTTCGCCTCCGGCAGGGCGGAAGAAACCACTCTTTTTCACAAGATTTTTGCACTTAGTGCAAAAATCTTGTGAAAAAGAAGGAAAAGTACCACGCTGCCGCAGGCGAAATCCGCCGTTATCGGGAACAAAGGACCCGTTTGAACGCGCACTGCGTAAGTCCTGTCAATCAGTGATGCCAACGGGTGGGTGAAGATGAAACCCACCCAGATCAATCAGGGTGTCAAGCATGGCAACCAGATTGGTTGTACTCATACTCAGTATGGGGAACAAACAGGAGCGGCGCAAGGGTCGGTCATACCTGTGCAACGGTTTCCATTTCGCTGCTCGTCATTGCGTTATTCTTTCCGTTTTTCAGGATCAAAAAGGTATATCATCGAGTTTGTCGTTCGCTGATAAATCTGCGCGTTTTAACTCTACCGGGATTGCTATAGTATAGCCGGTTTTCAGTTTCGCAAAGAGGAGAATGGTTCGGCTATGGAGTGCAGGAGCATAGCTCCCGGCAACTGCTTACCGCGAACATCTTAGACGGCAGCATGGCTGCCGCACGCCAAAATGAGCCGCGTTGGACAAACGTTAGAATGGCCCGGCGGTGGCTCCGACTGCCGACACGCCTGCCGGATCTGTGCTATACTTACACTTGTACCGCATTACAGACGTATCCGAGTGAGAGCAACTGCCCTGCCGGGTGTGGCAGGGTTTTTAGCTGTTATAGAGTGGAGTATCGCTATTTCCATGACCATATCTTTTGAAACGCTGGGGTTACGGCCTGAACTGCTTCAGGCGATTAGCGAGTCGGGCTATACCCAGCCAACACTTATTCAGGAAAAGACCATTCCGATCCTGCTGGAGGGCGGCGATGTGCTGGGGCAGGCCCAGACCGGCACCGGCAAGACGGCCGCGTTTGCGCTGCCTCTGCTGCACACGCTTGATCTGGAAACGCCCGGTGTGCAGGGGTTGGTGCTGACGCCAACGCGTGAACTGGCGCTCCAGGTGTCCAACGCGGTCTATCGCTACGGCCAGCATCGCAAGGTCCAGGTGCTGCCGATCTATGGGGGGCAGTCCTACAGCCGCCAGACCCGCCGCCTGGAACGGGGCGTGCATATCGTGGTCGGGACGCCGGGGCGTACCCTGGACCTGATCCGCCAGGGGTTGCTCGATCTGCACAGTGTGCGCTACCTGGTGCTGGACGAGGCCGATGAGATGCTCAAAATGGGCTTTATCGACGATGTCGAGGCAATTATGAGCGAGACACCCGAGAACCGCCAGACGGCGCTCTTCTCGGCCACGCTGCCGCCGCCCATTCGCCGCCTGGCCGATGGCTATATGCGCGAGCCGCAGTATATCACCACGGGCGAGAGCACCCGCACTGTTGCGCAGACCGAGCAGCGCTACTACCTGCTGGACGAGTCCTCCAAGATCGGGGCAGTGACCCGCCTGCTCGAAGTGGAGGATATCAAGAGTGCGCTGATTTTTACTCGCACCAAGGTCGGCGCGGCGGAACTGTCCGAGACGCTGCTGGCGCGGGGCTACTCTGCCGAGGCGCTGCATGGCGATCTCACACAGATGGCGCGTGAGATTGTGCTGCGCCGTTTTCGCCAGGGTCAGGTATCCATTCTGGTGGCAACCGACGTGGTTGCGCGCGGGTTGGATATTCAGGATGTCTCGCATGTGATCAACTTTGATATGCCTTTCGACGCTGAGGATTATGTGCATCGCATCGGACGCACGGGACGGGCCGGACGTTCCGGCGTGGCGGTTACGCTGGTGACGGCACGTGAGGTACGGCGGCTACGCTCGATAGAGACCTTTACCCGGCAGTCGGTGATACGCGCGACGCTGCCCAGTGCCGCCGAAGTGCAGGCGCGGCGCGAGGAGCGTTTCCGGCAGGATCTTGACCAACTGTTGACCCAGACGGATCTGGATGATGCGCGTAGCCTGGTGGCGGATCTGACTGCTGTCGGGTACGATCTGACTGAGGTTGCCGCCGCCGCCATTCATCTGGCGCGTTCGGAGGAAGCCCAGCGGCCGATTGACGAGGTGCGGGAGTTGTCGGAGCGGCATGAACGCGCCGAGTCGGGGCGTAAGCGCCGGGCCAGCCGATCCGCTGATGGAACCCGCCAGCCGCGCCGGTCGCGCCAGGGTGTACAGGAACCGGGCATGGTGCGGCTGACGCTGGATCTGGGCCGGGCCCACGGTATCCGTCCCGGTGATGTTGTCGGGGCAATTGCGAGCGAGGCCGGGATACCGGGGCGCGGGATTGGCGCTATTGATATTCGCCAGAACCAGACCTTTGTCGATGTTAACGAACGGCATGCCGATAAAGTGCTGCGCCAGATGCGCCGCAGCCGACTGCGGGGACAGGCCATGAACCTGGTCCGCGCCGAGTAGGAACGTTCAGGGAGCGGGCGCAGGTCCGGTGGAGTTATGCGGGTAGTATCACCAGAACTGCGCCCAGTAGTGTCGCAATCGTAATCACCGTCAGCATCCCCGTCGGTGTATCCAGCGGGTGGGGCGAAGCCGGGTAGCGCAACGCTACCGCCAGGCCCACCAGGATCGTCGGCAGCGCCAGCACCCCGGCAAACAACGTCAGCGAGACGACCACCGCGCCTGTGCAGAGACTGCGAAGACGTGCCCGCGCCGCCCGGGCGGCATGCACAAACAGCGGGTCAAGCCAGACCATCACCCCGATGGGGACGGCAAAGG
This sequence comes from Chloroflexaceae bacterium, assembly GCA_034437035.1. Classification (GTDB taxonomy): domain Bacteria; phylum Chloroflexota; class Chloroflexia; order Chloroflexales; family Chloroflexaceae; genus CAKZQX01. The sequence goes on from DAOTUI010000072.1 coordinate 116,553, forward strand.
TCGCCACGATGTACGCCCCGGCATAGAGTGCCGGCTGCGCCACGGGTGATCCGCCCACTGCCCAGATCTGTTCAGCCGGTAGCGCCAACCCCAGGAACAGGCTAATCGTCCCCACATGAATGACCTGATCCAGCAAGAAGCTCACAATTGACGGGCCGGGAACCATCCGCCCGTAATGCACCTTCCACCAGTCAGCAGCAATATGCACCGCCGTAATCCCCAGCATCAGCGGCCAGAGCGCCAGGGTTGCCGGGTCGAGCAGCGGCAAGAGCAGCATACAGAGCAGCACAATGCCCCCATGCAGCAGCAACCCGTACCAGTGCTGCTTCCGCACCACCAGCCAGTAGGGTTGCAACACAAAGTCGGCCACCAGATGCGCCAGCAGAAAGAGATAAAACATGATATACCTCACAAACACTGTTCTTCTATGATCAGAAAAACAATGCACGAATAGCTTCTTACCTTTATGTACACGACGTACGCAGTGGGTGCTCAAACCAGAGGTTTTATCCCGGTAGCACAATGCATTCTGCCTGCGGCAGCATGGTACTCTTTTTCACAAAAATTTGCTCACGGAGCAAATTTTTGTGAAAAAGATCTGGGTTCTTCCGCCCTGCCGGAGGCGAGATCCGCTTTCAAACGCGTGACTGCGTAACGCCTGTTTTTTAGACAATAGAGTCTATGCACAATAAGCGGATGTGGCTTCCCAATGGGCTAAAAAGACAACCTTACCTGGTGGTGTTTAGCGCATTCTGATGCGGTTTCGTGCTTATTGTGCATAAGCTCTAATCATTTGCTTCTGGTGTAAAGACCAGGCAGGCTCATACCGGGGTGACAACACCGGAAGGACAGACGGCTTTTTGCCGATAGGGACGCGCAGAAGTATGTCCGCAATGCGCGTCTTTACCATTGCATTCCATCCAAAAACCCTGCCGCCTGCACAACATCAATATTCAGGCAGGGCGTGCTGAAGCTGCCCCAGATCGAGAATGCGCACGCACGCCCGCTCCACTTGAATCAACCCCTGATCGCGCAGATTGGCAAGCACCCGGTTAACCGTCTCGCGCGTCGTTCCCGACAGGCTGGCAAGATCATCCTGGGTCAGATGCAACTCGATACTGGTTGCGCCGCCGTTTGTGACGCCATAGCGGGCCGCCAGGTTGAGCAGTTGATGCACTACCCGCTGTGGGGCGGTGTAGTTTGCCAGATGCCCGGCGTAGGTGTTGCTACTGCGCAGGCGGGCTGCCAGCGTCTCCAGAATGGCGATGGCAATCGCGGGATGCTCCGTGACGATTGGCACAAAATCGGTGCGGTGCAGCGTCAGCGTTCGGGTTGGCACCATCGCCTCGGCACTGGCCGAACGTGGCTGGTTATCCAGCAGCGCCAACTCACCGAAGAAATCCCCGGTGCGAAAAATTGTCACCGACAACTCCTGCCCGGTTTCACCGCTGGTGTAGATGCGCACCTGACCATTTGCAATAATGTAGAGCACACTGCCAGGACTCCCCTGGTGAAAAATCGTTTCGCCCCGCTTGAAGGTCGCATTTCCCAGGCGTGCAGCCAGCAGATCAAGCTGATCATCGCTGAGACGCGAGAAGGGAGCGACACTCCGCAGCAGTTTTTGTTTATTCATTGCGCGCCTCCTGGCTGACCACTGAGATATTTCTAGTATAGAACGCTTTTGCGCAGCGCACTATGATCGCTGTCACGCATTGTGATAATCGGCTCAGGAAATACAACCAGCGACGGTTGGCGGGCAGCCCGACCGTCGCAACCGATGCGTTGCGCACTACCCGCAGAACTATCATACCAGGGAAGGCTTACCAAAATGATGCATGCGGTTACGATCAGGTGATACGACGTACGCGGTGGGATCCGGATCACGAATAACGCGAAATAAGCGAAAAGCGCGAAACTGCTGGTGCTGACATGCGTTACACGAGCCTATGTTCAATGGGGAATGGCGCCTCTAGCCGGACCGAAGAAACCCGCTTTTTCACAAAAATGTTGCACTTTATGCAACATTTTTGTGAAAAAAGATCAAAATGTACCACGCTGCCGCAGGCCAAGACTGCCTTTGTGGATGTACATGTCTGATTTGTATGCCCATTGCGTAACTCGTATATGTGAAACAGCAGAGCGCGTTGAAGAGGGAAAATTCTCCAGGGGATGTTGCCGGTAAGGACGTGCGGCTGCGCGTCCGCCTCATTTTGGCAGGAGTTACCTGGTACGGTCTGTTCCGTCCTGATGACCGCGTAACTCCGGTAACTTGTGTGACAGTAAAATGGATAAAGAAAAGAAATACAACCAGGAAAAACCTGCACAGAGCACGAGCAAGGTCTTCCTGGTTGTAGAGGTGCAGACTGCTAGAGCGGGCTTTCGGCGACCCGGCCGCTGTGGTTGCGTGGTGCAGAGTAGACCGCTTCGCCGTCGCCTTCCGGTTCGCTGTAGGTGTTGGCAACCAGATCTTCGCCCAGGGCAATCTGGTTTGAGGTGGCAACGGACCAGGCCATTGTCGCATCAAGCAGATTTTCGATCAGGGGCACCCAGGCTTTGCGAATGTAGTGTGCAACCAGGTAGGACCGCTCGATGGGGTTCGGTATCTGGGCCACCATCGGCACAATCTCTTTCTTCTGCGTACCACCGCGTGCCACCTCTGCGCCCGGCCCCAGGGGAATGCTGCATGCATAAAATGGCGGATTGAGCGGCGTCTGACCTTGCTGGGCGCGCAGTCGGTCAATCGCGTCCAGCACATCGTACTGGCGCATCAGCGCCTCGAGCATATCGCCGGTCAGGGTACTCTTTACCGAGACCAGCAGCGGCTCGGTATAGCCAACCTCAAGCAGCGGTCGCATCAATGCGCGCAACTTGAGCACCGACTGGGGCCGGCCATCCGGCAGCGTCCGCCAGGCATAGGCGATGCCGTAGCGCTCCGGGTCGGTGCGCATCTCACCAATGCTTTGAACGCCCTCGGCAATCACAAACAGATCCGCCGTTTCAACCGCCCAGTGCGTTACCAGGTTGCCACCACTATGCCGGATCGTGACGGTACTGAAGCCCGCCTGCTGCATGGCTTCGTCCAGTGCCTCCACCCGTCCGGTCTGGATCAACCACCCGGCGTAGATGCTGCGCTGCTGCGTCTGCAGACCCGTTGACCATTGCAGCAACGGATCGGCCACACGCGCCAGCGGTCGTCGTGCCGGGCCCCGCGAGAACGATACTTCTTCCATACGTTGCCTCTATCCTTACCAATGCGCTTCCCCGTTCTGCGCCCCGCAGGTGTCCACGGTAGCTGAGGATAGTATAACACATCTGTTCTCTTTTGCCAACAGGAGGTTACAGATTACGGATTACGCGTTGCGAACTACAGACTACGGACTACGGACTACGGATTACAGACTACAACCGAAACCGTACAAAGGCAAAGCGTTCGGCGGGCCAGAAGCCCAGTCGTCGGTAGGCGGCATAGGCGCTGTTGTTGGCGGTCATAACCAGCAGGTAGACGCGTGGGGCCAGGGTAAAACCGGTGCGGGCCAGAGTACTGACGCAGGCGCGCGAGAATCCCTGGCGGCGGTAGGCCGGGTGGGTCACAACATTGCCGATTTCAATCACATCGGTGGTGGCAAAGTGGGTTGCGGCCATTGCGACAAGCTGCTCAGCGACAAATGCGCCAAAGGCGGGTCCATTTGCCAGAATGCCGGGACGCCAGGCAACCATGCCGCCCTGCTCTGCCAATGCCTGCATTGCCGGCAGATCCGCTTCTTGCAATCGCCGGATATCGGGTAGTTCGTGCGGTTTGAGCGTCTCCGGTTCGACCACCATCTGCCACTCTAACTCCAGCGACTCAACCTGGACATATTGGGACAACTGCCGGGCGCGATGTTCGGGGACGACTGTGCTGATCGTGTCGGTACGCAGCGCGGGAACACGCTCGGCCAGCGCTGCCAGCAGTGTCGGCAACGGGTCGCCCAGTTCGGCCACGAAGGTCACTGCCGGAAAGGGCAGATCGCGGTAGTGGGAGGCCACTCCCTGGATCAGTCCCCGGCTGTGGGCCACCACAACCGCACAGTTTGTGCGTAGTTGTGTCAGGTTCGAGAGGGGAATAGCATTGCGGTAAGGTGCCCGGCGCAGATACTCCAGCGCATGCGGCTGCCGGACATTATCAAGATCCGAGATCTCTAAGGTCATAGCTTGTCTCCAGACGCGATCAGGCACACTCCACACGAATGCAGCCAGGCATAAGCCGAGGTTCCAGGCAAGCAGGCTTACCTCCACTTTATTGTACGCAGCCTGGCACCATCCGGCAACCTGGAGCCTGTTAAGAAATTCTTTACGCTCATTTAACGCCTTCTTAACTTGAGCTAACAAATCATTAAATAACCAAACATATACTGAATTCTGTGTGTACTCCTGACGACAATTACTGACACGAGTTACGCGGTTGACATGCAAACCGGACGTTTCACCCGATGGAAGCTCGATTCGCCTGCGGCAGCGTGGTACGTTTTGATCTTTTTCAAGAAATTTTGGCGCTATGCGCCAAAATTTCTTGAAAAAGAATGTCCTGTTCCGCCCTGCCGGAGGCGACATGCTCTTCTGGGACAATGACCGCGTAAGTCGTGTCTATGACACGAGTTATACGGTATAGACTGTTTCAGCCTCGTACCAGACCCAAAAGCCGGTTTCGCCTGCGGCAGCATGGTACTTTTTATCTTGTTTCACAAAATGTTGCACATAGTGCAAGACTTTTGTGAAACAAGATGGTTTCTTCCGCCCTGCCGGAGACAGAATTTCCTGCCGGGTCAACGACCATCTAATTCCTGTCTGTAACGGCATCCTATGGCGCAATCACCAGCGGCAAGTAGACGCTGTTCTGGGCCCGCGCTTCCAGATATGGTGAAACATTGCCCGCCATATCCTGGAAGCAGACCCGAATGCTGATGACGCCGGCAGGCAGGGGCACCTCCGCATAGTAGGAGTGATCCGGGTCATCCTCAGCCGTCAGCCGGCGCTCAATCGCGGCTGCCTGGAGATGCCACACATTTTCACCATCATTGACTTCGATCTCGACGGCTTCAACCCCACTGCCCTGATCCTCGGCCTGGAGTACCGCCAGCATGCCGGAGCCGCGCTTCAACACAACCTTGCCCACCGGCGGGTCTGTATCAACCAGTACCGTTTGCATGTATGCCGGGGACGTATACCCGTTGGTATCGCGGAAGCGCACATACACCGGCTGGGCCTCATCATATCCGGCTTTCAGTTGAACCAGCGGACGTGGTTCGTACGGCTGCCAATCCACATCGCCGAAGAGCGGATCGCGGCTGATCTGCATTGCCGCAGTATCGGCGGGCGCTTCCAGTTCGAGCGTAATTGCAGTGGTGTTACTCAGTTCGGGCGCACGCACCTGGTACACGGGCTGCGCGCCAATGCCACTGATGGTAACGGGCAGACTGACCGGGGCGGAGCTAATGCCCATACGATTGACCGCCCGTACCTCTAACTGGTGGACTCCATCATAGAGAACCGCCTCGAAGGAAAAATCCTCACTGGTGCTGTCAAACGCGCCATCAGCGGGGATTGCCGTCTGCCAGGGGCCACTGTCGGCGCGGTATTCTACGCGCTCAATGGGGTTAATGCTGACGGTGCGCAAGAATGGAGAGGGATATCCCGTATCGCTACTCTGCCCGGTAATAACCGGTCGCTCACCGGGTTCGACGGTTTGAACCGGATTGAGATCCAGGTGGGGAGTTGTGTCGAGCGGATCGATAATTCCATCCGCATCGCTGTCATAGTAGCCAAGTTGGGCCAGCGCTGAGGGATCAATCTCGCCATTAGCATAGGCCGACACGGGCGCGAGCATAATACTCGGCAGATTAGTCGGGCAGCCTCCGATCTGACTGTTAGTGGTGGGGGTATGCAGGTAGCCGCTGCGTTGCTCACAGGGAACCTGGGCCGATTTATACTGATCGAGTGCGCCAAAGATATGGCCCATCTCGTGGGCGGCCACCGGGGCTAACCGCTGCTGACCATACGAGCCAACGTCCGAGGTCAGGACCATAAATGGACCATTGATATAAGCGTAGGCAAAGCGGTTGTCGGCAAAACGTCCATTGGCGTCGTTTGCGCTGTTGGCAACGAAAATGAGTGTGGCCCAGTCGCTCCCCTGCTGTTCACGCAGGTCGTACGCGGCTGCATAGGCTTTTTCAAAATAGTTCCCGCTGTATCCCATGTTGCCGAGCAGATCACCAATCCAGAGACCCTCTTCATACAGGCTGTAGTTAATCGGCTCGTAGGCCGTCGGGACAACCTGCACATCCAGGTGGAACCGCAACCGCGCCCCGGGTAACTGCTCAGTCCACCAGTCCAGGGAAGCCTGCACCTGTTCCGTGACGGCCGCAATCTCGGACGTGGTCCAGTCTTCCAGGGAGGGCTCGGCACTACCGTTGCTCTCCGGCAGAATCATCCGGACGGCCACATCCCCGGCCATAAACTGGCTGGGACCGGCAGATTGCCACAGGAGATCTGGTGGTGGGGGCGGTACCAGGGCATCATCCGTGAGCGGTTCCGGCGTTTCCCCGGTGCCGGCCGACCCGGTTGCCGGCACGGGATAGCCGAACGTAAGCCCGGCGAATAAGAGGACAAAGCAGAATAGGAGAGTACGATATTTGGTACGCATGGTGTTCCCATAGTGTAATGCAGGTCTTGACCATATGGAACAATAGATATGACAATGTCCAGCATGCTAATGTCGGCAGTAAAAACTACTGACAAAGGCAGCATAACGCGATATTCAAGTTATGCCAAGAGGCGCAAAGTCCTGTCACGCTCAGGCATGTGGGGGAGCAAGGGACTAGTGCTGGTAGGCGCGAGGTACTATTTGAAATTTCAGGAGATTTCGCCGGCGGTTATGCCAAGTGGCTGCAAGATATCACCACGCCAGATACCGTCTATCTGGACAGGGCCAAAATAGATCGGGGTATCGGCGACCTGGGAGAGATGATCCAGCAATGCCGCATCGCGCAGGGGGACGGGCAGTTTAAGCTGACGACTGTTGGAGGCAGGCACCCCGCCGGCACCGATCCGGCTCACCAGCAGCGCTGTGTCTTCGCTGGTCAGCAACTCGCCCTCTACCCGGACAAACTGCTGTTCATACGCAGCAGCGTTGGCAAGCAGTTCACCGATTGTAATGGTCTTAGGAGAGAGGAGCTTCAGACTGTCCGGCACAAACTGGTAGGGATAACGTCCTTCGGGACCGAAGGTGCCCGGTCCGCGCACCTGTCCCTGGGCCTGCACAATGCCATATCGCACCGCGCCGCTCTGATCGAGTTCGGCTACGACGGATGCATCAAGTGATGGGCCAATCCAGAGTTGTTGGGAGGGGTCGGATACCAGCGGTTGCGGCGGCGGTGTGGCGCTAAAACTCAGGCCATCCAGCAACACCACGCCGGCCGGACGCACAAAGATGTAGCCGACAACCGTAACCGAACCGCGTACGGGCGTTCCGGTCAGCAGGTCTGCAACGCTGCTGATCCCCGATTTCCCCGGTAGCGAGGTTGCCGTATCCCCGGAGGCACAGCCCGATACCAGCAGCAACGCCGGCAAGAGGCAGTGCCAGACCCGCAGCAGCGGGGGGCATATTGAATTGATCACGCGGGGAGCAGTAGTCACTATCAGCTACTCGTATCGTTACAATTGCTTGCCATATTTGGTATTGTACCACAGCCAGTTACCGACATGGCGTTGATTATATGGCATGAAGTGCATACGATTCTATGCAAGCCCCCTGTGCAGGCCGGTCAATTTCGGCACCTTCCCGGCAGCGCACTATGCTCCCGGCATGGTTGTCGCCCTGCACGGGAATCACCCGGTTTTCCCTTTATTGACAGGATGAGATAGCCGATTGATAGGTTTTGACAGCTTTTTGGCTAGGTTTGCACGCCGGTTCATGCTACAATATCTGATATCAACGATTCTCGTGCTATGCATCACAAATGCTGTTAACGTGTACCGTGTTTGTACATATAAGTAACCAGTTACACAACAACCGCCGGTTCGCGGTTGACGGTCAAACTAGCGGAGTAATACTGACAGGCCGAGTGCAACTGAAATAGAGTGAGAGGAATACAGAGCAAGCTATGGGAACGCAAAACTCACGACTGCAAGGCTTCTACCAACTCAATCCGTTTGAACGACTCCAGATGGTTGGGGCATTTGATGGATTGAATGACCAGGATCTGCACGCCCTCCACGGCGGCAGCGGGTCATTGTCGATAGAGCGTGCAGATAAGATGATTGAGAATGTCGTTGGTACATTCAATCTACCGTTGGGCATTGCCACCAACTTCGTTATTAACGGACGTGATACGTTAGTCCCCATGGTAGTTGAGGAGCCTTCGATTGTTGCGGGAGCAAGTTACGCCGCCCGGCTGGTACGCGCGGGTGGGGGCTTTCAGACCAGCAGCACGGACCCGCTGATGATCGGCCAGGTCCAACTGGTTGCGGTAGCCGAACCGGAGCAGGCGCGCGCGGCTATTCTGGCCCGCAAAGATGAGATTCTGGCGCCGGCAAATGCCCAGAGCCTTAGCCTGGTACGGCTGGGGGGTGGTGCGCGTGATCTGGAGGTCAACCTCTTCGAGAGCAGTCCAATGGGACCGATGCTCGTGGTTCACCTGATCATTGATTGCCGGGATGCCATGGGCGCGAATGCCATCAATAGCATGTGCGAGGCAACTGCGCCGCTGCTGGAGCAGATCAGCGGCGGTCGGGCCTATCTGCGCATTCTCTCAAACCTGAGTGATCGCCGTCTGGCACGTACACGCGCGGTGATACCGCCGGCCGCCCTCGCCCGCAACGGAATCAGCGGCGAAGAAGTGGCCGAGGGAATCATGTGGGCCTATGCGTTTGCCGCAGTTGATCCTTACCGCGCGACAACCCATAACAAAGGGATTATGAACGGAATTGATCCGGTGCTGGTTGCGACCGGGCAGGACTGGCGCGCAATTGAAGCCGGAGCGCATGCCTATGCCGCGCGCAGCGGGCAGTATACCTCGATGAGCGTATGGGAGCGCGATGCTGACGGCAACCTCGTCGGCACGCTGGAGTTGCCCCTGGCGGTGGGGATTGTGGGCGGCGCAACCAAAGTTCACCCGTCGGCCCAGGCGGCCCTGAAGCTGCTGAATGTGCAGAGCGCCAACGAACTGGCTGAGATCTGTGTGTGTGCCGGTCTGGCGAGCAACCTGGCGGCAATGCGCGCCCTGGCAACCGAGGGTATCCAGCGTGGGCATATGGGTCTGCATGCGCGCCAGATTGCGCTGGCAGCCGGGGCCGGCGGTTCCCTGGTGGATACGATTGCGCGGCGCATGATCGAGGAGCGCAACATCAAACCGGCACGGGCCGAGATGCTGCTGGCCGAACTAAGTGGCGGGGTCAGCAAGCAACTCGAGGCGGTTTAAGTCTGAAGAATTTTTGACATGTTCACAAAGACGGAGTGACACAGCGCATTTCCGCCCTGCTGCACTCCGTCTTTGTCTTATCTGTAACATCCCAGACAAGGAGCTTATACATATGATGCAGCCACAACGTCCTGTAGGGCTGGTTGGGTATGGAACGTATGTCCCCCGCTATCGGATTGCGGGCAAAGAGATTGCGCGCATCTGGACCGATGGTCAGGGAGGCGTACCCGTCACATCGAAGAGTGTGCCCGGCCCGGATGAGGACACGATCACAATGTCGATTGAGGCGGCACGAAATGCGCTTGCACGGGCGCAAGTGCCGGCCGAGCAGATCAGTGCGGTGTGGGTGGGCAGCGAGAGTCACCCCTACAGTGTGAAACCCAGCGGTACGGTTGTCTCCGAGGCGTTGGGAACATCGCCCTGGATCAGCGCAGCAGACTGGGAGTTTGCCTGCAAAGCGGGCAGCGAGGCGCTGACCGCCGGCATGGGGATGGTCGGCAGCGGTATGGCCGAATATATTATGGCAATCGGGGCCGATACTGCGCAGGGCCGTCCCGGTGATGCGCTGGAGTATACCGCCTCGGCGGGGGCGGCGGCACTGCTGCTGGGTCCGGCGGAGCAGGCGGTCGCGACGATTGAGGCGACGCTCTCGTATGTCACCGATACGCCCGACTTTTTCCGCCGGGCCGAGCGACCCTACCCGGTGCATGGGCACCGCTTCACGGGTGAGCCGGCCTATTTCCATCATATCCGCACGGCGGCGACGCGCCTGCTGACCGAGTTGGGACGCACGCCGCAGGACTACACCTATGCAATCTTTCACCAGCCCAATGCCAAGTTCCCGCAGTCGGTCGCCAAACAGTTGGGCTTTAGCCAGGAGCAGATTGCGCCGGGCCTGCTCTCACCGGAGATTGGGAATACCTACTCGGCGATTGCGCTGGCCGGTCTGTGTGCCACACTTGATGTTGCCAAACCGGGTGACACCATCTTTATGACCACCTATGGCAGTAGTGCCGGGAGTGACGCCTACTCGCTGGTTGTCACCGAGGCGCTGCTTGAACGCCGCGAGCGCGCCCCCCTGACCAGCGCATACCTGGCGCAGCAGGAGTTTATCGACTACGCGATATATGTGAAGTGGCGCAACGAACTGGTGGTTGGCTAACGCATCAGGTCTGGCAGGCATCCTGAATACAGAAACGTCAACATGAGGAAGCATATGAAGAACGTTTATATTGTTGGTACGGGCACAACGCCGGTTGCCGAGCACTACACCCGTACGCTGACTGATCTGGCGCTGGAAGCGCTGCATGCCGCGGTTGCCGAAGTAACCCCCGTTGTTGCTCCCGGCAATATCGGGGCGCTCTACGTGGGGAATGCGCTGGGGGATATTGTAGCGGGGCAGGCGCATCTGGGCGCGTTCCTGGCGTCGGCGGCCGGGTTGGCCGGCATTGAGGCGGTGCGGGTCGAGGCGGCCGGCGCAAGTGGTGGCGCGGCCCTGCGCCAGGCAGCCCTGGCGATTGCGAGTGGCGCGCATGATCTGGTCGCGGTGATCGGGGTTGAGAAGGTCACAGATAAGCTCGATGCCACGGTGGAAACCGGGCTGGCGCTGGCGACCGACTCGGACTTTGAGGCCGAGCAGGGGATCACGCTCACGTCGCAGTGGGCTATGCTGATGCGCCGCTACATGCACACCTACGGTTATCCGGCGGAAGCCTTCGCACCGTTCCCGGTCAATGCACACGCTAATGCAGCCGCTAATCAGGACGCGATGTACCGCTTCAGCATTAACCCGGACAAGTACAAGAAGGCCGGGCAGGTTGCATCGCCCTTGAATATGCTCGACTGCTCCTCGCCGGCTGATGGTGCGGCCGTGGTGCTGCTGGCATCCGAGAGCGTTGCGCGTGAGCTGAAAAGCCGCTCCGTGCGCCTCGCCGGCAGTGCGCCGGCAACCGACCGGCTGGCGCTGCATGACCGGCGCGATCCGCTCTGGCTGGATGCGGCGCAACAGAGCGCGGCGAATGCGTTCAGGCAGGCCGGAGTTGCGCCGGGTGATGTCGATGTACTGGAGTTGACCGATCCGCATGGTATTACGGCGGCACTGGCCCTGGAGTCCTGCGGGTTTGTGGAGCGCGGTAGCGCTCCACGACATGCTGCCGATGGTGGCATTGCCCCGGGTGGTACAACACCGCTGGCAACGGCCGGTGGCTACAAGGCGCGGGGTGATGTCGGCGGTGCCGGCGGAATATACCAGGTTGTCGAACTTATCCGGCAACTCCGGGGTGAAGCGGGCGCGGCGCAGGTTACCGATGCGCGGGTGGCGTTTGCGCAGTGCCTCGGCGGGGTCGGGGCAACAGCGGTGACGCATATCCTGATCAATGATGCGTAGCCGGGTTCTGGTTCAACTATACAAACATGACATGTGAGGAGCATAGATATGGATCTTGCAAAACATTGGCGACAGAAGGGTGCGCGTTACCGGCTGGAAGGACAGCGCCATCGCACAACGGGTGAGGTGCGCTTTCCGGCACGTCCGGCGGGACTGGGGGACGACCCGGCCGCATGGGAGCCGTGTATGTTGAGCGGCAAGGGGGAGATTTACAGTTTCTCCGTCCTACGGCAGGCGCCCGAGGGATTTGACCAGGCCACCCCCTACCCGGTTGCGCTGGTCAAACTGGCGGAAGGCCCGCTGGTCACGGCACAACTGACTGACTGTGCCGAGGCGGATCTGGCAATCGGCCGGCCGGTTGAGATGGTAACACGCCGGTTGAAAGACACCGGCGCGGATGGGCTACTGGTGTACGGCTACAAATTCCGCCCGGTGCTACAATAACGCGCTCTGCTCACACCGTTTCTAAAAACCCCCGTTCCTGCTCAGGAACGGGGGTTTTGCATGCGCACCGGATTGGAATTTCCCGGTAGAGATGCGCTGAAATACGTCCACATCTCATCCCGATGCCGGGAATGCACCGGACGGCGCGGCAGCCGGCCTCTACCGATGGCACACTTATTCTTAAGCTACACAGTAAAGAATAAAACTTGCTGTACAATAGGCGCAGCAGCACAAAGTCAGGTTCAACAATGGTAACAATCTTGTAAGACAATGGTAACACCTGTTGCTTTCAGCACACAGCGGTTTATACTAAAGTTAAGCAGCATACCCTGGACAGAGTCATCCTCCCTACTGTATCCAGCAACGAAGGAATGAAGCCATGCCTGAGTTTATCCCACCGCAGACAAACAGTGCAATGCCGGTAGAGGAGGCACAACGGTACAAGTTAGCTGAGGCCATAGAGCGGGAGAGCGATGCCTTCTTTCGTATGCTGTTGTCTTCTCATACTGTTAGCATCCTGTTGATTCTCCCGACCACGGGCGACATTGTCGCGGCAAACCCGGCCGCCGACACATTTTATGGCTATCCGCCCGGCACTCTGCGGACAATGAATATCACGGCCATTAATACCCTGCCGCCGGATCAGGTGCGGACAAAGATACAGCAGGCCCAGACGGGACAGTGTACCTGGTTTCATTTTCGCCATCGGCTGGCATCCGGTGAGACGCGTGATGTAGAGGTCTACTCCAGCCCGGTTACGCTTGGCGGATGGACGCTGCTCTGCTCGATCATTCATGATATTACAGCGCGGAAGCAGGCTGACTCAGCCCTGCAGCGCATGCAGGAAGAGTTAGAACTCCGGGTTGAGGAGCGCACGGCGACGCTCACTCGGATCAATAATGTCTTGCAGACGGAAATTGCCGAGCGGCAGCGCATCGAAGCAGCCCTGGAGCGGCTCCAGCATTATCATGAGTTGATCTTGCAGGCGGTGGGCGAGGGTATTCTAGGGTTGGATATCACCGGACGGATAACCTTCGTCAACCCGGCGGCCCTCCGCATGGTGGGCTACACGGCTGACGAGTTGCTCGGGCAGACGCCGCAACTGCTGCTGTCCTGCACTTCCACTCCCGCCGCTCCCGAAACGGCAGCTACGCTGAACAACGGTAAAGTCTACACAGCGCTGCCGGGTGGGAGCACCCAGCAGTCGGCGAATGAGATCTTCTGGCGCAAAGATGGTAGCTCGTTCCCAGTTGAATACACCAGTGCGCCCATGCTGAACCATGGTGAAAGCGAAGGCACGGTTATTCTTTTTTGGGATATTACCGAGCGGAAAGCGGCTGAAGCGCGGCTCTGCCATCAGGCACTGCACGATATCCTCACTGGTCTGCCAAACCGTACGCGCTTCCTGGACATCCTGGAACAGGCGATGATCCGCGCGGAGCGGGATGCGCACTACCGCTTTGCGGTGCTCTTCCTGGATCTGGATAACTTCAAGGTGGTGAATGATAGCCTGGGCCACCTGGCCGGTGATCAACTACTGATCACAATTGCCCGGCGTCTGCGCACCTGCTTGCCGCCGGAGAGTACGCTGGCCCGGTTTAGCGGCGATGAGTTTACCATTTTGCTTGATCGCATCACCGACACCGCCGAGGTTGTTGGGCTGGCTGAAACCATCCAGCAGATACTGACTGTACCGATCCAGGTCAACAACTATAAGATCAACACTTCGGTAAGTATCGGGGTTACATATAGTTCAACCGCCTATACGCACCCGGCGGATCTGCTACGCGACGCCGACGCGGCGCTACACCAGGCAAAAGCACAGGGCCGGAACTGCTATGTGATATTTGATAAGGTGATGCGGATGCAGGCGCTGGAGCGGCTCTACACCGAGAATGATCTACGCCACGCCATCGAGCATGCCGAGTTGTACCTGCACTACCAGCCGATCTTGCATCTTCCTACCGGGCAGATCGCCGGGTTTGAAGCGCTGGTGCGCTGGCAGAATCCGCAGCGGGGCACTATTTCCCCGGTGGAGTTTATTCCGATTGCCGAGGAAACCGGCCTGATCGTTCCGCTGGGCTGGTGGGTGTTACGCGCGGCATGCCGGCAGATGCGTGCGTGGCAGCAGCAGTTCCCGGAATACGCGTCACTCGTGATCAATGTTAATCTCTCGGTTCAGTCGGTGATTCACCGGGATGTTGTACCGTCAATTCGCACAATCCTGGAGGAAACGGAGTTTAATCCCCATTGCCTGCATCTCGAAATCACCGAAAATGTGATGATGGATCATGCCGATACAACGATTGCCACGTTGCGCCAACTGAGCGAGCTGGGTATTCGGCTCTGCATTGATGATTTTGGAATCGGCTTCTCATCGTTGCGCTACCTACACCGCTTCCCAATCCATTTGCTGAAGATTGATCGCGCGTTTGTCAGCACCTTGCGCGAGAATGCCGAGAGTCGTGCAATTACCCAGAGTATCGTATCGTTGAGCCATACCCTGGGCAAGGAAGTAGTTGCGGAAGGGATCGAGACAACGGATCAACTGGCGGCACTACGGGAGTTAAACTGCGAGTATGGACAGGGCTACCTCTTCTCCCGCCCGGTCGATAGCGTAACCGCTACAGCGCTGCTGGCGGCGGGGAAGCCGTACTGTTAAGAGACTGGTTGAGCCCATGCATTAGCTTGCGCAAAGCCGCGAAGGTCGCCGGGAAACTGCGATGCTTTGCGGCTTTGCGCGATGTAACTTAGTAGTCAAATCGACCCGCCTGCAACCATCCCCCAACCAAAAACGTCTTCTCATCATCTCACCCACTACCCATCACCCGTTACGAAGGAAAAGCAAGGAGAAGGCGCGATGTCTGCCATTCGTAAGCCGGAACTCTATCCTGGCCTGCCCGTCACCGAGGGCATGCTGGTGCCGACGGATCGCACCCTGCTGCCCGTGCCGCTCAAGCATACTGCGGTGCGCGCCAATATTATCGGCCCGCTCTGCGATGTTGAGGTGACGCAGCAGTTTCACAACACGCATACCCGCCCGGTCGAGGCGCTCTATGTCTTCCCGCTGCCCGAAGATGCGGCCGTCACCGCGCTGACGTTGACCATTGGCGAGCGCGTGATCCGGGGTGAAGTACGCGAGCGCGAGCAGGCTCAACGCGACTATGCCGACGCCCGTGATGCCGGGCAGGGTGCCGCGCTGTTGGAGCAGGAACGCCCCAACCTCTTCAGTATCGCGGTTGCCAATATTCAGTCCGATGAGCAGGTGCAGGTAACGCTACGTTTTCACGACCGCGTACCCTATGACAACGGTGGCTTTGAGTTTGTCTTTCCCACCGTCGTGTTGCCGCGCTATCTGCCACCCGACCAGGACGCCGGCGAGGATGCGCAGCGCGTGACGGCGACGCCCTTGCTCCCGGAGGCAACCCGCGACGGGCACACCCTCAGCCTGGAGGTAGCACTCGATGCCGGCACGTTGGAGACGATCAGCAGTCCCACCCACGATGTGGAGACGCACCTGGAGCGTGGTCGGACGCGGGTGACGCTGCGCCAGGCCGATGCCGTTCCCAACAAGGATTTTATCCTGCGCTACCGGCCGGCGGGCCGGCAGTTTGCGACAGCGGCCTTCACCTATCGCCCTGCCGGCGAGCCGGGCACACTGTTGCTGATGCTCACGCCACAGGCCGAAGTTGCGCCGGAAGATGTACTGCCCCGCGAGTTGCTGTTTGTGTATGACCGCAGCGGCTCGATGGGCGGTGACAGCATTGTGCAGGCACGCAACGCCCTGCGGGCTTGCCTGCGGGCGCTCAATCCCGACGATACCTTCAACATCTTCCCCTTTGACAACCGGGTGGAGGTGTTTGCACCGCAGCCCCTGCCCTTCACCCAGGAAAACGTAGACCGGGCAGACGCCTACCTCGAACAGATCAATGCCCGGGGCGGGACGGAAATCCTCAAGGCGCTGCAGACGGCCCTTGATCAGCCGCGCGATGCCGAACGCCTGCGGGTGGTGGTGTTTATGACCGATGGCGCGGTGGGCAACGAGGAGCAGGTGCTGCGCACGTTGCGCCGCGCTCTGAACGAGGCACGGGTCTACGCTTTTGGCATCGGCTCGGCGGTTAACCGCTACCTGCTGGACAAACTGGCCGAGGTGGGGCGTGGCAGTGTCGAGTATATCTTCCCCGGTCAGGCGATTGAGGCGGCGGTGCAGCGCTTTCAGAACCGCGCGGCCTTCCCGGTGCTGGTTGATCTGGCGCTCGACTGGGGCGGCGCACGGGTGGCCGATGTCTACCCTGACCCCCTGCCGGATCTCTACGCCGGTCAGCCGTTGACCCTGTCGGCGCGCTTCCACAGCAGCGGTCACTCCCAGATCCGGCTTACGGGACGCACCCCGCAGGGCAGCTATGCGCAGACGCTGGACCTGGAATGGCCCACCGCCACCCCCGACCGGGGCGCGCACTGGGCCACGCTGCCGCAGGTCTGGGCCCGCGCCCGGCTCGATGCACTGCTGACCCGCGAGCGCGACTTTCCTGAGCAGCAGAGCAAACTGCGGCAGGAGATAATCAGCCTGGCGCTGGAGTATAACCTGCTCAGTCCCTACACCGCGTTTGTGGCAATCGAGCAGCAGCAAAACCCGGGGCGCGAAGCAGCCGTGCCGGTGCAGGTACCAATTCACCTGCCGCAGGGCACGCGCCGCAAAGCATTTGAGCCACATCCACCCGTATCAGCTCCCGGTGCGGCACCCGGCGCAATGTTCCTGAGTATGGCGGCACCACCACCGTCACCATCACCCGAACCCCGGCGTCGGGCACAGAGTGGTGGGATACCACGACGGATAGCTGATACTGTGACGGATATGTTTGGCGACCAGTCCCAGCATTCCGCATCCGCGCCGCGCGCTGAGGCAGGTGCGGACTGGTTGTCCGGATCGGCAGTGCAACCCGCCGGGAGTGCCGGTCAGTTGGCCGCGTCCGGTCAGGCCACCCTGCCGGATACAACCCGCTACGAGCCGGCGTTGCGCTACCTGGCGCGCACGCAGGGTGTCAGCGGGGCGTGGGACGAGTCGGACGTGGCAACAGCGCTGGTGCTGCTGGCCTTCCTGCGCGGTGGGCATAGTGACCGGGCAGGCAACTTCCGGCCGCAACTGACGCGGGCCGTGCGCCGGCTGGTGGGGCAGGCCAGTAGCGCTTCGGTGGCTCCAGTGGTTGCCTGGGCACTGGCGGAACTGGCCGCGCAGACCGGAGCCGCAACCCACACCGCCGCGCGGGATGCAGCTCTGGCGCATGCTGCCCCAGTTGATGCACTGGATCAGACATGTCTGACGCTGGCGCAGGCGCGGGCAGCGGGTAAGTCTTTCGCGCCCGACCAGCACATACCGCTCGTCAATCCCCAGTCGCCCCTCGCTGACCTGGACGAGCGCGGAGCATTGGCGCTGGCCCTGGCGCTGCAGGTCGGCACGGATGCGGCGGCGGACCTCCCCGCTGCACTGGCAGCACACCAGCAGCCGGGCGGGAGGAGCGCCGGAGCGGTCGTACCGGCAGGCCACACGGCCGATCAGCCGACCAGCATGATCTTTGCGGCGACAGCGGTAGGCGCTATGGCATGGCATAAGTGACACGAGTTACGCGGTGGGCGTTTGGACCACGAACAACGCGAAATGATCGAAAAGCACGAACCTGCTAGTGCTGTCATGTATCAGGCGATCCCACGTTTGGCAGGGGATACCGCCTCCGGCAGGGTGGAAGATGCCATCTTTTTGATAAAAAAGCTGCACAAAGTGCAACTTTTTTATCAAAAAGAAGTATAAAGTACCATGCTGCCGCAGGCGAAGACTGCCTTTATGGGAGTACAGGTCTGATTTGAACAACCACCGCGTAAATCCTATAAGGGAAGCGGAAGCTCTTGTTCACCCCAAGCTCCCTCAGACGCTCTACTCGTGGGCTTGCTGACGCCCAAGTTTCCGGAGGGTGGGACAATTAACAGCTTCCGCTTCCCTAAGTGACAGAACTTACGCGGTTGAGATCCAAACCGGACGTTTGACCCGATGGAAGCCTGTTTCGCCTGCGGCAGCATGGTACTTTTTTATCTTTTTTCACAAAAATTTTGCACATAGTGCAAAATTTTTGTGAAAAAAGATGGCTTCTTCCGCCCTGCCGGAGGCGACATGAGCTTCCAGGTCAGGAACCGCGTAACTCCTGTAAGTGAGTTACATGTTGCATAAATCACAATATATGCTATGCTGATGTTCACCTATTCGCTGGTACCATCAGTCAGGGCATAGTCCGCTGCTGCCTCCTCGCGCAGATGCACTATGCCGATATGCACCCGGGCGCTATGATCAACCTACCGGATCGCCCGGGTCTGCCTACGAGAGGACATTGTGGACAAGATTATGGTTGTCAAGGTTGGCGGGAACGAGTTGGATGACTCTGTGTTTCTACAGGAGTTGTGTGCCACGCTGGGCGCACTCGATCAACCGCTGGTGCTGGTTCACGGGGGCGGCAAAGAGATCAGCGCCGCGCTCGAGCGCTACGGTCAGGAGGTCCGCTTTATTGATGGGGTGCGGGTGACATCACCTGAGAGCATGGCGATCATGGAGATGGTGGTGTGTGGCAGCATCAACAAGCGGATCGTCTCCCAGTTGAATGCCGTGGGGCGGCAGGCATTAGGCTTGAGTGGCGTAGATCTGGGTCTGCTGCGCTGCACATCCTACCGTCCCGATGGTGTGGATTTCGGGCGCGTCGGTAGCATTTCCTCGGTTGACGTGCCGGCGTTGCGTGCCCTGCTCGATCAGGGCTGGCTGCCGGTGCTGGCACCCGTAGCACTGGGACAGGATGATAATCTGGCGTATAATGTTAATGCTGATCATGTAGCGCTGGGCGTGGCCGCGGCACTGGCGGCGGATCGAACCGCCACAGAACTGGTGTTTGTGAGCAATGTGCCGGGAGTGTTGCGCGCAGGCCGGGTTGTTCCCCAACTCACTGCCGCCGCGATTGAGCAGCAGATTCAGGCGGGTGAGATCCGGGGCGGGATGATTCCCAAGGTCCGCTCAGCGCTGAGAGCCCTGGAGCGGGGGGTCACGACCGCGCGCATCACCAACCTGGCGGGGCTGGCAGCGGGCGGCACACGCATTGCGTTGCAGCAAAAGACTGTATGATCAGTTAGCTTTTTGCGCCATATCGACGGCCCACACCAGTACGTTCGTCCACGCGCCCTTGACCGTGGCCCCGTCGCTACAATCGATACCAATCCAGGAACAACCAGATCATGATAAGCGACTCCGAAATTCACTATGTTGATGCCGGTGATATTTTTCGCAACCTCGCGCCGGAGCAGCGAGAACAGATTGAGCGACTGCTAAGCTACAAGTCCTATCCGGCAGGACAAATTTTCCACTCCCCTGATGAGTATGGTGAACAACTCTTTGTATTGCGCTCAGGACAGGTGCGGCTCTACAAACTCTCAACCGAGGGGCGCGCGCTGACCCTGGCCGTGCTGGAGGCGATTACCATCTTTGGCGAGATGACCCTGGTGGGCCAGTGGATGCATGACACCTTCGCCGAGGCGATTACGGAATGCACCATTGGGATTATTGACCGGGAAGCACTGCGCCGGATTCTGGAGAATTACCCGCAGGTTGCGCTCAGCTTTATGGAAATTATGGGGCAGCGGCTCCATGCAATTGAGAATAAACTGGCCGATATTGCCTTCAAGAGTGTTCCGCAGCGGCTGGCTTCGGTGCTGCTCAACCTGGCGGACATATCCGCTGCGCCGGCGCAGGCTGATACTCCACCGGCGGTGATGCGCTACACGCACCAACAACTGGCCGAGATGGTCGGCTCATACCGCGAGACCGTGACCAAGGCGATGGGAGAGTTTCGGGAAACCGGACTGATTCGCGTTGAGGAAGAGACGGTCTACCTGACTGACCTGGAGGGGTTGCAGCGACTGGCAAATCGCTAAAAATGCAAAGTACGAGGAGTTGCTGGAACCCACCACCGGCAACTCCTCATTGCTGTGGTTGAATCTGCCGCAGTAGCGTGGGAAAACCCGTTGCCCTGCGCTATCCGATTGGTATGCGGCAGGACCGGAGCAGCGCCGTTACGCGCGCTCGCCGGCATTTAGGACTGCTGCTGCGCCTTCTGCTCAGCGTAGCGGTCTGGTTCTTCGTCCCGCAAAATCGGCCACCAGGAAAAGATCTGCCGGGCGCGGATGCCGATCCAGGCCCAGAGCACGCCTTGCAGAATAACCAGCACGACAATCAGCAACAGGCTGAACGAGACAACATCCATACGGTATGACCTCTCTTTCTTGCTTGACTAAAGGAACGGGCGGTTGCGTTTACGTGGAATGAAAACGCGCGAGTGGATTGAATAATAGAAGTATAACGTATTTTGGTCATATTTGCAATAGGTCGTAGTTGTGGGGATTGCAGCTTTGCAAGGGACAACCGGGGCTCGACCAGGCGCGTCGCGTTCCCGGCACGCGCAATTTGGCATAGGAAAAGGTTGAAGTGAATAGCGAGCAGGAGGATGCACAGTTCTTATTCGGAGCACTGGTGCAGATCATACTGTCGGTGTGCTATAATCCCACCGGGGTTTTGTTCACAAATGAAATTTTTCTTGCATACAGCAGGTAACCGGCCTTGACACTTCTCGATACCCAGATCGCTGCCCTCCTCGAAACATATCACCTGGGGCCGCTCCGACGCCGGCAGACAGTTGTCCGCGCCGGTATCATTCCAACCTTTGTTGTTAATGGGACGCTGGTGGTGCGGTTCGATAACCGGGAGCCGGAGCGGGTGCGTTTGCGCAAAGAGGCCGCGCTCTACCAGCGCCTCGCAGCCGCGACCGAACTGCCCGTGCCCCGCATGCTGGCCCTCGATACATCGCATGCAATTTTGCCCTATGATGTTATCATACTGGAGTGGCTGCCGGGCGTCCCCGCTCTCGATATCTGGAAGCACCTGGATCTGATGGCGCAGCAGCAGATTTCGTATGACCTGGGGCAGGCGCTGGCCCGGCTCCATAATGTCACCTGCTCCGGCTATGGCGGCTTTGACCGGCAGTCCGGCGAGCTGGGTTACGCTACCGACTGGCAGAGCTACTTGCTGGACCGGGCCGCCGAGACACTGGTGGTATTATGGCAGCATGAAGGGCTGCCCGCGCCCCTGCTGGACAGTGCCGAACGGTATCTGCTGCGCACGTTCATTCCGGTGACGCCGCCGCCGGTGGTAGTGCATGGCGATTTTGGGCTGCATAATGCGCTGGTAGAACGGCGGGGCACAACCTGGCGGCTCAGTGGCCTGATCGATTTTGAGTGGGCGCTGGCGGCCGATGCCACCTACGAATTTGCTACCGGCCTGCTGATCGAGCCGGATGAGATCAACCCGCTGCCGGCGTCGTTTCTGGCAGGCTACCGTAGTTTGCGGCTCCTGGATACGGACTGGGTGCAGCGCAGCGCGGTCTACCGCCTGATCTATCATCTGACGTTGTGCGGTCTGGTCTGCCGCCACTATGATGGCGACCCGCAGATGATGCGCTACCATCGTGGCATGATTGTCGATATTCTTAAAGCCTATGTGTGAAATGAGAGAGGAGAAGGCTATGTCCCATATTGTCGGTATCTCCGAAATTGTGCTCTGGACCGCTGACCAGCAACAGTCCCTGGCGTTCTACCGGGATCTGCTGGGGATGCGCGTAATCTCGCCCCCGGAACTGCCCAACGTCTTCCTGCAGGTGGGTGAGGGCAACGCGGGCATCCCGCAGATGATTGTGCTGGTGCCCAAACCCGACGCGATCAAGGCCCGGCCGGCCGGCTATCAATTGCACCATCTCGCGCTGGAACTGCCGGCGGAGCAGTTTGACGCGCAGCATGCGGCACTGGTGGCGGCGGGCTACCAGCCGCGCGACGGCAAGCACCCGGTCCTTGCTAGCCGCACGATGTATGTTGATGATCCTGACGGCAACGAAGTCGAGTTTATCTGCCGCGCCGCAGCAACATAAGGGTCAATGACACGAGTTACGCAGTGGGCGATCAAACTGAGCGTTTCACCCGATGAAACACAAACCGCCTGCGGCAGCATGGGACTGTTTTATCCTTTTTCACGACATTGTGGCTCTCCGAGCCACAATGTCGTGAAAAATATCGGACATCTTCCACCCTGCCGGAGGCGAAATTTCCTTTTGAGTGAGCCACCGTGTAAGTCGTGTCAATGAGAGGAGCGTGGAATGGGAAGAGCAATGACGCATTATCTGTTCCGACTACTGCCGGTGGCACTCCTGCTGCTGTTGACAGTACCGGCCCTGGCCCAGGGCAATCTGATTATTGAGGATGCAACGGGCAACCTGAACCGGGGCGACATCGAATCCGCCGCCGAGCCGCTGCTGGACCGCGGCGCCACCGTGGCGATCTATCTGGTGCAGGCGGGCGGTGAAACCGATTTTCTCCAGAACCTGGAAGCCGACGGGCTGGTCCGCGATGGACAGGCGCAGACGCGTATGATCGCGATCTATGTCGCCCTGGATGAGCGCTATAGTTCGATCCGGTTTGGCGATGCCTGGAATGAAGCTCTCGCTATCAACGAAAACTATGAGAATATTCGTGAGGCAGAGCTTAACCCGCAACTGGCGGAAGGTGATTTCACCCAGGCATATGTCAATGCCCTCCAGTCCATCGATGCGTATATCGAAAACCCACCGCAGCCGGGGGGCGGCACCCAGGTTAATGTCAACTTTATTCCGATTGTTATCGGCGTGTTTGTGCTGCTGGGTCTGTTTGTCGGCTGGGGCGTCTTCAGCCGCCGCCGGGCCGCCGGCCGGGCGCTGGCCGATGCACGCCGGCGCATGGAGGAGGCCCGCCAGGGGGCCGGGTCAGTCATTACCGACATGGGGCGGCAACTCAAGACCGCTCAGGAGAAGGCGGAGTTTGACCAGGTTTCCTATGGCCCGGCGGATGTACAACGCCTGGCCCAGACCCAGCGCGAAGTTGAAATGCGCTTTGCCGATATCCAGGGGCGCTTCGATGATCTGCATGAGGCGCTGGAGCGGCGGGCCGAGCCGACGATTGCGCAGTACAATGAAGCCACGCAGGGCTATGCTCAGGTGCAGCAGATGGTCGTCAATTTGCGTAGCCGTCTGGAAGAGGTCAACCAGATGCGCGTCGAACTGGATCAACTGGCGCAGCAGGCTCCCGCGGAAATCGATCGCGCAAAAAAAAACGTGAGTGATGTCGCCGAGCGGCTGACCACGCTGCAGGGGGAGATCACCGATAGCGCCGCAGTCCTGGCCCCGGTGCGGCAACGGCTGACTCAGGCGGAACAGGCGTTGGCCGGGCATGACGCCCGCAGCGCAATTGCCCATGCCCAGGAAGCAGTGACGGCGGCTGCGGCACTCGACACGACCCTGCAAACCTACCAGGCGATTCACGCGGGGATTGTGCAGGGGCGCAACGACGCCGAGCGGCTCCAGGCTCAGGGCTACCGTATGGAGGATAGCCAGTCGGCCCTGGATGGCGCGCGCGCAACCCTGACCGAGGCGGCGCAACTCCTCCAGACGCGTGGGGTAACTGCGGCCGATCCCGCGCTCGGCGCGGCGCAGGCGCTCCTGGATGATGCTATTGCCAATGGACGCAACCTGCCTGAGTTGCGCACGGAGAATGAGCAGCGCCTGGCAAGCATTAACACCCTGGGGCAGCAGGTGGCGCAGGAGATTACCGCCGGGCATCAGACCTTTGATATGGTAGACGAGTTTGCCGAGAGCACCTGGAGCGATATCCGGGGGAACGGCAGCGAAGCCGAAGCCGCCGCCGCCCGCGCCCACGAGCACTGGCGCAATGCGCAGCGGAAGAACACGATGGAAATCCAGGAGTTTACCGCCGCCCGCGAAGACCTGGATGCAGCCGAGGCCGAGTTGACCTATGCCCGCTCGCTGATCGCGGCCATCACCCAGCGCCTGCAGGATCTGGAGACGGCCCGCGCTACCGCCCGCGATGAACTGGAAGCCGCTGCCGCCGATATCAGCCGGGGCTGGGAGTTTGTCCACTCGCATGATCCGGATGTCGGCAAGGTACCGGAACAGCAACTGGAGCAGGCCGAGCAGTTACTGGCTGCCGCCCGCGCCGAGATGGAGCAGGCCAAACCCGACTGGCTGGACCTGGTCAAGCAGGCGCAGCAGGCGAACAACCTGGCCGACGAAGCGCTGGCGGGGGCACGCTCGGAAGTCGATGCCATGGAGAAGCGGCGCACGCAGGCCGAACGTGCCCGCAAACTCGCCGAGGTTGAGGTACAAAAGATTACCCGGTTTGTCCAGGTGCATCGCCAGGATATCCAGGCGGAACACCTGCCCGCCGTTGACCAACTGCAGGAGGAGATCCAGGCGGCGCATGCCCTGTTGCAGCAGGCCGAACAGCGCGAGGAAGCGGCCCGTGTCAGTGCCTTGCAGGGAGCTTACACCTGCTATACCCAGGTCCAGGCCGAGGCCGGGCAGCTCTATGCCACGGTCTACGCCGATTTCCAGCGACTGGAGCAGTTGCGCACGCAGGTCAACGCCAGGTTAGCCCAGGCGCGCGACGCAATTGCCGCCGCTGAGCGGACGCTGAGCGACTATGGCTCAGCGGTTCCACGCGACGCCGCGCCGGTGCGGACGTTGCGGGCCGCGCGCCGCCGCTTTGAGCAGATCCGGTTGCCGATCACGGGGGAGCAGAATCTGCAAGAGACCCTGCGCCTGGCACAAGCGATCCGCGAGGATGCCCGCCGGGCCGAGGAAGAGATTCGCCGCACCTACCGGCGACCACCCGATCATAATGCCGGTGAGTTTGTGGCCGGAATGGTCATCGGCGCAATGCTCGACGCGGCCTCGGACTCCCACCGCAGGGGTGGCTGGGGGGTATATATCCTACTGCTTAACTTGATTATAAATATCTGGAGAGGTTAAAGAAGAAATAAAGCTGATTCTAAAAAAGCAGATTTGACTTCTATAGGCACATGAACGCAGACAAGCTAATTGAAAAAGCCAGAAGAGAGATCGGAAGATTCTGCATAGAAGAGTGCAAAGCCTACTGCTGCAGAAAAGGATATCTTGTTCTAAGTGAGAAAGAGATGAATAAAATAACCAAGAACACCAGCGAGGAGTGGAAGAAAAGAAATCTCAAAAAGATAAGTAATGGAAAATACTCTATGTATTTGGGGGAAAATTGCCCTTGTTTGCAAGAAGATTTTACATGCAAGATACATAAAAGCGTGAATCGTCCAGAAGTTTGCAGGCAATTCCCCTTCTTTGTAGAGGGGAAAGAGATTCTTTTATCCCCCAGATGTTTGGCTGTAAAGCAAGGCAAATTCTACAAGACAGTTAAGCTGTTGATGATGCAGGGGTATACTGTAACAAAAAGGCCTCCATTACAAGATTTTGATCAGATAAAGAATTTAATTTAGCATGCTTTTGGTTCTGCTCTTATTTGCGACAAGATAGGTTTATAAGTTAGTTTTACTTAGATTAATAAGGCGGCTCAAATGCTGGAAAAATTAGTTAAAAACGCTTTTGAGCTGTTTCAGCTGGTTTGAGTTTTTTTAATTTATTGGCTTGCGTTAAGACCTTTTTCCAATAAGAAGAAATATAAATCATAGAATCACCTAAAAAACATGAAACAAATTTATTTTCCAACACTGAGAATAGAAGTGAATGCTTCAGAGAATTTTCATTACAAAGGGTTGTTTTATGAGGATATAGAAAATACATTAAAAGAAGATCTCCCTGAAGAATACCTTGCCGAGGTTCTCAAAATTTCAAAGTCACAAAGCGGGTTCTGCTTAAAATCAAAGCCACTAGAAAAACCTTTTTATGGTTGCATTAAGGATAATGACTTCACCACAATATATTCTTTTATAAAGAGGACATCTGATAAAAGCTGTGCAGCATTTATACGCGGGCATGAGGAAACACATATCCTAATTGATTTAGCAAAATACTTTCATACTAATTTTGACCTGTATAAGAATACCCTAGAAAAAGAAGGTCTTATAGCTAAACCAAACCTTCCTGTTCAGAATTACAAAGAATTTGCAGCTAATCTTGGAGGGTTTTACAGTGTTTT
>DAOTUI010000073.1:0-11917 GCA_034437035.1 Chloroflexaceae bacterium
CATTCTTTTTCACAAAAATTTTGCACGAAGTGCAAAATTTTTGTGAAAAAGATCAAAAAGTACCATGCTGCCGCAGGCGATTCTGCCGTTCACCGGGTGAAACGCCCGGTTTGATGAACCACCGCGTAACTCCTGTTACCTACAGGAATGACGGCGCGGGACCGGATTATTCAACCAGATCTACGCCGAAAATCTCCTCAAAACATTGTACCACCTGCGCCTGGACCCTTTCCAGTGGTGGCGCGCTGCGCAGCACCCGCTCCAGCGATGTAACCCCCCGTTCACGGATGCCGCAGGGGACGATCTGCTCAAAGCCGCGCAGGTCGGTGGTAACATTCAGGGCAAACCCGTGCGAGGTGATGCCACTCGCGCTCAGCCGGACGCCGATGGCGGCAATTTTGGCCGATTGCTGCCCGTCAGTGGCGACCCACACGCCGGTCAACCCCGGCACGCGGCTCCCACTGAGGCCGTAACCGGCCAGCACCCGGATAATCGTCTCTTCCAGGTTGCGCAGGTAGCGTCCCAGATCGCCGCCATGCTGTGACAGCTTGAGGATCGGGTAGCCGACGATCTGCCCGGGTGCGTGGTAGGTGACATCGCCGCCGCGGTCACTCTCAACCAGGGTGACGCCGCGCCGGGCCAGTTCATCGGGTGTAACCAGCACATGCTCCCGGTGTGATGCCCGTCCCAGTGTGATGGTCGGGGGATGCTCCAGGAGCAG
This sequence comes from Chloroflexaceae bacterium, assembly GCA_034437035.1. Lineage (GTDB taxonomy): Bacteria > Chloroflexota > Chloroflexia > Chloroflexales > Chloroflexaceae > CAKZQX01. The sequence goes on from DAOTUI010000073.1 coordinate 722, forward strand.
CAGCGTATCGCCGCACCGCCCGGCGGAGCGGTCCGCCACCAGTTGGCGCTGCCAGTCCCAGGCGGTCTGGTAGTCGATCAGCCCGGCGTAGATGACCCGGCATGTTCGTTGTGTAACGATTTCCCCGTGCATAGGATGCAGTATACCACAGCCCTCCGGCAGGATAGCAGGCGGAAGTGGTCCAATCGCCGCCACACGCCGGTTGAGGATGAGAAGCTGGTGAGATGCGCCAAACTGCCCTTGCGATAGCTACGCTGAACCGCTACACTGACCGCAAAAGCTCTGAGAGAGAAGGTTGATGCTATGTCGCTGCGGATACGGTTAACACTTTACTATACCGGTTTCTTTGCCTTTGCGCTGCTGCTGCTTGACATCGGGACATTTATGGCGGTCAAGCAGACGTTAACCCGTGATGCGCGTACTGATCTGCAGGCGGGCACCAAACAGATTCTGGAGATCTATAATCGCAGCCGCGGCCGCTTAGAATTTGTCGAACGGGATGGCGCAATGATGATCCAGGTGGGGGGCAGCCCTGCCGAGGCTTTTGTTATCCCCAACCTCTCTGCGCAGGTCTTTTCGCCGCGCGGTGATCTGGTCGGCCGCTCGCCCAATCTGGAAGGTCAGAAGCTGCCGCTCCCGGAGGATGCCCTGGATATGACGGTTGACTCTGCCGGGGATTTTATCTTTCGGGATGTTGACGGGGTGCGCTGGCTCTCGCTAATCACACCGCTGGGCCTCACAAACAGCAACCAGCTTGTCGGCTATCTGCAGATCTCGCGCCCGCTGGATGATATGGAACATACGCTGGGATTACTTATGCTGATCCTGTTGGGGGGGGGCTCGGTGGCACTGCTGGCGGCGGCGACCGGCGTCTTCTGGCTCTCGCGGGCGGCTCTCGCGCCGATTGAGCAGGCGGCCAAGACCGCCCGCAGTATTGTGCGCGCTGAAGATCTGGGCCAGCGTATTCCTATCCCCGCCTCGCAGGATGAGTTGCAGCGCCTGACGATTATCATCAATGAACTGCTGGGCCGCCTGGAAGCACTCTTTACCGCGCAGCGCCGCCTGATAGCCGATGTTTCGCATGAACTGCGCACGCCGCTGGCGGCAATGCAGGGCAATCTGGAGGTGCTGGCCCGGGGCGCACAGCGTGACCCGGAACTGCTGGCGGAGTCGCTGGCCGATATGCGCCGCGAAACCACCCGTCTGATCCGCATGGTCAATGACCTGCTGCTGTTGGCGCAGAGTGAGGCCGGGGTGCAGATCCGCCGCGAACCGGTCGAACTTGATACGCTGCTGCTGGAGATCCATCGGGATTTGCACACCCTGGCAGGTGATGCCATGCTGCGAATTGGGGCCGAGGATCAGGTGATTGTGCATGGCGACCGCGACCGGCTGAAGCAGGCGCTGCTCAACCTGGGTGTGAATGCGCTACAGCATACACCGGCTGGAGGCACAATCACGCTCAGTCTGGAGCAGCGGAGCGGCTGGGCCTGCCTGTCCGTGGTTGATACCGGCGTGGGGATTGCGGCGGAAGATCTGCCGCATATTTTTGATCGCTTTTACCGGGCTGATCGCTCCCGTTCGCGGCATGGTGGGGGCGCAGGATTAGGGCTGGCGATTGTCAAGTGGATCGCCGAGGCGCACGGCGGTCAGGTGTCGGTTGCCAGCGTGCCTGGACAGGGCAGCACATTCGCTATCTGGCTGCCGCTGCCGCCTGCTACCGGCAGCCCGGCGGTGTTGTCCGGTAGTGGGCAGGTTGCTGTCGGATAACCGGGCGGGATACGGACGCGCAGCAGCGCGGCCCTACCCGCAAAAATGCCAACAGTATTGTTTCGCGCAAAGACGCAAAGAACCGCATGTCCTGCGCGTCTTTGCGCGAGTTTATTAAATGACAGAGTTACGCGGTCTCTGAAGCGGAAGAGCGCTGGGCCTCCGGCAGGGTGGAAGATTCTAAATCTCTTTCACAAAAAAATTCACGTTGTGATTTTTTTGTGAAAAATATTGTCATGTACCATGCTGCTGCAGGCGAAACCAGCTTCCATCGGATGAAACGTCCGGTTTAAACGCCCACCGCGTAAGTCCTGTAAATGCCACGACTAATCCTGATCCGACAGATTGAGCGCGTAGCTAATCCCGCTTTGCAGATTCCCGTGGGTGCGAATGTCGCCCAGGTCGGCTCCCAGCGTGATCAGGGTCTGGGCAATCTGGGGCTGGATGCCGGTCAGCAGCACCTGCGCGCCAAGCAATTTGACGGCGCGGGCGGCGCGTACCAGCGCCTGGGCCACCTGGGTATCAACCACCGTGACGCCGGTAATGTCCATGATTGCAATATCGGCCTGGTAGTGTGCTATCCCTTCCAGCAGTGTTTCCAGCACCATCTGTGCGCGCCCGCTATCGATTGTGCCAATCAACGGCATAATCACCACATTGTCGGAGATGGGAATGAGCGGGGTGGAAAGTTCGCGCAGGGCATCCTGTTGCGCCGCGATGACCTGCTCTTGCAGTCGGGTACGTTCGGCTTCTTCCCGCTTCTGCGCGCTGATATCCCGGGTGACGGTGCCCAATCCCAGCGGTATGTCTGTGCGCGGATCATTGACGGTAAAGAGTGTGTAGTGGATTGGGAAGACTGCGCCCGTTTGAAAATGGCGAAAGCGAAACTCGCCTTCCCAGCGCCCCTTTTCCCTGATGGCCGGAGCAATATGTTCCTCCGCGTAGCGCTGATCTTCGGGAGTGCAGAAGTCGGCAATATTCATCTGCCGGGCTTCATCAAAGCTACTGAGCCCGACCATGTTCAGCCCGGCGGCATTCAGGTAGATCGGCGTGCCGTCGAATGCGGCGGTGCCGATAAAATCGCTGCTGTTCTCGATAATTGCAACCAGGCGTTGGAGATTCTGCTCGACCTGCCGGGAGGCCGTGATATCCCGGTTGATGGCGGCGATAGCCTGGGGCGTTCCGTCTGTATCCCGAATAAGAAATATCGAGGATTGGATCGGAAAGGTGCTGCCGTCGCGCCGCCGGTTGACACTCTCGCCCTGCCACATGCCCTCGGTCTGGACGATCTGCATGCCCTCATTGACCAGAGCCTCGATCTCAGGCGGAATGATCCGGCTGAAGTGCATCCCGATAGTCTCATCGCCATAGCCGTACATGGCGCGGTAGGCCGGATTGGCGTAGGTCACATATCCGGCGAAGTTGGATACGCCAATGGCATCGGGCGCATTTTCGACCAGAACCTGGAAGGTGCGCATCTCCTGTTCTACGCGCTTGCGATCGGTAATATCCGCTGAGACCCCGCCAACCGCATAAACTGCGCCATGCTCGTCAATCAGCGGAAATTTTGATGAGAGGTAGGTGTGGGGTGTGCCGGCAACCAGGATAACTTCTTCACTCTCGATCGGATTTCCGGCCCTGATGACCGCCTGGTCGTTGCGCGTTACCTGTTGCGCAATTTCGGCTGGTAACAGCTCATAATCGGTTTTGCCCACGATCTGCTCATCTGTCATATCGAAGAGTTGTTCAAAAGTGTGGTTGGTCAGCATGTAGCGCCCTTGCAGATCTTTGATATAGATGACGATCGGGGAGTGGTTAAGAATGCTCTGGAGCAGGTTCTGGCTCCGCCACATCTCCGCTTCCATCTGTTTCTGCCGGGTAATGACTTCAGTGATAAACAGGATACCGCCGATCGTGCCCTGTCCGTTGTACCAGGGGCGGCACTCCCAACGATTGTAGGTGATACTCCCATCGTCGCGGACAAAGGCATCTTCCTCGGCCTGCTCCACCTGCCCGGCCAGGCTGCGTTGATGTACCTCTTTCCAGCGCTCCGGGACTTCGGGGAAGACAGCATAATGACTGTGGCCGATAAGTTTCTGATCGGCAACATTATAATCTTGCCGAAAGCGGTCACTTGCCAGGATGTAGCGCATCTCCTGGTCAAAGGCGGCAAATGCATTCGGCACATGCTGTACAATGGTTTGCAGCAACGCCTCCCGATCCTGGAGGGTTGCCTGAGTCTGGGCAAGTTGTTCTTGCAGGGTCGCCTGGGTTTGCTGCAACTCCGCGACCTGCCGGCGTAGACGATCAACCTCTTCGTGGAGTAATCCATTGGCGTCGCCGCGTGTTGTCACCATTGCCTCCTTGTAAACATATACAGAACAGAGAACAAAACAACACAGAACAAAGTGCGTCCGGCTTGTCGCCATTGGGAACCTTGTTTGTCCATTGTCCTGTGTTTGTTTGTTCGTTTTATAGGATGAAACAACGTCTTTGCAGAAATACTGTCGATAACCGAATATCTTTGCATGAGTTTTACAGTGTCTAGGGGTTTTCCCGGGTTTGTTTCTGCGTTGTCTCACTGTAATCGCATTTGCTGGAACCGGAAAATAGGCTATTGGTCCTGTTGACTTGCCGCCGACATGGTGATATGCGACTTGCATGTGGCAACCCGGCATGGTAAGCTGAATCGTATCCGGTGCGTGCAGAGAGTAGTGACCGGGCCGGTGCTGTTGTCCGGAGTCAGACTCTGCACGCGAAGAATGACTACCAACGAGCTACGTGAACGGTTGATCACCGCTGAATATTCCAGGCACGACGAGGTACCACGTGGCTGAGGAGCTACAGCCATGTCGTGGATTGATCTCGAAATCCAGGAAGATTTTACGCGCGCCCGGCGGCAGGCCTTTGTCGGCCGGTTGCGCTCCATGCTGAGTCGCACCTCGAATGAACTGCTCTCACTTGAGGACGTTCGCCGCCGCCTGAATGCGCATGGACAGCGCTATCTGGGCCTGTGCAAGGTTCCGCTCGAGCAGGTTATCGGGAGCGAGAATCGCTATAGCGATTTTGACCGCAGCTTCTACCCCCGGCGGGATACGAGCAAGGCGCGCTGGACGAGCGTTTACAAAGCGCACTATGAAGCCGTCGGGTTGCCACCTGTGGAGTTGTACAAAGTCGGTGATATCTATTTTGTGCGCGACGGCAATCATCGTGTCTCGGTCGCCCGGCATCAGGCGCAACCCGTGATTGATGCCTATGTGACGGAGATTCTGGTGGATGTGCCGGTTTCGGCGAATATCGGTGTCCGTGATCTGCTGTTGATGGAGGAGTACAGCGACTTTCTGGAGTGGACCGAGTTGCACCGCCTGCGGCCCGATCAGCGAATTACCTTCAGCGAGTTGGGGGGCTATCTGGACCTGGTGCAACATATCAATGTGCATCGCTACTACCTGGGGATGGAACAGGGCCGGGAGATCAGTCGGGATGAAGCCGTGGCAAACTGGTATGATCAGGTGTATCTGCCGGTCGTCAATGTGATCCGCAATCAGCAGGCGCTAAATCGGTTCCCCAATCGCACGGAGGCCGATCTCTATCGCTGGATTATGCACCATCGCCGGCATATGTGTGAGCGCAACCAGGGGGTCGATCCCGGCGCGCTGGCCGCCACGTCCGAGTATGTTGCCCTCTTTGGCCGCAAAAGCCTGATTGAGGCCACCGAACAGCTCATCCGGGGCGCGCTTGGGGCACGGTGATGGGCAGTGTCCATGGATGACGCTTTTGTCATTGTAGTGAGCAATAGTATACAAAAAGTAAAGAAAGCTCTTTCGGGTATGGCTTCGGCGGCAGAGTATGCTAGAATTGAAAGAGTACCCTGACGAAAACCTGTGCTCCAGGCTCCCCGGTGAGTTGGAGCAGTGCGGGAATAGATCTTCCGATGAACAAATATCATCATTCACCTGAGTCTACCATCCATTCCCCGGCTTACCCTATGGGAGCCGCGCGTACCCGACCCGACTCGGCCTTTCAGCAGGAATATGCCGATGACGCGGACCTGACCCTGCTAGAGGAACTGCTGGCGGGCCAGGATGCCACCCTCCCTGCTACCGTGGAACCACTCACGACCGTCGAAGCGCCGGCCACCGATGCGCAGTTCGATCAGAATAGCCGCCGGGATCGCCGCTCGATGCGCGAGAAGTTGCTGGCTCCCGAATATCAGCGCCTGGAGCAGTTGGAATTGCAGGTAGCTGAGTTGCAGGCCCAGCTTCGGGATCGTGATGCGCTCATCCGCACGATGGCGCCCCTGGTCAGCCAGATGATTGCGCAACGGGTGCAGGAGTCGCGCGATGAGGTCGCCGAGGCGCTCTACCCGGTAATCGGGCGCACGATCCAGCGTGCCGTGAGCGAGGCGATGCGCGATCTGGCGCGGCGGATCGATCTGACTTTGCGACGGAGCATGCGTCCCCGGTTTCTGGTCGGATTGATGTTCAAGCGGTTGCGCGGTGTCAAACCGGAAGAGGCGGCGCTCCGTCAGGCATTGCCTTTCCAGGTGCGCGAACTCTTCCTGCTGCACCGGGAGTCCGGGCTGCTGATCCAGCATATCTCGGCGGTGGGTACGCTGGCGGATGCCGATCTGATCGGTAGCATGCTGACCGCAATTCGCGCCTATGTCGCCGACTCGTTTGAAGCGGGCAACGGAACTTCGCTTGATGCTATCGAGTATGGCAGCGGGAAACATATCCTGATTGAAGAGGGCCAGGCGGCGCTGATCGCCGTACTGGTGCAGGGGGTTGAGCCGGCCGGTTTTCGGGCGGCGCTCCGGCAGCAACTCTTTGAACTGCACCACACATGTGGGACGCTGCTACGGAACTTCAATGGTGACCCGATTGACCCGGCAATGCTCTTGCCGCAGTTGAACCCGCTGATGGAGTGGAGTGATGCTTCAGCGTAAAGTATGCCTGATTGGCGATTTTGCGGTTGGTAAGAGCAGTCTGTTCAATCGCTTTGTCTATAATCGCTTCTCCGAAACCTATCAGAGTACCATCGGGGTGCGGGTTCAGCGGAAAGTCGTCACCGTGCAGGAGCGTGATGTTGCGCTGGTGCTCTGGGATACCGAGGGCGGGCAGGATAGCAGCAGGGTGCGGGAGAGCTACCTTGCCGGAGCGTCCGGGGCAGTGATTGTGTGCGATCTGACGCGGAACAATACTATTCTCCATTGTGAAGAGTATGCTAATATCCTGCGTCAGAGAAATGCAGATATACAGTTGACTATGGCCGGTAATAAACTGGATCTGGTGTCGTCGGAGCATACGCACATCGCCATCGCGCGCCGGGTGGCCCAACTGATCCAGGTTCCGCTGACGCTCTCCAGTGCCGGCAGCGGTGAAGGTGTTGCGGCATTATTCCAGTCGCTGGGAGAGAGATTAGCCAGTGTCCACCCAACCTCCTGAGCAACCATTCCCCGCAGACGACCAGGGGCAGCATCTGCGTGCGCCGGAGGTTGCATACCTGATCTGCAACGCCGATCTCCAGGTGACGGAGGCCGGCCCATCCAGCACCGCACTGCTGGGGATGCCGGGAGTTCCGCTTGTCGGTCAGTCGCTGACCAGCATATGCCTGCCGCTGCTCGGTAGCGAAGCCCAACTCGCGGCGGTCTGCACGCGCAACCTGCCCCATCTGCGGATTGAGCAGATTAACCTGGAAGATGATCAGGGGCATACCCGCTATATTTCGCTGGTGGTCTGGCCTCACCAGCAGGCTGAGTTGATCGTGATCTTGAGCGACGAAACCCTCCAGAGCCGCCAGCAGCAGCGCCTGCAGCAACAGCACAACGAGTTGCTGCTCCTGAATGAGCAGATTGCCGCCCAGAATGAGCGGTTGACCGCGCTCAATGCCGAACTAGAGGATGTCTCGCAGCGCAAGTCGAATATGATGGCGATTGTGACGCACGATCTGCGCTCGCCCCTCACTGCCGTAATCGGGTATGCCGGTATACTGCTCGAAGAGACCTGCGGCCCGCTGATCCCGGACCAGCGCGAAATCCTGGAAGCGATCCATCAGCAGGGGCAGCATATGCGCGATCTGTTGAGCCGGTTGCTGGATCTGCGCCGCCTGGAAGCCACGGAATTGCAAAAACGCACTCCGGTTGACCTGAACCTGCTGCTGATGCGCGCGGTCTTCTCCTTCCACGATCAGGCACGCCTGGCCGGGGTCGAGTTCTGCTTCCCTGAAGATGCCGACGAAGAGACGCTAATCGTGGCGGGTGATGCGGATATTCTGCAGCAGGCGGTTGCGAATCTGCTCAGTAATGCGATCAAGTATACCGGAGCCGGGGGCAATGTGACGGTACGCCTCTACCGGGCGACAACGCTGCCTGCACTTGATCCCCCACTGGACCCCACCGGCTGCTGGTGCGTTATCGAAGTAGCCGATACCGGGCCGGGCATTGCCGAGGACGATTTGTACCGGATCTTCGATCCCTTCTTTCGCACGGATGAGGCGCGTGTCCGGGGTCCGGCGGGCAGTGGCCTGGGTCTGGCGATTGTGCAGATGGCCGTGCGCCAGCACCACGGACGGGTGCATGTCACCAGCAGCCTGGGCCAGGGGACAACCTTTCTGCTGCTGCTGCCGTGTGAAGCGGCCGACGCGGTGGAGATGTGAGCCGCTTCCCGGAAGGGATACACAACAGTTCGTCCCTCCCGGAAATTCTCCGCTGCCGCAACTGCAATCAGCTATTCAGCAGGTCACATAGCCGGTTTGCACGCCCACCGCGTAAGACTTGCTCTTACGCGGTGGGCGTGCGGACGCGCAGAAGCGCGTCCCTACGGAAACATTCGGTTACAACCGGACAAGCAACTCCAGCAGCATGCGCCGGTAGCCTTCGCCGGTAATCTCCCCCCAGATGCGCGGCAGGTCGGTCAGCAGTTGATCGCGCTCCGTCTCGCGGTGGGTGATGTAGGCATCCAGGATCGGGCGGGCGTCGGTGGGAACCGCGAGGGCGTGAATGTAGGCCGCAGCGACCGCAACATCCTGCAGGGCTCCCAGATAATCCTGCAACTCCTTCAGTGGATCAATCGCCTGGTCGGCGTCGGGGCCGAGCGTTTCGGCGAACATCTCAAGCACGTAACGCAGCCGTTTGCCGGCGATACGGGCCTGATGCAGCGCCTCTGCCGGGTTGTTGCTGCCCGCCTGCGGGTCTATCGTCAGTTCATACGCGCGCAACCCTTCGTAGCTGTGCCAGATTGTGCTGCCCGCCAGATCGCGCACACGCAGGGTGTTGTTCCAGTCCTCCCGCTCTGCGCTGGTAAACCTGGCAAATGTGCGTTTGAAGTCGGCATAACGCCGGGAAGCAAGCTGCTTGAGGAGCAGCTCCCGCGCTTTAGCACGATCCTGCTGGAGAGCTGTCGTCAACGGCTCCAACCCGGGTCGCTGCTCCTCCGGCAAGCCTGTGGTATACTGATCCACCTCCGCCAGGAAGACATCGCAGTCGCGCACCGCACTCGACGTACGGGCCAGCCGCCGCAACTCTTTGCGGTAAGTGCGTACCTGCTTCGTTGGCGCAACCGGGTCCAGACTTGCCAGCACTGCCCGCAACCGGCGGGTCGCCACGCGCAACTGATGCACCGCTTCGATATCGCTATCAGCCCGCACATTGCGCTCCTGGGAAAGCAGTTTGCGAAAACTGCGGCGCAGGATGCGCTGCCCCACCTCGGCCAGGGACGTTGTGGTGTTACCTGGCGTGGCGGGTTGGGTCTCAGCCGGCTGTTCGGCCAGTTGCTGGTCGCTATCCTCCACCGATAGCGCCTCGACCATGCCCACTTCCCCGGCGATCGGGATCTGCTCCACCACCAGGTTGCGGTCAAACACCCGCCGCCAGAGGCCGGCCTTTTTGCCGGCACGCGCGCCATCCTCCGCCGAGTCGCGCCCGGTCAGGCGCAGCAACACCCGATCTCGGTCGATTTCACAGACGTGAATCCGGGTGGTCTGACTCTGCGAATAGTCCAGCCCGTCGGCAACCCGCAGCAGGGCCGCGAGACGCAGGGCCACCGCCTGCTCTTTCTTCTTCAGGCTGAGGTAGGCCGGTTCCGCATTCGGCTGGACCTTTTTGCGATGAAATGCCACCAGGCAGGCCACCAGGTTGCGCTCATCCGCGCGCAACTCCTCCAGATCAGCATTGAGCACGATATCGCGCCCAACTGTGTGGTGCTGCGCGGGATCGCTGTTCAACCCGACGTTATGCAGCAGTGCGCCCATCTCCAGCAGGGGGCGCGTCTCCGGCGGGAGGTTGTGAACCTCGGTCAGTTCATCAAACAGTAGTAATGCCAGGTCCGCGACATGCCGTGCATGCTCCCGGTCAACGGCGTACTGTTCCATCAATGCTTCTACCGACAGCGTTTCTACGGTCATACTTTTTGTCACCTCCTATGATGTGCAGTGTGTCAGATAGCGTGTGTTGCCTGTTGCGTAAGCCTATAGATTACAAGGCGTACGGGCTACGAACTCTTTTGCTCAAGCAGTGCCAGGCCCTGTTCCAGTTTGGAGCGTTCTTCGGGGATGAGCGTGACATGTTTGCGCAGTGCGGCGGTCAGGGCGTCGAGATCGTCGGGGGTGCCGTCGGGCAGCAGTTCAATTTCAAGTTCGCGGAAGGGCTGCGTCTTTGCGCCGGCGCTGATCGTGCCCTCGTCCAGACTGATCTCGGCGATGCGTGTGCCGCCACGTTCGGCATAAATATGCCGGCGGCGGGTCTCAATCGTCAGCAGTTGCACCAGTGGCGCGTCGCCAATGATGTTGCAGACCTGCTCACGCGCGGCGGCGTCCGGCCAGGCTGCCGGGTTGGGCGTATCTGCGGGAAACTCCCACTCGGCCCGGCGATGTACGCCCGCGGCGACCTCGCCTGGCCCCTTCAACGTGACCACGCTGCGCCCGGCAACCTCGCGTGTGCGCAGACCATAACGCGCATCCCGCAGGCGGCCGTCGTCCGTATCGTAGTAGGTATTGCGCTGCTCTTCACTCTCCGCTTCCGGGTGCAGGGTATAGGTTCCAAGCCGGTCGAGTTTCGGAAGTTGGGTAAATGCGTCCGGCGCGTCAATCCGAAATTTAGCCTCAATCTCCATATGCTGGTTCCTTACACTAACTTAACTTTTTCATAACGAACTTAACAAAAAATTAAACTATACGACCGCGTAGTATACCATGAATTAGAACCGCTCCATGTTGTTGAATCACCGTTCGCTTATTTTTTTGGGCACTAAATAGAAATCCCACCCCACTTGAGTCTGAAAAACTGACAAAATTTGGGGCGTTTTCCCCACTTTGGCGTACACGGTTTCGTGATGTGTAAAACATTTCTGCAATTTTCGTCACCATGTGGGGCGAGATGCTTCCCAAGTGTCCGTTTTTGACCCGCTCGTGGGGAATTTTTATGAACTC
>DAOTUI010000074.1:0-10264 GCA_034437035.1 Chloroflexaceae bacterium
CGCGCATATGCAATCTGCTCCAGGCGCGCATAGAGGACATCAGAGATTGTCAGGGTCTGGCTCATTGGTTGCCTTCCGTGGTAAGTGGTAACTGGTTGTTTCGGTTATACTCGTGCGACACAACTCCCCCACCCACGCCTCTCGCCACCCGCTGCCATTATAGCATACCAGGCATTAGCAGGGCGCTTTCAACGTAGGCGCGGCGACAAGTGCGGCTGCAAGCCGCACCTACGGGCAACAGGTTGATTATGCCCGGTTGTAGGCGCGGCTTGTAGCCGCACCTGCGGACTACGGGCAACAGGTTGATTATGCCCGGTTGTAGGCGCGGCTTGTAGCCGCACCTGCGGACGCCAGGTTGATCATACCCGGTTGTAGCCGCGTGCCTGGCGCATCGTGTTGCAACAAAGCTCCACTGTCATGCTGACGGAAGGAAGCATCTCACCGTACGGCCTGGCAATATACAGCGTAATCCGCGTTATGTCGCCTCGAAAAACCATGGTACCGGCTCACACCAGTTCCCCCTCAACATCGCTCCACTTGCGCCAGCCGGCCTGTTCCCGGTCGCCACCGGCTGCTTTGAGTTGGGCAAATGCCTGGCGCGCCCGCGCCAGATCTTCCACGGTTTCTAACCACTCGATCAGGGCTTCCCAATCCTCCGCACTCAGAACCGCCAGCCGTTTTCCCTTAACCGTCACAAACTGCACCGATTGCAAGGCATCTAACCCGCTCATGCTGCCACCTCCTCTGAGACAAAACCAGTCTGGGGAAGTCTACCCGATCTGGGCTCTTTGTGCCACTGGCCGCGTCTCCGCGCATCCCTACGTCATCGTGTCATCGCCTCTGCGCGTCATCGCTGCGCCATTCGTACATTTGTGGCCCTATTCGTGGACGGTTGTGCCCTCACCCGCCGACCACTCGCATCACGCGACAGCCATTCCAGAGCAGCATTTCTTGCATCGGCGCGGGCGGCGGACGCGCAGAAGCGCGTCCCTACACCACTCACCGTCGCCTCACCGCCTCGTCGCCTCATCGCCTCGTCGCCTCATCCCCAACCCTACTCCGCTCGCCGTGGGCGATACTGGATCGCCTCCGCCAGGTGGGCCGGGGCAATCTCCGGCAGATCGACCAGGTCGGCGATGGTGCGGGCCAGCTTGAGCACCCGGTGGTAGCCGCGCGCGGAGAGGTTGAGCTGGCGCACGGCGGCCTTCATCAAGCTCTGCCCGGCGCTGTCGAGGGCGCAGTGAGTATGGATCTCGGCGGCCCCCATGTCGGCGTTGGTCAGCAGGTGCGTGTCGCGGAAGCGCTGCTGCTGCCGTTCCCGCGCCGCGCAGACCCGCGCCCGGATTGCGCTGGAGGGTTCGCTGCGGCGTTCGCTGCTCAACTTGTCGTAGTTGACACGCGGCACCTCTGCATGAATATCAATGCGATCCAGGAGCGGCCCGCTGATGCGTTTCTGGTAGCGCGCCACGGCCGCCGCGCTACAGGTGCAGGCGCGTTCGGGATCGTTGAAATAGCCGCACATACATGGGTTTTGTGCCCCAATCAGCATAAACGAGGCCGGGTAGGTCACGCTGCCCGAGGCGCGGCTCAGGGTGACGACACGGTCTTCCAGCGGCTGGCGTAAAACTTCGAGTTTGGGACCAAACTCCGGCAGTTCGTCCAGGAAGAGCACGCCCCGGTGCGCCAGCGAGATCATCCCCGGCCGGACGCGCCCCGCGCCCCCACCGACCAGCCCGGCCAGCGAGGTAGTATGGTGCGGTGAGCAGAAGGGCCGCTGCCGGATCAGCGGCGTGTCCTTGGGCAGTTGCCCGCTGACGCTGTAGATCTTCGTCACCTCAATCGCCTCGTCCAGGCTCATCGGCGGCAGGATCGAGATCAGCGCGCGGGCCATCAGCGTCTTGCCGGAGCCGGGGCTACCGGACATGAGCATGTTGTGCCCACCGGCGGCGGCGACCTCTAGCGCTCGTTTGACATGTTCCTGCCCCTTCACATCCTGGAAATCCACCGGGTAGGTCGCCTCGGCCTCGTCAAAGCGCAGGTCGGCCAGGTAGGGCGCGAGGGCGCAATCACCTGCGATATGCGCCGCCAGATCGCCGAGGGTGCGTACCGGCACAATCGTCAGCCCCTCGATCAGCGCCGCTTCGGGAGCATCCTCGTAGGGCACATAGACCGTCTCGATGCCGTTGGAACGGGCGATGGCAACCATCGGTAACACCCCGTCGGTATGGCGCAGCGTGCCGTCCAGCCCCAGTTCCCCGATAAAGATGGACTGGCTGACATCGCCTGCAATCTGCTCGGAGGAAAGCAGCAGCCCCACGGCAATCGGCAGGTCGTAGGCGGGACCGGCCTTGCGCAGATCGCCCGGCGCAAGGTTGACGGTAATCCGCTTCATTGGAAAGGTCTGCCCACTGTTGCGAATGGCGGCGCGCACCCGCTCGCGGCTCTCCTGCACAGCGGTATCACCCAACCCGACGACGGTGAAGGCGGGCAGTCCCTGTGCGATATCGACTTCGACCTCGACCAGGACACCCTCCAGCCCGATGACAGCGCAGCTATAGACTTTGGCGAGCATGCGAACTCCTCGTCGTTGTTTCTCGTTGGCATTCTTCTCCCTACGACCGAGTATAGCATTCCCCGCGAACCAGAACCGTACCGCTTTGTTGTCATAGCCACAGAGGACGCAGAGATGGTGAACGGGAATGGGCTGCTCTGCGCTTCGTGCTCACATATTCCGGCTCATTGCTGTTTTGGCGGCAACCTGGTTTGAATGTGATGGACAGGTGCCTCGGACGCGCAGAAGCGCGTCCCAACCCCCAATCGCCAATCGCCAATCGCCATCCCCCAACAACTGTTTACGTTTACCGCCACCTGTGCTATGCTTCACGGTGATCTATTGAAACGACGCAGCGGGAGAACCCATGGCAATTCAATCGGCTCAACCTGAAACTGTTGCGGCGACGCAGCGCTGTGCTGCCTGTGGTGGGCCGCTGATTGGCGGCTATTACACACTGTTTGACCGTACCGAGCGCTACTGCCGGAACTGTGTGGCGGCGGGCCAATTTTGCGCTAGCTGCGGCCTGCCGCTGGGCCCGAACTACTGGCAACTCCACGATGGCCGGCGGCAGTGTGCGCGCTGTCACAGCACGGCAATCTATGATCCGGCTGTCGCGCGGACGATTTTTGATGAGACGGTCGCCGCGCTGATCGCCCAGTTCGATCTGCGGCTTAATGTCGGGGTGGAGTTTCGTCTGGTTGATGCGCCCACGCTCAACGCACTGCGATCACCTGAAGGCGCGGCGGATGGTGAACCCGCTGAAACGCCCGATACGGCGCGCAGTCTGCTAGGGGTATATCAGCGCCATGGCCGGCTGCGCATCATTTATATGCTCTACGGCCTGCCCCGGCTGATCTTTCGCATAACCGTCGCACACGAGTATGCCCACGCCTGGCAGGGCGAGAACTGCCCCCTGCTGCAGGACGAAACCCTGCGCGAGGGCTTTGCCGAGTGGATCGCCTACCATCACCTCAACTGGATTGGTTCAACCCGCGCGGCCCGGCGCATGCTGACCGAGCCGAATCTCTACCGCCCGGTGCTGGATCATCTGCTTGGCATGGAGCGGCAACTGGGCCTCCAGGGGGTAATCGAATATATCAAACGCGCCGAGTAGTCAGATATGGATTTTACACCGGAACAATTGCAGGCAATTACCCACGCCGGCAACCTGGTAGTGACCGCCGGGGCAGGCAGCGGCAAGACGCGCGTGCTGGTTGAACGCTACCTGCGACTGCTGGTCGATGCCGACAGTGACACCGATCGGGATATCCTCGCCATCACCTTCACTGAGAAAGCCGCCCGCGAGATGCGCGACCGGGTGCGCGCAACGGTTGAGCAGCGCGCTCGCGCTGCTGCCCGGACGGAGCGGGCGGCCTGGGAGGAGCGCCGCGCGGCGATTGAAGCCGCCCGCATCGGGACGATCCACAGCTTCTGCGCCACGCTGCTGCGGGCGCATCCCGCCGAAACCGGGCTTGACCCCCACTTTGGCGTACTGGACGAGGTTGAGGCGCTGCTGCTGCTGACCGAGAGCGTTGATGCCGCGCTGGGTGCGGCCGTCGCGGAAGACGCGGGGAGCGGTCCTGCCGTCACCGTTCTGTTTGATGAGTTTGGGCTGGGCGAGTTGCGAACCATCCTGACCGAGATGGTCCGGGCGGGCACGGAGGTGCGCATGGCCCTGGCCGACCTGCCGGACAACCCGGCGGCCCTGCGGGAGGAGTGGCGCACGCGCCTGGCGGAGTTGCAGGCGGATTTGTTGAACAGCCTGCTGAGCGGTGCGCGCTGGCGGGAGGCATGTGCAACCCTGCAGAATCTGGCCCCGGCCGCCCGCGACGACGACCGGATCGGTGGGCAGGTGCGAACGATTGCCGACTGGCTGGAAGAGTCCGGGGTGGGTGAGTGGCAACCGGAAGGGGAATCGCAACCGGCAACAATTGATTTTCGCTGCATCAACCAGATCGACCTGCGCGGGGGTAGCAAGAAGAACTGGCCCACGGCGGATGCTCTGGCGGCGGCGAAGGAGGCGCTACGCACGCTACGCGATAGCTACCGCGAGCATGCCGGACTGCTGGAACTGGTCGGCGATGATGATCTGGAAGAGCGGGCCGCGCAGGTAATCCTGGCGTTACGCGCACTCTACCGGCAGGTGGTGGCGCACTACACCCGCCGCAAGGAGCAGCGAGACACGCTCGACTATGACGATCTGGAGGTGCGGGCGCGCGATCTGCTGGAGCGACATCCCACCGTGCGGTCGCGCCGGCAGGCCGAACTGCGCGCCGTGCTGGTGGATGAGTTCCAGGACACAAACGAAGATCAGCGGGCGATTATCTATGCCCTGACCGGCCTGACCGAGAACGTGGCCGCGTCTCCCGGCCTGTTTATCGTCGGCGATGCCAAGCAGTCCATCTACCGCTTCCGGGGGGCCGATGTGAGCGTCTTTCAGGAGGTGGCACAAACGCTGCAACACCTGGGTGGGCAGGCGGTGGCGCTCAACACCTCCTTTCGGGCGCATCCCCCGCTGCTGGACTGGATCAACGCCACGGTTGCGCCGATCTTTGCGCGGGAAGAGCCGTTGCGCCGCTACGAAGTACCCTTTGAGCAGTTGCTGGCCCATCGCCCACCGCCCGCGCATGCGCAGTGCGTTGAGTTGCATATCGTTCCGGGTGAGGGCAACAGCGCCACCGTCCACGACTGTGAAGCGCAGGCGCTGGCCGAACGCATCGAGGCGCTGGTGGCGGGTGAAGCCGGCGCGATTATCCCCGATGGACCGCATGGCTGGCGCGTGCCCCGCTATGGCGATATGGCGCTGCTGTTTCAGGCATCGACGGCGTTTGAACACTACGAGCGGGCCTTTCGCGCGGCGGGCATCCCCTACCTGACCACGGCGGGACGCGGCTACTATGGGCGCAAAGAGGTGCAGGATCTGATCCATCTGCTGCGGGTGCTGGATGATCCGGCGGATGAACTGGCGTTGGTAGGTGTGCTGCGCTCGCCGCTCTTCGCCCTGGACGATGCCACGATCCTGCGGCTACGCTTTGCCAACCCGCATAGTTTGTGGGATGCACTGCTGGCGAGTGGGGGAGAAGAATTGAGAACTGCGAACCCAGAACCGGGAACTGCGAACCCAGAACCGGGAACTGCGAACTCAAAACTTAAAACTCAAAACTCAGAACTTTTCTTTGCGCGGGAGACATTGCGGGAGTTGCATGCGTTGCGCGGGCGGGTGACGGTCGTTGAACTGCTGCGGGCGGCACTGGCGGCGACGGGCTATCCGGCAACGATCAGCGGGTTACACGACGGGGAGCGGCGGCGGGCCAATGTGGAGAAGCTGCTGGAGGCGGCGCGGCGGGCCGGGAGCGGCGGGTTGAGCGCCTTTAGCGCCTACCTGGATGCGCTGCTGCGGCAGGAGCCGCGCGAGGGCGAAGCGCCGCTGGAGGCCGAAGGTAGCGTGCAGTTGATGACGGTGCATCGCAGCAAAGGGCTGGAATTCCCCATCGTGGTACTGCCCGACCTGGGCCGCCGCAGTCCGCCGCAGACGGCGAAGTGGCTGGCGCGGCGGGCGTATGGCGCGGCAGTGCAACTGCGCGGGACGACCGGCGACTGGGAGAAGCCGATTGCCTACCAACTGGCACTGGCCGAGGAGCGGCGTATGGAACGGGCCGAGCGCGAGCGGTTGCTCTACGTGGCGCTGACCCGTGTCCGCGATTATCTGCTGCTGAGTGGACCGGCAGCAAAACAAAGCGGCGACGACTGGTTGAGCCGGTTGCTGGTTGCGCTGGGGACACCCTGGGAGGCGGGTGGCCCGGCGGCGGGAACATATGCTGCGCTGCGGGTTTTTCGCCCATGATATACTGGCAGCAGTCAGACCCCGATACCAATGTGCCGGCAAACCAGCAATCAGCCGGAGTGGGCGCAGCGGGCGCAGCGGCGGCACGTTCCTGTGTATCATCGCTGCGTCCTCGGTGTGCGCTGTGGCTATGACAACACATCGGTATGAGGAGCGCCAGTATGCATATTCTGTTCTTGAACCCCTACCACGGCGGCTCGCATGCCGCGGTTGCCGGCGGCTACACGACTCACAGCCGGCACCAGATAACGCTGCTTACCCTGCCCACTGAGGGCGGCTGGCGCTGGCGCATGCGCGGCGGGGCGGTAGCGCTGGCCCGAATGGCGCGCGCAGTACCCATCCGGCCCGACCTGATCCTCACCACCGATATGCTGGACCTGGCGGCCTTTCGCGCGTTGACCCGCGACCTCTACCCGCCCGATATTCCGGCAGTGCTCTACTTTCATGAGAACCAGCTTACCTACCCGTTGCCCAAAGGTCGGGCGCGCGACCTGGGTTTCGCCTGGATGAACTACACCAGCGCGCTGGTGGCCGACGCGATCTTCTTCAACTCCGATTTTCACCGGCGCAGCTTCCTGGAGACGCTGCCCGGCCTGCTGGGGCGCTACCACGACTACCAGGAGCTGGAGACGATTGACCTGATTGCGGCGAAGTCGCAGGTGCTGCCCCCCGGCATTGACCTGCAGCGCCATGACCAGGCATTGTCGGTGAATGGGTCGGCTCACTCGTCGGCAGTGCGCTCCGGGCCGCCGGTTATCCTCTGGAATAGCCGCTGGGATTATGACAAGCAGCCACAGGTCTTCTTCGATGCGCTGGAGGTGGTCGCGGCGCATGGCGCAGACTTCCGATTGATTGTGGCGGGAGAACATGTGGACCCCAATGCGTCCGAGTTTATCACCGCGCGCGAACGCTGGTCCGGGCGGATTGTTCACTGGGGATATGCGGCCGATCAGCCGGCCTACAGTCGGTTGCTGCACCAGGCCGATCTGGTGGTCAGCACGGCCATCCAGGAGTTCTTCGGCATCGGGATCGTCGAGGCGCTCTACTGTGGTTGTATTCCCATCCTGCCGCGCCGCCTGACCTACCCGGAGCTCCTGCCGTCCGAGCATCATGCCGACTGTCTGTATGACTCGTTTGAAGAACTGGTCGGGCGACTGCACACCACGCTGCGCAGTTGCGCCGACCTGCGCCGGCGTGACTGGCGGGCCATCGCCGCGCCCTACGACTGGTCACGCCTGGGGCCACAGTATGATGCGGCGCTGGCGGGGGTGAAGTGGGGGTAGGGGTAGCTTCGGTGTGTGTTAATCGAGTCGTCGCAAGCCGAATAGATAACTGGTTGTAGGGAGCACCATCGTATGAAACCTTCGCGGCATATAGAGCATAGAGAACAGCGGAATAGCGAACAACGCGCACCGGGTGCGTGGCTATCGAACACCCTGTTTGTTCCTGGTCCGCTGTTTGCCTCTGCCTGGGATAGCGTTTCACCGCAGCGCTATCTGCTGCCGGGTCTGCTGGTCGTGATCATGCTCTCCGTCGCGGCGTGTAGTCGTGCGCCGGCCGAAATGGCACAAGAACCAACAGTGGCGATCACCAGTGCAACGGAAATGCCGACCAGCGCAGCGCCGGACGAAGCGCCAATCGCGGCAACGGAAATCCCGGAGACAGCGGGCGAAGCGCCGGAGGAAACCGCGGAGCCGGCAGGTACAACTGCACCCCAGACCGTGGCGCAGCGGATCGAGGCCGAACTGGAACGGCTCGCGCCCGGTCGCATGCTCTTCAATCCGCCGGAGACAATGACCGTCGGGCAGACCGAGCGGGTGGAGGTACGCATCACGCGCGAACTGCTGGGGTTGGACCCACCGGCAACCGATCCGCTAACCGAGGATCTGCAGGGAAGCGGCCCCCCGGAGATCGAGCCGGTCCAGGTGGGCACCTTTATGCGCGCCCGTCTGCTGGGTGACAACTTCACAATCACGCCGCTCAACAACGCAGAGCAGGCGGTCGGGCGCACCGGCTTTACCGAGTGGGCCTGGGATGTCACGCCCCGCCGGTCGGGTGAGCAGCGGTTACATCTGGCGGTGACGGTGCAACTGCGCGCTGAAGGGGGGGTTGAGGCTGTGCGCGACTTCCCCGTGCGGGAAAAAGTGGTGACGGTGGCCGTCAACCCCGGCTACACCCTGGCATCGCTGGGGCGC
Organism: Chloroflexaceae bacterium; assembly: GCA_034437035.1. Classification (GTDB taxonomy): domain Bacteria; phylum Chloroflexota; class Chloroflexia; order Chloroflexales; family Chloroflexaceae; genus CAKZQX01. Next base: position 8,594 of record DAOTUI010000074.1, read on the forward strand.
GGCTACTGGCCCTACCTCCTGGGTGGGTTGATCCTGGCAACCGGCACGCTGGTCGTTGTCCGCCGCCGGGTCAGGGGGCGCACGGTTGCACCAGCCGCACCCACCCGCGAGGGATTGATTCCCCAGTCGGAGGAGACGCGCACCGTAGGGCAACTGACCAGCCAGGAACCCGCTGATCATCCGCCGACGCAACCGGCGGGAGCGCAACCGACCCGGACGCATCCGGTGATAGCAGGCACGCCGGGCGAACTGGCTCCCGGTATGCTGGTGCATAACCGCTACCAACTGGTGCAGTTGATTGACCGTGGCGGGATGGGCGCGGTCTACGCGGCGATTGACCAGCGGCTCAACAGCCGGGTGGCCCTCAAGCATCTGCTGGTGACAGGTGGTCAGCTTGATGCGGCCTTTGCCCGCGAAGCGCAGATCCTGGCGACGCTGCGTCATCCGGCCCTGCCCCGGGTGACCGACTATTTCCAGGAAGAGCAGAGCCGCTTTCTGGTGATGGAATATTTCGCGGGGGATAACCTGGCCGACCGCCTGCTGCAACAGGCCGGCCCACTGCCGGTTGCGGCGGTGCTGGCCTGGGCAGACCAGATCCTGGCCACGCTGGAGTATCTGCATGGTCACACGCCGCCAGTGCTGCACCGGGACATCAAACCGCAAAACCTGAAGCTGACGCCGGAGGGCCAGGTGATCCTGCTGGACTTTGGCCTGGCAAAAGGCGCGCTGGAACAGCAGACGGCGGCGGACAGTGTCAGCAGTGTGTTCGGCTACACGGCGCACTACGCCCCACCGGAGCAGATCCAGGGCTCCGGGACGGAACCGCGCAGCGATCTCTATGCGCTGGCGGCCACGCTCTACCACCTGCTGACCAGCCGGCGCCCACCGACCGCGCTGGAGCGCATTGTCGCCATTCAGAATGAGTTGCCCGATCCGCTCCAGCCGATCAGCGCGATTAACCCGGCGGTGCCCGCAGCGGTGGGAGAGATGCTGCACCGCGCGTTGTCGCTGAAGCTGAGCGAGCGCCCGGCCGGCGCGGCGGCTATGCGGGCGGGGTTATAGAAAGAACAAACAAACTGAGAACTGAGAACTAATCTGGTTTTTCAATGGCAACACACCGGGCACTCTGTGTTCAGTGTTGCTTTGTTCTGTGTTTTCTACGCGATGGAATGAATGGTTGGTGTTGGTGTCAGACAGTCATCTTCGGCTTGCAGGAAGGCCGATGCATGCAGACAGGTCTCATGCCGATTGCCGAACACGCCATTATTGCAAGCGGACGAAGAACCCTTTTAATCGATCTTCCGCAATCAAGGCCCAACAGCTTGACGACAGGGCGACCCACATGGTGGCTTGCTCGGGTTGGCCCCATGTTACGACCGCATAGGTATAGGCGGCATCCGTGGTCACGGTTGCCGTGAGATCGAAGCTCCCCTGTTGGATCGTCGCGAGCGAAAACTCCCGGCTTGCCGTCATGGGTGCCTGGGGGATGGCCTGTGGTGGCGCAATCGTCCAGGCATGCCGGGGAATAACAATTTTCACGTTAGACATGGTTCAAACCTACTTGACAGTTAACATAACGGAATGACTTGTTCATCCCTTCCTGATGCACCAGAAAGTTTTTCTGGCAGTCCGAGATCGTTCAGACTGTCAAGTAAGAAAAGCCGATTCTGA